>NZ_JAYMNS010000003.1:0-270349 GCF_036941035.1 Candidatus Merdisoma sp. JLR.KK006 | reverse complement strand
GAAAAAGAATGGCAGCAAAACCGGATTATTGGGTTCAGAAAGTACAGGAGTGGTATAATTCTGAATACCAGGGAAAGACAGGGTACACGAAAATTACGGAGGATGGTATTATTGGCCAGGGTACTTGCAAGGCGCTTGTCCATGCCCTGCAGGTTGAGCTGGGCGTACCCACCCCGAACGGCACGTTTGGTCCGACTACCATTAAATATTTTAATGATCGTTTTGGAGATGGCGGGATTGACGAAACCGTAACAAACGAAAACATAATCTATATTCTGCAGGGGGGATTTTTATGTAAGGGTATCAATTGCTTCACCTTTGATGGAATCTACGGTGACTATGTTACATCGGCAATTGCCCAGTTCAGATCCTATACGGGCATTTCCGGATGGGGAATGGATGCACGCCATATGAAAGCCCTGTTAAACACGGATCCCTTTGTTCTAAGTAATTCCGGACATGGTTATGTACGGGAAATGCAGCAGTACTTAAATCGCAATTATTCCGATTACTACTGGCAGAACATTGGATTGATTCCATGCAACGGCATACCGGAAAGAAACATGTCCAAGGCAATTATTTACGCCCTGCAGTATGAGGAAGCAAAGGCCATAAACCCTTCAAACCCCAATGTTGCGGGAGTAGATGGAATTGTGGGAACAAATACTTTGAACAATGCACCCGTTTTATCACAGGCGTCAGATAAAAAAGCATTTGTTAGGATTCTGCAGATGGCTCTCGCCTGCATGTATCTCAGAGATGTTGGCCTGGATGGCGTTTTTGATATTTCCGTGAAAGCGGCAGTTGAAGATTTTCAGAAATTCATGTGTCTGAATCAGAATTCATCCGTTACTTTAGGAACGGTTGAACGTAAAACCTGGGCTTCCTTGTTGCTAAGTAAAGGTGATGTAAGCCGGCATGCCGGTGCCTGCGACTGTTCCACGATTCTGGATCTTGGAAAAGCACAGGGGATTAAGGCTAAGGGTTATAATTATGTGGGACGCTATTTGACCGGAACAGTTAGAAAGAATGGTATTTCCGTATCAAAGGCATTGACATCAGAAGAGATTTCGGCTATTACTACGGCCGGGTTAAGGATTTTTGCGATTTATCAGGATGGCGGTGCGAGCGCAACCTACTTCAACTATTCAAAAGGATATTCGGATGCCCAGAAAGCATATGAAGCGGCTAAAAATTTAAGAATTCCTCTTGACGAAATCATTTATTTTGCCGTAGATTATGATTTTACGGATGCGCAGACCACTACAATCGTTATACCGCATTTTCAAGGCATAAATGCGTATTTTAACGAGCATGGAATCAAGTATAAAATCGGAATCTATGCATCAAGGAATATCTGTACCAGGGTATCTGAAAAGAAACTGGCCTGCAGCAGCTTTGTGGCGGATATGTCCACTGGCTACAGCGGAAACATGGGCTTCCGAATGCCGGAAAATTGGGCGTTTGATCAGATACAGGAATTGAAGAACTTTGTTAATACACCGTATTTTACGGAAGCATTTGACTTAGACAGAGACGTTGCATCTGGAAGGTATACGGGTTTTGATGGCACGATGCTGTGGGGTCATGAGAATTATCAGGATGTTACAAAGCATGACATGGTCTTTTTGAGAGAAACTTGTAAATGCAGGATTTGTGGTTATGAAGTTGCGAGTCCTGAAGCACAGGATCCTGAAATTTTAAGTAACGAAGAATATTTGACAGTCATTGGGGGCATTTGCCTGTTTATGTTCTATTCTGCTTTTAATGAGTTGGATATAATCTATTCTCATTACGACGTTACTAGAATGCTTTTAAGGGCAATTCAGCAGATTCGAGAGAAACACCCAAATTCCTATGAGTATTCAGATGGAGAGGGAATATGTCAAATTACTCCATACGTTTATCCGGAAAGCTCAAATGAATCTTACGTAGAATATCCGTTAGTAGGGAAAAGGGTTGATATAATTAATATTGGTATGTATAACGGTTTTATACCAGAAGTCATCTCGGGCATTGCTGAAAAAATATTATTTCCGGAATACGGCATCCTTATGTCTGTTCATGACATAGGAGATGCGATGGTTGAATTAATTAACAAAGTGAATTCGGACAATATTTCAACATTGGCAATAGAAGTTTTTTCTCTTCTATGTGATAGATTGTCCGGATTAAAAGACTTGGGAAGGGTTGTGGAATTAATAGAGGCCGGTATTTTAGTAAATAGTTTGTCAGACTGCAAAATTGAGGTAGGCGATTTTGTAGTATCTTATCCTATTTGCTGGAATGGAACCACTACCTCAGATTCAATGGTAGTATTCGATCAGGAAAACAAAATTAAGATGATTGTTTTAAATGATCTTGTAAACCATGAGAAAACTATCGAATAGTTAAAAAGGACGGGATGTTGCGGCATGATTTTCATACTGCAACATCCTGTTCTTTTTACAAAAGAGTAAGAAAATTTTATAAATATAGTTTTTATAATGATTATAGAGATTTTTCATCTAACAGAGCTGATCTTAATCGTAGTAATAGATGTCTCTATTTCATCCATATTCAGCTCATAATTTTCTGGAAACATGTTATAAACAAGAGTGAAAAAATAATTATTCTTTCCTACCACAACCATATATTGCACAAAAGAGTCTGTTTTTATAAGTATTTTTCTGGCTTCATAATTATCTATTTTGAATGCTTCATCAAAAACAATGTCTTCTTCTAATGAATACGTCATAATATTATTATCCAAATATTCTTTAAAAGTACCAGATGCTAATACATAATGTTCAATTTGCAAACTTACTTCTTTATCATTTGAATCGTTCCCTGCATTTTTAAGTATTTTTTTCCCATTTAGTATTTTTATATCCTCTGTCTCTATCGGAGGGAAAATATCAGCGTTTTCATAATCCCAGCTACTGTCGAGATTAATAGATAGCCCATCAAGACTAACGTTATTATTTGATGTTGTAGTTCCATAAAATTTTATAAACACGGTAACAATGAAAGCTAATAATAAAATTCCAATTACAACAAGTTTTTTACGCATATGAATATCCTCCTACAGCATATTAAAGCTTATATATATTTTACTAAATCGCCTATCTGCGTTCAACTAATAACAAGCGATGTAATTGTGGGAATTAAAAGAAAATATGGAGAATCCTCGTTTATTCCCTAATTTGAAACCTATTCATCTTATTAGTTCAATTATCTTATGGCACCGGATACATCTGATCCCCATGATAAAAATATTCTCCGTCTACCTGGTTCACCCGGTAATCCTCTGTTTCAGATAGAATTTCACCTTCTGCCACAACATCTAAAGACCAATCATTATATGATAGCCGCAAGATCCTTGGTATTCCGGAGTCCTCCCCGTAATCATAGAAATAAAATGCCTGTTCATCATAAGTAAGATAAGAATCTATGTGTAAATTATGGGTTTCTTCAAATTCCGGCAGAACAACCTCCTGGCTTGTATGATCTGCGAAAGAATAGTACTTAACCATATTTCCGGCAGTTGCAAAATAAAGGATACCGTCATCTGTGATAAATAAAATGGCAGATGCGTCAAAGAGCAGGCTTTCTTCCCCCGTTTTCAAATCACGTAGAAAGTAATGGAACGAACTCTCATCATTTTGCTGTTGGAAGACAGTTTTTCCATTTAAGACAGAAGCGCAGTAAGGAATAGGAATAACTTCTGATTTCATAGTGCTGACAACTTCGTAAGGGTTTACGAATACATTTACATGGCTGGATGGACTTATGGTTTCGTATTCCGCTATATTATATTGATTCTGCTCATAACAGAGAAAATCTTCTGATTCGGCATCCAGTTTTTCCAAAACTTCTCCGGATTCATCCAGTAAGTAGCCATCATATTGCATATAGCCTTCTTTCAAATACTGAAAATACAGGCAGCTGTCATAGACAACTACTGTAGAAGCAAGCGATTCGGTGGAGAGCAGCTCACCATATTCCATCGTATCCAGATCCAGATAAAAAACAGAGTTATTCCAACCGCTTCCCTGAACATCCTTTGCAGCTTGGTAACAGGTAAAGTACATCTTGCTTTTATAAGCCGTGAGCCCTCTTCCTGTGTGAATAGGTACCTCACACAGCAATTCCCAGATATCAGTCCCTTCCTGCCTTCTGTAAAGCCCGTCCCGAAATTGTCGATAGGTATAGCCGTCCTTTTCGTAGATCCCCCTGTTATAATAATGGTTCACCCAACAGATGGTCTCGGCTGCTTCCAACACATTTGCTTCTTCAACGGATGGTATATATTCTACAGTGTCTGGAAAATTCAATAATGCCGTGCTTTTTAGTAACCTTTTATGCTCTGATTTGCAGGAAGACAGAGCAATTAAAAATATAATTAGAATTAAAAATGCTTTCCCTTTCAAAGAAAGTTATCTCGCTTATTTCTTATATGTTATTAATTTATCAACCTATTTTTATAATTTTTGAAAGAATAAATCTATTTTGCGGATTTTCTCTTAATGACATTATAATAAATTATTTAATTATAAATAGCGGCTTCTATAATCAGAATTTGTATAATATTCAGTACTCATAAAAAGTAAATTTGAATATGTATTGCCATATGAATCTGTTGCGGTGTTTTGTATACTGCAATATTGCTTTTCCATTACTGTTTGGTTAAAAAGATTTACTTTATCTGCAATAATTTTACCTATAAATACTGCTTCATTATTTATAGGTAAATTTGCGTTTTCTGGTAGCAGAGCTTCTATGAACTCTCTGGAAAAATATTCATTTCCATCTAGTATTAGATATGAATTATTTTTATTTATCGCTTTTTCGTCGCCATCGATATAAAATCCATAATTATGATATTCGATTACGGGGAGTTGTTGCAGTGTTCCATTTGCACCCTTTTAAAATGTTTATTTACTAAACCTATAGTACCCTATTTAGATAAAAATTCCAAGAGAGAACTTAAAAATACATTTATGGATACGATAATACTTTAAGATTTGTGAAATTAAGGAAAAAACAGCACAATATTTTCCGTGAGAGATATTACTATTGAAGAATTTGCTTAATTACAAGCAACGGTTCTTTAAAAAGATCCTTGTAATCATGTAACTAAGCAGGCCCCTCAAAACCTATATTGGATTGGGGGCCTACTTTTAAAAATGCTCTTATGCAGCATATTTTGGAATACCTAAAATCGAATTTTTAATTAATTAAATATCTTTTTCCTTTGCTATGAAAAAATGAATTTAATATAGAAGATAGTTGCGAGATTTAACTGCCAGGAATATGCTCAACGGAAATGATATTTATTGAGCTATATCAACTCTGCTGCAGAAACAGGTGTAAATTTCACAAATAGAACAGTCACGTAGATAGGATATTTTTGTACTCTTTATAGGCTTTTTCAATCTTAGGTGCATATATGTTTACGTTGCCAGAGCCATTGTACAGGGATGCCATAGTGCGGTAATTTTTATCCTGGCAGGCTTTTAGCAAATTGAGATCGGAAGCAATAAAACATATAAGACCCTTTAGCTGGGCCGCTTCTCCGGTAGCAAAATCATCATACATTTCCTGGGCGGAGCTATAGCCACATCTCTTATAATTGAAGCCCATAATCTGGGCAAGCCCCATACTCGTAGCTTCGTAGGCCTTCGCAGGGTTCAAAGATATAGCAAAGGCGAAAGCGTCATTCTCCTGTGTCTGATTTTGATGGCAACTCATCCAGATATCCGAGCCATCTTTTCTATAAATATGGCCCTTGTAAGATGGGGAGCCATAGTCAAAGTAAATACCCTTATAACGGGCAGCATCTCCCTTAAGAAAATGATGGTTCTCCAACCGAATTTTAACTTTTCCGTTGGTAAATCCGGAACCACTGGATTCAACCAAGAGAAAGCCGCCAAGGATATTTTCATCAATGCCATATTGGGTAGCATACGATTTGATTATAGTCCCATGCCTTTGCTTGAAAGAAGTAAAGCTGCTACCTGGGATCGTGCTGTTATCGGCCGTAAGGCCGGAGACCGTTGAATCTAAAAGGGCAAGCGTGTTTCTGCCCGCCTTTCCATCCACGGCGAGACCTTTTGCGGATTGAAAACTTCTTACGGCCGTATTCGTTTTTGCTCCAAATTTTCCATCTGCAGTTCCGCAGAGGTATCTGGCATTATTTAGCTTTTGCTGCATGATTTTTACCCCGTTACTTATGCGAAGCAAGTCGTCCTGCATGTAATAACCGATTCCGGCAAGGACCTGTTCATAAGTGTACTTTGAATTATCGTATTTTTCCATTTTGATGTTTCCCTTTCGTAGTTTTACCATTAAATTTTGCGTTCAATTAATAAAGAGAAGAGCAGGTCCGGAAATGTAAACGTATAATGTAAATGCTTAATAAATCTTGCATATATATATCCTTTATGTTATGATGATAATACTAATTTTTGTTATTATTAATAGTCACAAGGCGTTCATGCGCCAAGGATGCGTAAGGGTTAAACCAGACCTGTTACGAAAATAGAGCGAAGTTTTTCATGTAAAGACTGTCACAATTGTTGTGGCAGTTTTTTCGTTGCAGAAAAACGGCTCGCACAAGAAGGAGGAATGAATATGGATAGGAAAAACGAAGGATATGCAGGCTGCAGTATTTTTGGCGAACATGCCATTTTTAAGAAGCCATGATCATGCCTGTAAGAATGGAGGAATCCGGGCTCGATAACGCCTGCGGCTATCTTCGGGATAACCTGTTTTCACAGCTTAACATGGAAGAGGAAAAAGATTCGAGACCCTTAAAGCTGTTACAATATTTATGTCCGACGGCTCCTTGCATGATAGTAAGGGTGTGTAACTGGAAAGAGCCGCTTTATGTGTCGATAGGCTCCGAGTTAAAAAAAGGCATGAACCTGCGTGCAAGTTCAGAAGCGATCCGGGCCCGTATATGGCGATTGCCAATCTTGATTCGCTCCTTGGCGAGCTGGCCTTGAGAAGATATCTTCTGGATAAGCTTCGGTACTTAAAGAGCGGAAAGTCCGTTTTCGGGGAATATGAGCAAATCCCGCCATCGGGAAAATGCAGACCAAGTTAAGGGACGTTTTTGAGAATTTGGAAATATCGGATTTGATGGCAAAAGAATTTTATACGGCCATTCTCGTATTTTACCCGGAATCCAAAGAGGCGGAGCAGGCGGCATTCTTGACAAGCGGAATAGACATGAGTTTGCAAGGTGCTTTGAATTGTGTAACAAAACATGTCCATTTTTCAAATTAAAACTGCAGAATCCTGCCGGTTGTAAAAATTGAGACATATGTTATAAGAAAGTAAAGAAAGGATAACTGATGATATTACCATATCACTTATCCGTGATACGAAACCGGAGGGGCTATTTCGGTATTTTGCTCAGCATGAGATCAAGATGGAAAATCCATATCCCGGAATATATTATGTTATGGGAGCCGTCCTGTTTCCTGCACAGATTATTGTGGGAAAGGAATTAAAACAGACGAGCCATGCATGGCTCAAGGCATTATCTGACAAGATGCAAAAGCAGGAAATGAGAGAACTTCTGGAAAGGATAGGTGGTCTTTCACGGAAGTATGACAAGGAGCTTGCGGATTCCGTACTGGAAGTAAGCATCCGGGCAAACAAGCAGATAATTGAGGAGATGAGAGTATGTGCGAGGCATTATTAGAAATCATGCGCCCCGAGGTTGAGAAAATCACAAAGGAAATTGCAGAGGAAAGCGAAAAAAAGGTAAGGAAAAAGGTAAAGAGGAAGAAGAAATAGAAGCTGTTCTTTTAGGGAAAGAGCCTGTACTGGCATAAGGAAAACAAAACGGGGATACAGATAGTGTCTTCCGTTTTGTTCTTTTATGCGCAGGCTTTGAATGCTAAAATGAAATGTTTAGAGGAGATGAAGGCAGGCATGCTGCCGCTGAGTCTGTTCTCGCTGCGATGGAAATAAGAATATTTGGAGGACTGTCACATAATGGCGACAGTCCTCTTCTTATGGTCATTTTTTATCACTTTTTGAATTATCAGAAAGGGCAGCTTCAGGCTCATTATCCGCCTTTGTAACAGTGCGGGTGGTACCGCCTGATACATATACCTTGCCGCATTCCGGGCAAATATCCGTATGTAAGGTTACGCTTTGGCTCACTACCTTGCGGTCTTCACGCTCCGCTTTGGATTGCTCATGAAATACATGCTCCATCTCATGTCCTCGGACAGCAGCGGCTGCCGTATCCGGATCAATCCGGGTAGGTGTCTGGAAAGAAACGCTGGGGTCATCAGAACCGTCCTGATATTTGCGCTTCTCACAGGTTTCGCAATGGCCCTCCTCGCTGGCCTTTTGGACATCATCGATACCTGACATGCTTTCCGGGGCTGCTGTCCCTGCCGGGGGATCTACATATTGAATCCGCATTCGTACGGCCAGCTCTGCCGGATCAAGATGCAATCCTGCAGGCAGTTCGTTATTTGTAAACGGCTGGGATACCGAAGCAGCCAGGGCTCCTTTGGGAGTATCAGCGTTGCCGGGAGCTGCATATTGGATTCGAAATCGGACAGCTTGTTCTGCAGCGTAAGTCTCCGTTTGTGAAGGTGCAGCAGATATTACAGGAGTTGCAGCATCCGGATTCACTGAGAGAACAGGACGTATGGGCTGAACAGGAGTTTCTGGATCAGCAGCTCGATGGGGACTTAACACAGCAACAGTGTTTTTGTTTTTAACATTTTGCGTTTGATTCGTCTGGCCCGCCATGAGATTGGCAGTGCCGGAATACCGATAGACGTTGTAATAAGAATTCAAACCAGAAATTGCGCTTACCATAAATATTACCTCTGTTGGATTATACCATAAATCAAAAACTCATGCTCGCCGCAGCTGAATAAAGAAGTTTATTCTCTGTCCGGACGATCCTTATATTTAAGAATAATTTTATTATAGCAGAATTTTCTACAAAGGCAAGGGATATAATTCCATAATAAAAGTAATTACAGCAAAGTCACTCCATGCTTCTGAGCCGTCCTGCGTACCTCATCGGGCCAGATGGATACCTGCACCTCTCCAATATGAGCTTTGCGCAGATAGAACATGCAGATTCGGGATTGGCCGATTCCGCCGCCTACAGTATAGGGCAGCTTTTGCTCCAGAATAGCCTTCTGGAAGGGCAGTTCTGCCCGTTCCTCACAGCCTGCCAGCTTTAACTGCTGCGCAAGGGCTTCTTCATCCACACGGATCCCCATGGAGGACAGTTCCAATGCGTGGCCCAGAACAGGGTACCACACAATAATATCACCGTTCAGATGCCAGTCATCATAGTCCGGCGCCCGGCCGTCGTGGGGCTTTCCATCAGCCAGCTTGTCGCCAATCTCCATAAGGAAGACTGCCCCCTTTTCTTTGGCAATGAGATCTTCCCGCTCCTTTGGTGTTTTGTCCGGATACAGATCTGCCAGTTCCTGAGTAGTGATAAAGAAAATATCTTTGGGAAGGATTTCTTCAATATAATCATAACGGATAGACATATATTTTTCCGTTTTTTTCAGAGCCTTATAGACTTTGCGGACCGTTTCCTTCAAATAATCTGTATTCCGATCCTCTTTGAGAATAATCTTTTCCCAATCCCACTGATCTACATAGATGGAATGAATATTGTCTGTATCCTCATCCCGGCGAATAGCACTCATATCTGTATAAAGTCCCTCTCCGATGTGAAAGCCGTACTGCTTTAAAGCATTGCGCTTCCATTTGGCAAGAGAGTGGACAATTTCTACCGGACGTTCCTCCTGTTCTTTGATACCGAAGGTAACCGGTCTTTCTACACCATTTAAATTGTCATTGAGACCGGATTCCGGAGTGACAAAAAGAGGTGCGGAAACGCGCAGGAGATATAATTGCTCCGCAAGACTCTGCTGGAAGAAATCTTTTACCGTTTTGATCGCAACCTGAGTATCATACAGGCTAAGCTGTGACTGATAACTCTTAGGTATGTATAAATGTTCCATAATAAATCTCCTCTAAAAATTTTGTTGTATAGATAAAATACGAAATCTATTATAGCAGAATTCATAAAAAAGAAAAGATCTTTATAATAGAAAAAGAGCCGCTCTGACAGATAAATTTGTCAAAACGGTCCTTCTCAATTCTGCTTTAACCAGTTGCTTTTATCTTTTAAATGAATGCGATCTATAAAAATAAGACGCATGGACGGATAATTAGGCTGATTAAACTCTGGTTACATTAGTAGCCTGCGGTCCTTTTGCACCGTCTACAACGTCAAATTCAACAGCCTGACCTTCCTCTAAGGACTTGAAGCCGTCCATGGTGATGCCAGAGTAATGTACAAAAACATCGTTTCCCTGCTCGTCAGAAATGAAGCCGTATCCTTTTTGATTGTTGAACCACTTAACTGTACCTTGCATTGCGATACCTCCGAAAATAATAAAAAAGTGTCTTGTTGCAAAAGAGCAACTAGATATAGAATAGCATAAACGGAAAATGCTGTCAATGAAATTTAAATCTTTCAGGGTATTTTTTCAAGTTTTTTTGAATAAAGTTTAATAATGAAATAGAGTGCGATTTTTTATGAAAAAAGAGAAGTTTTTCAGGAGATTAATTTTCTTGGAAGTATTGCTTTTGGCAGGTCTGTCGGCTATTTACGTTCATAAAAACAGGGAAATATCCGGCTTGTCAGCTACTGGGGCGGAAACAGGAGAGCAGGCGGGTGATTTTATCAAGTGGGTGGATTTTCAGGTATCGGCTTCGGCTCTGGGAAAGGCCTATGAGTATGACAGAGATACTTTTCAGGAGGAAGTTCATTTGAATTGGATTGAACTTCTGGCCTATACCGCTGCCAGAACAGGGGGGGATTTCTCCAATGAGAGTCAGGTGAATGCTTGTCTGGAAGAAGCGGCCGAAAAATTGACTCAGGGAAAGACTACAGAAGAATTGACGGAAGGAATGAAATATTATGATTACTATCTGGAAGCATATACGGCTGTTTTGGGCGGCATGGTAGGCGAGTATGAGATACAGGTTGCTGCAAAGTCAGCCTCAGGCAGCCAAACTGATGAGGGAGATGCAGAGAAACTGGTATGGGAAAGGCGATATGGACTGAAGGCTTTTTTGCCCATTGCCAAGGATTTTCCTTATAGTGATTATGATGATTTTGGGGTATCCAGAAGCTATGGGTATCGGAGAAAGCATCTGGGACATGATATGATGGGGCAGGTAGGAACGCCGATCATTGCAGTAGAGTCGGGCTATGTGGAAGCTTTGGGTTGGAATCAGTATGGCGGCTGGCGTATTGGAATCCGAAGCTTTGATAAAAAGCGGTATTATTATTATGCCCATTTGCGTCAGGGATTTCCATATGCTCTTAATCTGGAGGAGGGAAGTATTGTGCAGGCTGGAGATGTGATTGGCTATATGGGACACACAGGCTACAGCACTAAGGAGGATGTAAATAACATCGATCAGGTACATTTGCATTTTGGAATCCAGTTGATCTTTGATGAATCTCAGAAGGAAGGGAATTCGGAAATCTGGATTGACTGCTATCAGATCGTAAAATTCCTTTATCGAAATAGAAGCGAGTGTGCCAGAAATGACGAAACCAAGGAATGGTATCGGATCTATGATATGAGGGAAATTGGGGAAAACGGCAATAATTGACTTTAATGACAGATTTGTATAAACTAATAAGAAAGACTGTCTTATCTTACGGCAGCCTTTCTATTGAAAAAAGCGGACAGAAAATACTGAGAAATGAGGATATGGAAAAATGCTCGGAGAGTGCCATGCCCATATTATTATGGATGGGAAGAATTATAAAGCAGCAGTTGCTTTGCATAAAGACGGGGTAAAAGATCAGGTTATTCGAGCACATTTTCAAACCTGGAAGGACAAGGGAATTACATTTGTCCGTGATGGGGGAGATGCTCTGGGCGTTTCCAGACGGGCAAAGGACCTGGCGTCAGAGTATGGCATTGATTACCGGACTCCTTCCTTTGCAATTCATAAGAAGGGGCATTATGGGGGAATCGTGGGACATGCTTTTTCAGACTGGAAGGAGTATCATTCACTGGTTTGCCGCGCAAAAAAAGAAGGAGCAGATTTTATTAAGATTATGATAAGCGGCATTATGGAATTTGGCACTTTTGGCATGCTCACAGAGGAGGGACTGGCGGAACATGAGATTCGCCGGATGATTCACATAGCCCATGAAGAAGGTATGACTGTAATGGCTCATGGAAACGGAGATCAAACTGTGAGAATGGCGGTGGAGGCTGGTCTTGATACACTGGAGCATGGGAATTATCTGGAACAGGAGACACTGGATCTGCTGGCTAAAAGCAGGACGATCTGGATTCCCACACTGGCTCCGGTTGGGAATCTTCTGGGCTGCGGTCGTTTTCCAGATGAACAGATAAAGCAGATCTTGAAGCGTCAGATGGACAGTGTCCGTTATGCCTTTACAAGAGGGGCATGGATTGGCCTTGGCAGTGATTCCGGTGCTTATCAGGTGTCACATGGACAGGGGCTTTTGGAGGAATATCAATGGATGAAAGAGGCTGTGGGAGAAGAACAGGAAGCAGCTTTAAGAGAGTGTTTGTCGAAGGCAGAGGAACGAATTAAAAAAGAGATGAAACAGTAAATATATTGGTTTCATCTCTGATTAGGTAAATTATAAGCAGTTTTATAATTCCTCTCTGCAGAAATAGCAGGTACAATGGCTGGGATTCTGCTTTTCCGAAATCAGATTGTCAGCCCCGCAGTAACTACAGTGTACTACCCTTTTTCCGACAGGGACAGGCATCCATTCCTCATAGCGTTCCCCGGATAAGAGGGAGGGATGATTAGGCTTTGAGGGCTTTACAAAGGCAGGCTCTGATGGAACAGGCTTTGGTTTTGAGGCAGAAAGACCAGGCGTATGAGCTCTAGCGGGCTTTGCAGGTTGTGCCAGAGTGCTTTTCCTGGCAGAGGATGGATAAATCAGACGGTAATTGCGCTCGTCAATGGTTACCTGTAGGTAATGCCCCTGATCCTTTAACTTTTTGATCTCTCGAAGAACCTGATGTTTGCTGATACCGAGTTCATGAGCGATTTTTTCCATGTCTTGATATCGGTCAGTGAGAAGCAGACGATTGTAAATGGCCACCCGATCATTAGTGTCCTCTGTACCATAGATTTGCTTATTTACCCGTCTGCTTACTTCCTTTTGAGAAAGCTCTGGTTTGGGCGGCTGCACATTTCGAAATATAGGCGGTGTATGGTGGGAGAATGACTTATCGCTTTTTACTTTTTTTACAATAGCAATAATGATAATGATAATAATTAGTTCCAGCATAGTGTGTACCTCTCAGATCTGCAAATAAGACATACCTCGATGGACGAAGTGAGTCTTTCCCAAAGGGATATGGATTGGGGGATGTTTGCAGGATATTATATATTATGATACACGAAAATGATAAGAAGGGAAAGAGTGTTTATGAGAAAAAGACAAATCAAAGTCGTAATTGGATTTCTGGCTCTGGTTTTACTGGCGGCTTTTTTGACTGTATATAAAGCGAATACTGATAAAAAGGAACTGTTGGTTGAGGAAGAGCAGCAGGGGATGCAGCCAGAAGAGAAGCCAGTTGAGTCACAACCGGACGAGATCAGAGATGAAGAAGCGCAGTTAGCTTCATTTCTTCCAGACTATACAAGCGCTCCGCTTTTGAACACCACAGAGATTAAATGTCTGTCTATGGAGGTTGGTGCTTCTGAGGATCAGGTGCAGCTAAATTGGTTTTCTCCAAGTGAGATACGGGGAAAAACAGAATGGAAAAATTCTTCTGGAAAGGTTCAGAGCTTTGAAGCGGAGTGCACGGCTTCTGTTACTATGGCAGGCTATTATGTAAATAAGGCCGTGGTATCTGGTCTGCGTTCGGGAGAGACGTATACTTACCGGGTGGGCAATGAGGATGGATGGTCTCCGGAATATACCTACCACGTGCCAGAGGATACAGAAACATTTACGTTTTTGGTGACGTCTGATGCGCAGATTGGACAGTCAGAAGTTGAGCTTCCGGAGGAAACGGCTGAGCGTTGGGACAGCGTATTAACACGATTGACAGGTTATGTTCCAGAGGCAAAGTTTCTGCTTCATGCAGGAGATCAGGTAGCGGACTTTGGAAATCAGGAACAATATGAACTTTTTTTGGAACATTTGGCGTTGTACAGTATTCCTTTAGTGCCGGTGGTTGGAAATCATGATGTGGCAAATGAATGGAGTATGGAGGCAAACGGCCATCCAGATGGTCCCTATTTTTACGAACACTTTTTTGTGCCCAATCGTTCCAATATGGCTGAAGGGCAATATGATCAGAACGGAAATTATTCTTTTATTTGGGGTGACATACTTTTTATTGTTTTAAATGGCTGTTATGGACATCCGGGAGAATTTCACGAGGCGTATGCGGCACAGATTGTTTCAGAGTTTCCCAAGGTGAAATGGCGGATTGTGATTCAGCATTATTCACCATACAGTGGGGTTGGATCTTCCGGCAATGGTATCAGTGATGATTATCTGGCTCATATTACTATTGATAATGATGTTGATCTGGTGCTGACAGGACACGATCATGCTTATTCCCGGTCAGCATTTTTGAATCGGGAAAAACAAGTGCTGCCTGACTATGATTATAAATCAGGCGGTGTGGCAGTGAATCCAGAGGGGGCAATGTATGTAACCTGTGGGACTTCCAGTGGGTGTCTGTATCATTCTATAGAAGAGGATGAGCATCTTGTATTTCAGGGACAGCCGGAGACGCCTTCTGCGATTCGAATTGATATAACGGACAAGGAGCTGCGTTTGCGGACGTATCTGGTGGATTCTTGGACTTTGTATGATGAGTATACGATTCGAAAGGAATAAGGAGTTGCGAATCTTGTAATAATGCGAAGCCGGAGGGAAAGAGTTTTTATGAGGAATATTCAACTTTTGATACAATATGATGGGACACGCTATAATGGCTGGCAGAGTCAGGAGCACACAAATCAGACGATTCAGGGAAAGCTGACAAAGGTGCTGGAGCGTATGCTGGGAGAGCCTGTAGACCTTCAAGGCTCCGGCAGGACGGACGCAGGTGTGCATGCAGCAGGACAGACAGCTAATTTTCGGACGAAGACAATGATTTCTTGTGAAGAGATACTGGAATATGTAAATCGATATCTGCCGGAGGATATTGCGGTTTTGGAGGTACGGGAGGCAGAACTGCGGTTTCACAGCAGACTTCATGCAATTCGCAAGACTTATATTTATCGTATCTGGAATAGCCCCATATCCAATGTTTTTGAGCGGAAATATATGTACCAGGTAAAAGAGATACTGGATGCAGAGAAAATGAAGGAAGCTGCGGCACTGTTGGAAGGAACCCATGATTTTCGAGGGTTTTGTGCCAATAAGCGAATCAAGAAATCAACCATTCGAACATTGGAGCAAATCGAAATAGAACAAAAAGGATCAGAGATGTCCTTGCGTTTTACGGGAAATGGCTTTCTCTATCATATGGTCCGGATTTTGACGGGAACACTTCTGGAGGTAGGAGTGGGAAAGCGAAAGCCAGAAGAAATGACACAGATTTTAGCATCACTGGATCGGGAGAAAGCAGGTCCTATGGCGCCTGCTTTGGGGCTTTGTCTCTGGAAAGTGGAGTATGACAATGGGGATGTATAAGCTGAAAACTCTGGTGCTGCAAAGCAGGTCTGGCTGCATGTACATTTGATTAGGAGCAGAAACGGAATGGGGCAAGGCTTTGCGGCGTCCCCATTCCGTATTTTGACAGAGCAACTTTAGATGTTTTTTAGTTGCTGTTTACATTCTGGTCACTTACTTCGCTGCTTCTTCTGCAAAATCAGTAGTTACCAGATCTTCATAGGGAACTCTTGTTTCTAACTCGTCGGCTTCCTCTAAGATATCCTGCAGCAGGGTAAAGCTGGATTCTTCAAAGACCAAATCAGACTTCCAGGTGTCTTGCTCATAATATCTGGTGACAATAGCTGTGATTACGTCCAAATCTGTTTCTTTGAATTGGGGGGCAATAACTTTAGCTATTTCTTCCGGAGTGTGATTCTGCACATAGTCCATACCTTTCTGGAGCGCATTGGTAAATCCCTGTACCAGCTCGGGATGTTCCTTGATGTAGCTCTGCTTTGCACTGTAGGCCGTATAGGGAACATAGCCGGAATCTACACCTAGGGATGCAACTACATAGCCGGCCCCTTCCTTTTCCAGTGTGGTGGCTCCTGGTTCGAACTCTACCGTAAAGTCGCCGCTGCCGCCGGAAAATGCTGCGGCTGTGGCACCAAAGTCGATGCTCTGGTCAATATTCATATCTGCTGCCGGATCCAGATTGTTTTTCTTTAGAATGTACTCGAATACCATCTGAGGCATACCGCCCTTCCGCCCGCCTAATACATTTTTTCCTTTCAAATCGGACCACTGGAAGTTTTCCATAGGCTCTCTGGAAACCAAGAAATTGCCGGCTCGCTGGGTAAGCTGTGCAAAATTGACAATGTAGTCATCGGGATTCTGGCTGTAAACATAGATGGAGGCCTCAGAACCCATGAATCCAATGTCTGCCTCTCCGGATAGAACGGCGGTCATTGTCTTATCGGCTCCAAAGCCAGTAACAAGATCCAATTCGATTCCTTCTTCCGCAAAATACCCTTCTTCAATTGCTACATATTGGGGGGCATAGAAGATTGAGTGAGCAACCTCATTAAGAGTAACCTTCGTCAGGTCACCGGAAGCGGCAGGTGCGTCTTTGCCGCCGCAGGCGGTGATTCCAAGAGTAATCAGCGCCACTGCTGTAGCAGCCAGCAAGGCAGGTAGTTTCTTTTTCATATGAAATCCTCCTTATTCCTAATGATATACCATATGACAGGAATAGAAAAATGTGATAAGGATTTTCTTGTATTCATTTAAATCATTGCCTATAATAGAGAAAGAAAATTACAAAGAAAAGTCATAAGAGGGGATTGTGAAATGATAAAGGACATCTTGGACACTCATACACACACGTTGGCCAGCGGTCATGCATACAGTACCATTCGGGAGAATGCAAGAGCGGCAGCAAAAAAGGGACTGGAGCTTCTTGGGATTACAGAGCATGCACCTCGTATGATTGGGAGCTGTGATACGATTTATTTTCAGAATCTGCGAGTAGTGGATCGAAGTGCATATGATGTGGAACTTTTGATGGGAGTGGAGCTGAATATTTTGGATGAACAGGGAACTGTGGATCTGGAACATAAAGTATTGAAACAGATGGATCTTGTTATTGCCAGTCTTCACACACCTTGCATTAGTCCGGGGGATCGGGAATTTAACACACAGGCATCTATTAACGCCATGAAAAATCCTTATGTCAATATACTGGGGCATCCTGATGATTCCCGTTATCCGGTAGATTATCGGGCATTGGTGCAGGCGGCAAAAGAGTATGAGGTTCTTCTGGAATTAAACAACAGTTCTCTTAGACCAGGAGGTTCCAGAAAGAATGCAAGAGGTTTTGACGAGGAGATGCTGAAGGTCTGCATGGAATATCAGGTACCTATTGTGATTGGCAGCGATGCCCATGTGGACACGGATGTTGGATGCCATGAGAAGGCGCTTGAGCTTCTGGAGGAAATCGGATTTCCGGATGAGCTGGTAGTTAACCGCTCTGTGGAAGAGCTGAAAAAATATGCCAATCGTTTCCGAAAATAATATGTAAAACGGTAGACTTCAAGATTTTACTGTGCTAAAATATCTATATGAAAATTTATAGTTGAAATGTATAGAAGGAGAAAGCCGTGAATAAGAAGATAAAGACTGAAGCCGTCGATTTTTTATTTGAGGCAATATTAAGCTTGGAGAATAAAGAAGAGTGTTATACATTTTTTGAGGATGTCTGCACCATCAATGAGCTGCTGTCGCTGTCCCAGCGTTTTGAGGTGGCTAAGATGCTGCGTGAGCAGAAGACCTATCTGGAAATTGCGGAAAAGACAGGTGCTTCCACAGCTACCATCAGCCGAGTAAACCGCTCCTTGAATTATGGAAATGACGGTTATGATTTGGTCTTTGAGCGGCTTGAGAAAAAGGCGTAGCCCAAAAAAGTCAGTATTGAAAACAGAGTATTCATTACAAAAAACCAGACAGACTTTATTTCCCTGAAGTGCTGTCTGATTTTCATTGGCTATGTGCCGATGATGTTTATAATTTAAGAAACAGAAATTTTTTCACGAAGCGCCCGGATATAATTCGGATCCGTTCCGCAGCAGCCGCCCAGAAGAGAAGCGCCGGCTCTTGCCAGGGCTTCCATATGTCCGGCAAATTCCTCTGCGCCCATACTGTAAACAGCTTCCCCTGTCTCCGTAATCTTGGGCATTCCGGCATTGGGCTTGGCAATCACGGGAATAGATACACGCTTGCGAATTCCGGAGATTACGGCTTCCAACTGATCCGGTCCAACGGAGCAGTTGCAACCTACGGCCGCAGCGCCTACGGCTTCCAGCGCTTCTGCCGCATCATAGATATTTCCCCCAAAGAACAGACTTCCGTCAGCTTCCATGGTCAGGCTGCAGAGAACGGGGAGATCACAGACCTCTGCGGCTGCGTCCAGAATGACCATGGTCTCATCTGCGGCCATCATGGTTTCAGCCACAAGCAGATCCGCACCTGCTTCTGCCAGATAAGTAATCTGCTCTTTGTAGACTTCAAAAAGTGTATCATAGGGCATTTCGCCCATAGGCTCCATCAATTTTCCCGTGGTGCTGATATCACCGGCCACCAAAGCTTTTCCTTTAGCGGCTTCTTTTGAAATGCGCACCAGCTCGTAATTCAGGCGTTTGGTTTCCTTAGCCAGGTTATGGCTTCCAAGGCTGATGGGGTTGGCCAGGAAGGTAGGTGCATAAACCACATGGGCACCGGCTTCAATGTAGGCCTTCTGTAGTTTGATTAAAGGCTCCGGATGCTCTGCCACCCACTGCTCCGTACAGATTCCTCGTGGCATTCCTGCTTTTAATAAATTTGAGCCAGTGGCACCGTCAAGGATCAGAGGGCCTTGTGCCATTCGCTGTTGAAACTCTTGTTTTGTCATATGAATTCCTCGCTGTGCATGCTGTAATTGTCAGATTAAATGGTATTTTAGATACCCTGTTAAGTATATAGCAGAAAAGCAGTAGGATGCAAGAGAATTTTAGCCTTCATAAGCATAGGGGCTGCCTTATTTCCCGACAGCCCCTACATTTATACAAAAGGTGATTATGAAAGCATTATTTTACCTTGTGCAGTAATTCCTTCCCGGAGATGCCGGGCTCCGTCATATGGACCGGATCCAGGATTTCATTTAATTCCTGCTCAGTTAACAGATTTTCCTGAAGAATTAAGCTGCGTACCGATTCTCCGGTTTTAATAGCCCTTTTGGCAATATCAGCGGCTTTCTGATAGCCCACGTGGGGGCAGATTGCAGTGATGATGCCGACACTGTTTTCCACAAGATAACGGCACCTGGTTTCATTGGCGGTGATTCCGGTTACGCAGTTGTCTACAAAGGTTTGGACTGCATAGGCCAGTGTGTCGATAGACTGGAAAATGCAATAAAATATGATTGGCTCAAAAGCATTAAGCTCCAGCTGTCCTCCCTCGGCAGCCATGGTAATGGTCACGTCATTGCCGATTACATAAAAGGCTACCTGGTTTACCACCTCCGGAATAACCGGATTGATCTTTCCGGGCATAATGGAGGAACCGTTTTGTCTGGCGGGAAGATTGATTTCGCCAAAGCCGGCTCTGGGGCCGGAGGACATAAGGCGCAAATCATTGGCAATTTTGGACAAGGTTACGGCGCAGGCTTTGACGGAACCGGATACGGACACAAAGGAGTCCAGATTCTGCGTGGCGTCAATTAAGTCAAAGGCCTGTATGAATTCCATATCGGATACATTGCTTAAATTGGGAACAATGCGTTTTAAATAAGCTTCATCTGCATTGATTCCGGTGCCTACGGCAGTGCCGCCCATATTTAGGGAGCGCATCTCGTCCATGGATTTGTCCATGCGGCAGATATCCCGCATAATGGCTGCGGAATAAGCCTTAAATTCCTGTCCCAGGCGGATGGGAACGGCATCCTGCATCTGGGTTCGGCCCATTTTAATAATATGGTCGAATTCTTCGGCTTTCTTTTCCAGAGCTTTGTGAAGACGCAGAAGCTCCTTTTTCAGATTGCTCAGAAGCCGCAGGGAGGTCATTTTGCCGGCTGTGGGAATCACATCATTTGTGGACTGCCCGCAGTTTACATCGTCATTGGGATGGACAATATGGTAATCGCCTTTTTTGCCTCCCAGGATTTCGATGGCACGGTTGGCAATTACTTCGTTTGCATTCATATTCAGAGAAGTGCCGGCGCCGCCCTGAATGGGATCCACAATGAAATCCCGATGAAATTTTCCCGCAAGAATTTCATCACAGGCAAGCACCATGGCCTTGGCCTTAGCTTTATCTAAAATTCCGATTTCACAGTTTGTGATAGCGGCAGCCTTCTTAATGTATGCCATGCTGTTGATAAATTCCGGATGCATGGCCAGACCGGTAATATGGAAATTTTCAGCGGCCCGCAGGGATTGGACACCGTAATATACATTTTCCGGAATATCCTTGGAGCCGATGGAGTCTTGTTCTACACGATACTCTTCTGGATTTGCTGCATGTTCCATAGCTTTTTTATTCTCCGATAAAATTAAGGAATTTGGCGATACGTTCATTTTCTTTTCTTACGGTGGAGAAAAACTCCTCTGCGGTAACATCCGCTTCCATGGAGCCTTTGTCCATAAAAATAATGCGGCTGGCTGCGTGCTTTGCAAATTGCATTTCATGGGTAACACACAGCATACAGACACCTTCCGTAGCAAGGTTCTCCAGGATTTTCAGTACTTCACTGGTCATCTCGGGATCCAGGGCGGAGGTTATCTCATCCAGCAGTAAGGCTTTGGGGTTCATCATGAGGGCCCGGGCGATAGCGATTCGCTGCTGTTCACCGCCGGATAGTTCATTATGCAAAGCCTTGGCCTTGGATTCCAGCCCGACCTTTTTGAGATAATGGATGGCTTTTTCTTCCGCCTCGGCTTTGTCCATTTTCAGCAGCTTAACAGGACTCATGGTTAGATTCTGCATCACATTCAGATGGGGGAACAGTACGGTGCGCTGGAAAACCATTCCGCAATCCAGACGGATATCACGAAGGTTCTTTTTTTCTTTTACGGAGCGTCCGTTTACCAGAATATCTCCCTCATCGACCGTTTCCAGTCCATTGATGCAGCGAAGCAGCGTACTTTTTCCGGTACCGCTGGGGCCTAAGAGGACGGTGACGCCCTCCTGGTTGAATTCAACATGAAAATTTTTTAATACGGTTAAAGTTCCAAAGCTTTTTGTAACATTTTTAACTTCGATCATTGCCATTTCTTTTACCACCTTCCCGGTTATATCATGAATCAGAGATTCATGATCATCATTCGTCGTTCGTTGAATATGCAAGCATATTCCCCTCACTAACACTCATTATCCTAATAGTTAAACGACAGCTTCTTTTCCAGATCTCTGGCCAGCTTTGACAAAGGACTGGAAAGAATGTAATAAATCAAGAATACTATGCCATAAATCATAAATGGTTTCAGTGTCCGCAGGGCCAGATTCTGTCCAAGCTTGGTCAGATCCATAATTCCAATCAATGCCACCAGAGAAGAGCACTGGAGCTGGCTGATATACAGGGTAATCGCCTGGGGAATCAGAAGCCGGAAGGCTTGTCTGGCAATCACATGGATGAAAGTGGAAGTGGAGCTGTGTCCCAATGCCAATCCTGCTTCCCACTGTCCCTGAGGGATGGCAGAGATGGAATTGTGCACCAGTACGGCCATAAATGCGGCCGTGTTCAGGGATATGGCCAATATTGCGGCCGGATAGGGGTCAAGCATAATACTGCTGACCATAGGAAGGCCATAATAAATCAAAAACAGCTGTGTAACAAGGGGGGAATTGCGCAAAGGCTCAATAATAATCAGCGGCAGTGCGGAGATTGCTCTGTTCTTGGAACAGCGTACAATTCCCAGGGCAATTCCCAGTATGCTTCCGATAATCAGGGATGCAATTGTGATATAAAGGGTGACGCCTGCTGCCCGAAGGAACTGCATGGCATCATTACCTGTCAGAGTTGCATAATCGTAAAATGACATATTCGTTCCTCCTACAGTACAATATGTATCTTCTTGTCCACTAATTTAGCGAGAAAAGAGATAATGTAAGTAAAGATACAGTAGCAAAGCAGAATCAATAAGTAGATTTCAAATGGTCTGGAGGTTCTTCCCACAATAATCTTGGCAGCTCCCATGGTCTCTACCACTGTGATGGAAAAGCACACGGAGGAGGTGAGCACAAGATTGATGAAATTATTTACCAGAGATTTGAAGGCAAGCCGGAAGGCAATGGGCAGGACGAAAAGCTGCAGAGTCTGCACTTTTCCGTATCCCAGAGCTGCCGCACATTCATAATATTCTTTTTTTACCGCCATAAGGCCGGAGCGGATAATCTCACAGTTTTGAGCGCTGGTGTTGATCCCCAGGGCAATGATTGCCGTAGAGATAGCGCCCGTCTGGATTCCAAGTACCGGAAGACCGTAATAAAAGAAGAATAATTGTACCAGAAAAGGGGTGTTGCGCAGAATATCAACAAATATTGTGGCAATGCCTTTTACTAGTTTGTTGTGGGACTGGCGGCAAAGAGCCAGAACAGTACCTAACAGGAAGCCGATGACCAGGCATCCTAAAACAATCAGTAAGGTAGTTTTCATTCCTTCAATCAGCATGTCGCCATACCTGTTCAGAAAGTTAAAATTTAGTTTATACATGTGCATCCCCCTTTCCGGTTCGCCGGATCATTACCAGATGTAATCTAACTCAGCCGGTTCGGTTCCCCACCATTTTTCATAGGTTTCTGCCTGCCATCCGGAGCTGATCTGCCAGGATACGAACATATCCAGGTAACGAACGAATTCCATGTCACCCTTGCGGCATACAACGCAGATGGGATCGGAGGTATAAAGGCCATCCTGTGCCTCGAGCTTATCATTCTGGGAAGCTGCATAGTCTACTACGGTGTTGTCTTCAAAGGAAGCATCCGCTTTGCCCTGCTCTAACTGCAGAACGGAATCCGTAAAGTTATCTACATAAAGGATATTGGCATTGGGGGCGTACTGTGTTACAAGAGCCTCGCCGGTAGAGCCGCGGTTTACGGATACATTGATGCTGGGATCGTTCAGGTCCTCGATGGTGTGCAGGTTCGAGCCTGCTGCGGTAATCATTTTAACGCCGCAGCGCAGATACGGCATGGTAAAATCAACGGTCTGAGCACGCTCCAGATTGCCGGTGGTATTGGCAAAGAGTACATCCACACGACCGGAGGTCAGAGCCGGAAGGCGGGTTTCGGCATCCACATTCTGAATTTCAACCTCGACTCCAAGTACTTCACCCAGGCGGTATGCCCAGTCTACATCGTAACCCATGGGATTGCCGCTGTCATCGGTAAAGCCGATGGGAGCGCCGTTTAAGGAACATCCGATTACGATTTTTCCCTCTGCTAAAATAGCGTCTAATGTGGGGCTGCCGCTTCCGGATTCTGCTGCGGCACCGCCTGCTGCGTTGGAACCTGCGGATTTGGAACCGCATCCGATTAATAAGGCTGCCAGCATACTTATGGTTAACAGGGCCGTCATAAACTTTTTCGTATTTTGTTTCTTCATTCTATCTTCTCCTATTGTAAGTTTTGTTCAAGTTACTTTTCTACCATAAACGGGATTCTGGACATCTGTTTTGGTCCATCCTCCGTAATCAGGTATCCTTCTTCTAACCTCATTCCGCCCACCGTATCATCCTCAAAGAGAGGAATATCAATGGAGATCACCATGTTCTTCTCAATAACAGTGGTACTGGAAGGTCCAAGGATAGGGGGTTCAAATTCAATGACACCGACACTGTGAAGTCCGGAATACATAAAATTCTTTTCATATCCGGCCTCTGCCATGATTTTTCGTCCCATGGCTTCCACTTCACTGCCAACGTTTCCGGGAATCAGATTTTTACTGCAGGTTTCCTGTGCATGAATCATAGCTTCTACGGCTGCTTTTACCTCTGGCTTTGGATTACCCAAAAGAATGGTACGGGCAATAGCGCCGTGGTATCCTTCATATCTGGGAGCTAAGGTAATTACGACAGCATCATTTTCTTCAATCACTCTTGTTGTTGTTCTGGCCAAAATGTGTTTTGCATTGGGACCGGAGGAAATAATAGGATCAATACCATATCCCTCGGCTCCGGCTTTCCGCATAACATACTCCGCTTCCGCAGCAAGCTCACGCTCGGTGATGCCGGGTCTTACGGCCTTGATAGCAGCCTGCATTCCCAGCTCGGCAATTTCATAGGCTTTGCAGATAACGGCAATCTCGCTTTCGGATTTTATACCTCTCATAGGTTCTATGAGTTTATCTGCTTCTATGATTTTTGCAGGAGAGCAGGCATTCAGCATCGCTTCATAAATAGTAGCGCCCATGTGGACCTTGGGAGCGAATCCTACTTTTTTGGGACCGCCGGGTATGTATTGATTGAGGATCTCTTTGAGGGGAACCACAACGCTAAAGGGATAATCTTCGTCCTCAGCAGAAAATTCACTTAAAACTACAATGTCCTTTACGGCGGAACGCTCCCTGGCATAGCCATCTGTTTCGGGACCAACCAGAAGCAGCGGATCCCTATCCTGCAGGAAGAGCACAAGTGCGGGCTCAAAATGGGTTTGAAGGTCTGCATAATATCTTGCGTAAGCGTTTCCGTAGGTTGCCCTCTCATCGCTGTAGGTTAAAATCATATCCAGATCATGTTCTTTCATAATCTTTCGAACCTTGTCCCACCGCACGGGATATTCTTCTCTTGGAATTCTCACAAATTTTTGTTCCATAAGATTTTTAATCTCCTTAATGCTTATAGATTGATAGAAATAGTCTTATAAAGGCCAGACTATTAAGTTTCGTGTGTCAGCCTGAATACAGCCTTTCGAAAGCCCACCTCCTCTCTGTTGTCATTCAGGATAATATCGGAATAAGCTTCCTTTATTTTTTCAGTAATTCTGGAATCATGATAGCCAAGCTGGTCAAAAACCTGCAGCACAATAGCGGCGAACTCGTCATGGCTTCCATCTATGATTTTTGCTGCAATTCCAAGTCCCAGAGAACGGATTCCTATGGCATAAACACCTAAGGCGCCGCTTTTTCCAATTAAATCGGGACTTGAAGTGAGAATGGAGCAGATAATGTCTTTTCCGGCAATCATGTTTGGATATTTGTGGAGGATGTTCATATTGTTTTCAACTGCATTTCGAAGACTGATGTCTTTAATAAGCTCAGGCTGTGACAGACGCAGATAAGAGGTTGCAATGGTATAAAAGGGAACGGCATAAACCGGAACACCGCAGCCGTCCACGCCGATCCGGATATGGGATGCCGGGACATCGGTCATCTGCGAGATGACTTCCAGGATTTCTTTTTGGGTTTTGCTTTCCCGTTTCCAGTAATCCTCTGCGGGTTCTCCCAGTTCACGGGCAAGAAGCATCATCCCCAAGTGCTTGCCGGAGCAGTTATGATATATTTTGCGCATGGGCATATGTGCGCCTATGAGCTGTTCTTTGCGTGCGGCCCGGTTGGGGTAAGTGGGGAGCATAACCATTTGCTCCTCTTTTAATTCTGTTTTAGCCAAAATGGATTCCAAGATGCGGACATGATCTTCATCCGCCCAATGGGAGCCGGAGAAGATGGCTGTCTCTTCCTCAGTTAATCCATACTTTTTGTCCACTCCATGAAGCAGAACGGGAAGGGATTGTATAGGCTTAGAGGCGCTTCGATAAAAGCAGAGCCAGTCCGTATCACCTGCGGAGGCTAAAATCCCCTGGCTGTTTACTGCACACACGGTTCCGTAATGGATACATTCCAATATACCTGCCCGGTATTCTTCAAATAATGCCTGCGTATTCATTGTTGAATTCCTTTCCTTAATTTGCACATGCTTTTTGTGCATAGAGGTATACCCGAAGGGTGTTTCCTTAATTTGCACATGCTTTTTGTGCATAGAGGTATACCCGAAGGGTGTTTCTTTAATTTGCACATGCTTTTTGTGCATAGAGGTATACCCGAAGGGTGTTTCTTTAATTTGCACATGCTTTTTGTGCATAGCAATAAAAAAGCAAAATATTACTGAAAAATATGGAATTATCAAATTGCTTTTTTCTTGCATTTTTTTACAAAATATAGTATAATCATATGCTGTAAGAGATAAACATTAATAAAATTGCACATTTATTTACACTTTTTTGTATTTTTCTTGTATGTTTTCGATAATTATATTCCTGTTTTTCGAAGTTGTCATCATGAGATCTTGATTGAAAGTATCACTATCTTGGTTTTAACTCCCCGGTGAAAATTGAAGAAAGGAATTGGAAGACAAATGCCAAAGGAGGATGAATTATGGCAGAAGGGTTAAAGTCACAGGGGAAAAATCTTGTCAGTTTCCCGCAGTTTCAGCATGAAGGGGAGACTCAGGTAAACTCGGATTTTATTCAGTATAATTTGGATGTTTCCACAGATTCCAGGTGGTATATTGCAAGCACACATCCTATGGCAAGGGTGCGCCTGCCTTATGTACAGGAGATAGGGGAATTTACGGCAGGTCAGGATTATATGACCACACGGACCCATTTGCCCTCGTTTCTTTTGAAAATTACGCTGGATGGAGAAGGGTTTCTTAGATATAATGATCTGGAGTATTACACATCGAAAGAAGAATTCTTTTTGATTGACTGCAGGCAGCCGCACTATTATTCTACGTCACCCAGAACGGACTTCTGGAAGGTGATATGGATTCATTTCTGGGGCGGAGATGCTCAGGAATATTACAGATGTTTTTTGGAGGCCAATCATGGATCTCCGAAAAGTACCCTGCGGACACCGGAATCAATTCAGATTATCCGCAATTTGATTCAGGATTACAGTGTGGGGTTTTATACGGATTATGGGACGGACGTGAAAGCTTCCGCCCAGATTAGCACGCTTTTATCCAATTGTGTTCTGTCTGTGCTGGAGGGGGATGAAAAATTATCTTTGCAGACGCCGCCTAAATTTATTTTTGAGGTGCGGAATTATATTGCGGAACACTACCAGGAACGGATAACGCTTGATTTTCTTGCTGAAAAGTTTTATGTGAATAAGTTTTATCTGCATAAGCAGTTTCAGCTTTATCTGCATACGACACCCAGAGAGTTTCAGAAAAACCTGCGTATTAATAAGGCGAAGGAATTTCTTAGAATATCAACGCTGTCAGTGGGAGATATTGCTGAGAAGCTTGGATTTGATACCCCCAGTTATTTTATCTCATCCTTTCGGAAGTCTGAGGGGAAGACGCCTTTACAGTATCGGCATGAATGGGGAGTCTAAAGGGTATTGCCAGAAAAAAGGGATTGTGCTACAATGAGTTACCGTAAGTAAGGTAAATGTTTGCGGCTGACAATGCCGAAAGGCGTCAGGTGAGGAAAGTCCGGGCTCCATAGGGCAGGATGCCGGATAACGTCCGGTGGAGGTGACTCCAAGGAAAGTGCAACAGAAATGTACCGCCAGGCAACTGGTAAGGGTGGAAGGGCAGTGTAAGAGACTACCGCCCGTCTGGTAACAGACGGGGCACATGTAAACCCCATCCGGAGCAAGACCGAAACGAAACAGAAGCCGGCCCGGCTGTTTCAGGTGGGTCGCTTGATTCTGCCGGTGACGGCAGAGCTAGATAGATGAACATTCAAGACATAACCCGGCTTATCGCCTTGCTTACATGAAAATAATGGTATGCTGATAATCCGTATACTTTGAAAAAGATGACACTCTCCTTGTGGGGAAACAAGAAATGTTTCGATACCGGGAGAGTGTCTTTTTTAATAAGCAGCATGGTTAACGATTCAGCACACAACATCAATCATCATCCGTGTCATCCATATCAAATTCCGGCATGGCTCCAATGTTCTGAGTGTTCAGTGTCCGGCGTTTTAATCTCTGTTCCTCTGACTGCTCCAGAATAAAATCTTTGACTGCCCGTGCATTTTTGATGTGCTGAAGCTCCAGCCGGGGATGTGTGATGTCGCCCGTGTTGCAGACTACGGTGCCAAGGCCGAAGATTCGCTCAAACAGGCTGGAATTGAGGGTTACATCCTGGATTTTGTACATGTAACAGTCATTTTCCCTATGATTTAAGAATCCCTCGTTGATGGTGAGGACTTCAGGCTTGATGGTATAGGTGGTAAAAGTCAGGGGAAGTCCGAAAAAGACCCAGCGTTTTTTCTCTTTAAATTCCATAAGCTTTCTCCTTGCAGATAAAGTATTGATATAAACAATTTGCTATAAAAAGTATATATCAAAAAAATGCTTTTTGCAAAATATATTTGTTGAAATCCATTTGGGTTTGATGTAACATAGTACAAGAATCTTTATGAACCCATAAATAGGAAAAGTTTGGAAGCAAGATTTCAAACTTGCCGTTGATGGTTTTAATCCGGTAAACGGATTAAAATCATTTCACTAGAATAATGGAGGTATTATGAGACATCTGATGAGCCCCTTGGATTTTTCCGTAGAGGAGCTTGGCAGGCTTCTTGACCTGGCCAGTGACATTGAGAAAAATCCGGCAAAATATGCACATGCCTGTGACGGAAAGGTTCTGGCAACTTTATTTTATGAACCCAGTACACGAACAAGGCTGAGCTTTGAATCGGCTATGATCCATCTGGGCGGCCAGGTACTTGGTTTTTCCAGTGCGGCATCCAGTTCCGCTGCCAAAGGAGAAAGTGTTTCCGATACAATTCGAATGATTTCCTGTTACGCTGATATTTGTGCCATGCGGCATCCAAAGGAAGGAGCCCCCATGGTAGCTACAGCGGTTTCTTCCATTCCCGTGATTAATGCCGGCGACGGCGGACATCAGCATCCCACTCAGACGCTTACTGATTTAATGACGATTCGCTCTTTAAAAGGCCATTTGGATCATTTGACCATTGGGCTTTGCGGCGATCTGAAGTTTGGACGGACGGTTCATTCTCTGATTAATGCGCTGGTGCGGTACGAGAATATTTCTTTTGTGTTTATTTCGCCGGAGGAGCTTAGGATTCCGGGGTATATCCGTGAGGATGTTTTGGATGAGAAGGGTGTGCCTTATCGGGAGGTGGAGCGCCTGGAGGATGTGATTGGCGGATTGGATCTGCTTTATATGACCCGGGTACAGAGGGAGCGCTTTTTTAATGAAGAGGATTATGTGCGCCTGAAGGATTTCTATATTTTGGACAAGGCGAAGATGGCTTTGGCAGGGCCTGATATGCTGGTACTGCATCCGCTTCCAAGGGTAAATGAGATTTCCGTGGAGGTGGACAGCGATCCCAGGGCGGCTTATTTTAAACAGGTGCAGTATGGCGTTTATGTGCGGATGGCGCTGATTCTCACTTTGCTGGAGGTGAATGTATAATGGCAAGTATTTTGAATGTTGGACGGATTGCCGAGGGGTTTGTGCTGGATCATATTCAGGCCGGGAAGAGTATGGAGATCTATAAATATCTGAATCTGGATAAGCTGGATTGTACGGTGGCGATTATTAAGAATGCCCGGAGCGGGAAGATGGGGAAAAAGGATATTATGAAGATTGAATGTCCTATTGATTACATAGATCTGGAGGTTTTGGGATTTATTGATCACAATATTACGGTGAATATTGTGAAGGATGAGGAGATTGTGGAGAAGAAGGAACTGACTCTTCCGAAAGAGATTCGCAATATTGTCCGGTGCCGGAATCCCCGGTGTATTACATCGATTGAGCAGGAGTTGGATCAGGTGTTTATTTTGACCAATGAGGAGAAGGAGATTTACCGGTGTAAGTATTGTGAAGAGAAGTATAAGAAGAAATAACGGTATGGATGAGGGAACTGTCGGCTTATTTTCTGACAGCTCCCTTTGGTATTGTTGGCTTGCCCTTTGGAAGATGCCATAACATTTACTCTTCCCGAAGATTCAACCTGCAGAGCAGTTCGTTGGTGATGGTTCCGGCAGCTTTAGCAAGGTCCTCGGCATGGAGGGTGTAAGCACCGTCAGTGCCCAGGATGGTGACGATATCCCCGGGGCGGGCATCGGGGATGCGTGTGATGTCTACTACCATTTGATCCATGCAGATGTTTCCTATGATATGTGTTTTCTGGCCCCGGATTAGGACGGGGATTTCCTTGTTGGAGAGACTGCGGGGCAGGCCGTCGGCATAGCCGATGGTGACGGCAGCGATGCGCATGGGGGCTTCTGCCCGGAAGTTTCGTCCGTAGCTGACGGTTTCCCCCTCTCTAAGCTCTTTGACTACGGCAATTCGGGCGTGAAGGGAGAGTACCGGGCGCAGAGGGATACGTTTGGACAGCTCCGGTTCGGGGCTGCTGTAGCACCCGTACATGGCAATGCCGAAACGGGCGTAGGACATGGGGAGATCCGGGTAGTTTAATGCGCCGTAGCTGCTCTGGAGATGGAGCTTTCCGGGATTCAGTCCTCGTTCCTGCAGCTGTTCTGCGGTTCGGAAAAAGGCGGAGATCTGCAGCTTGGTAAAGAGAATGTCTTCCATGCTTTGGCTGTCTGCCACGCAGAGATGGGAGTACATGCCGCAGATCTGAAGCTTTTCACAGGCAAAGATGGATGCCAGATCGTCTATGTGATCGGAACGCTCCCCCAGACGGTGCATGCCGGTATCCAGTTTGATATGGATTTTTATGGGATAGAGTGCCGCATCGTTGAGGGCATGGGCGTGGGCGCTGTCAGCCGCTGTCTGAATTAAGTCGTAGGTTGTCAGAAGATGAACCTGATGAGGGGAGGTGTACCCCAGAATCAGAATTTCCCCCTGGATTCCGTGAAGACGCAGTTCCACGCCTTCCTGTACGGTAGCTACCGCAAAGGCGTGAACGCCCAGCCGATTCAGATAGGAAGCAGTCGGGACGGCTCCGTGTCCGTAGGCATTGGCCTTGACTACGGCCATGAATTCACAGTGCTTTGGCAGAAGGCTGCGGAGGGCTTCTACATTCCATTTTAGATTTTCATAATGAATTTCTTTCCAGGCTCTTCGATCCGGAAGAAGCCGAACGATCATAGCGTCCTGATTGATTCTTGTAATCATGTACAAATTCCCCCTCTTTTAAATAGAGTATAAAAATTTTGTTTCTTTCATAGCTGCATGCAAAAACTGCTGCAGAATCATTACAATAGGAATATATTACGCTTCCTCATCGAAAGCCGAATCAGAAAGCTTTTGATGAGTTTTGGGCTTCCTTTTTCCGGCTTTGGTTTTGACTCCGGAATCATTTTTCTTCGGAAGCAGTGAAAGAAGCTTTATCAAAATCCATGCACCCGCAAAGGTAGAAATGGTCACTGCAAGAAAATGAGCCAGACTGTTGTCTACAAAGACAGAAAGCCTGGTAATCTTGGCTCCGCCTCGAACCAGAATGATGAAAAGGGGATGAAGCAGGTAAATGAGCAGAGGCAGATCCTTGGGCATGGCTTGCTGCTGTTCCTCGGTGCTGTCTTCCAGTAAGGCGGAAAACAGAAAATACATAACCGGGATCAGAAAGAAATACATGCTGTCATGGCGCTGTGTATCCAAAAGCTTCAAAAGAATCCCCTCACCTAAAAGGAAACCAAAGGAGCCGCCCAAAGCGCCCAGTGACAAGGCGAAGGAGGGACGGTGCTCTGTCATGAGGTATCCCAATAAAAGAAAGACGGGAGTGTAAAACAGCCCGTTTCGGGTATATTCAAAGACATGGAACAGCCCCATATAGATGGTGTATACAAAGGAACCCTCCGGGAGAAATCCAAAGTAGCTGTCTCCGAATAAGCCTGCCAGATAGAAAAGACCGCAGATAACACCCACAGCCGGGACCGGAAGGGCTCTAAGCAAAAGAACTATCAGTCCAAATCCCAGAATAAGAGCCGGAAGATACCACAGATGATAGAAAGTTCCATCGAGTAAAATCATTTTTAAGACAGAAACAATACCTGCCCCTTTGAAATGACCGGCATAAATTCCCACAGGAAGATAAATCACCATGGAAATAAGATATATAAGGCCAATCCGCTTTAAATAGGAACAGGCATAGGCGCCGCTTGCAAGGGCTTTTGGAAGAACAAAGTATCCTGTTACCATAAAAAAGAAAGGAACGGCAATGCGGGCCAGTATTCTTGCAAAGATATAGTCAGCTTCCGGGCTTAAGGAGGTGAAAGGAGAAGTGTGAATAGCAATGACAAGGATAGCGGCCAAAAGCTTGAAACGGTCTATGGCAGGATAAAAGTGTTTGGTTGTCATGAGTGATTTACCTCCAAAGGGTGAAGATGAAGCCTTCCCGGTTGTCCCCGGATACCTGATAGGGGAGATAGCCAGGGAGGGTCAGTCTTGTTACATCATCTTCTGCTTTTAAATAGAAGATCTCAAAGCTTTTATTTTCAATGCGGACCTCCAGATGATGTCCTTCATAGGGAAATTGCATCAGGTAATCCAAATATTCCTCCAGACAGAAGCCATGGGAGTTCATAATGGAGGCATGGGGAAGTCCTACATACCGAAAATGCCAGGGCTCCGGTGCAATTCCCGTCAGGCTTTCTTTTCCTTTCGGATATCGTTGGATAAATCCGTAGGAGGCCGCCTTGGAGCGAAAACGTCCGCAGATCCCGTCTTCCGGAAAGTAGGGGCGGATAAAGTCAACCGGCTCCCGGTTTAAGGCCAGATCAATGGCCAGTCCGGTTTCGTGCTCGCTGCAGCCGGGGAGGGCTACATAGTTCCTGGTAAAGACCTCTCCGTGATCTCTGAGAGAGGAAGCATAGATTTCTTCCTGTTCTTTATGGGTACGAAAACCGCTGACAGGAACAATGGAAGAGCCGCTTCCTATGGTGGAAAGAAGAGTTTCCAAAACCAAAGCAGTTTTTCGCTCCAGGCTGACAGTGGAATGCTCCAAAGGCCGGATTTGTTCCGGGGGGATTGTGCATTGTAAAGGATGATTTCTATTTACCAGAAGCAGGCTCCCCTGATGTACCTGCACCCGGTTTAAGGCCGCCGCTTTCATGGCTCCACCGCCAGTCGAATCAGGGCGTCCACAATCTCCTCAAAGGTCATGCCGATCCCCTTTAGCATATTGGGGTAGCGACTGTGGGAGGTAAAGCCCGGAATGGTATTGACTTCATTGAAGATCAGCCGTCCGTCCGGAGTCAGGAACAGGTCTACACGGGTAAACCCCTTGCAGGACAGGATCCGGTAAATGCGGCCTGCAGTTTCCCGGATACGCTCTGCCATTTCCCGGCTGATGCGGGCAGGCATGTGGATCTTAGAGGTTTTCAGAGTGTATTTTTCCGTATAATCGAAGAAACCGTCGGAAAGCTCAATCTCGTCCGGTTCTCCCAGGATCAGTTCATTGTTTCCCAGAACGGCGCAGCCCACCTCAAAGCCGGGAATGGCTTCCTCGACAATCACGCAGTCGTCATGGGAAAAGGCCAAAGTAATGGCTGCTTCCAATTCACTGGGATTCTCGATTCGGGTAATGCCAAAGGAAGAACCGGCCTTTACCGGCTTTACAAATAAGGGATAGGTCAAATGTTCGGTCATGGAGAACTGTTCTGTCTCCGTAGGCATACGGCGGAATAATACGGATTTGGGAACCTCAATGCCATCCAAATTCACCAGGGTGTGAGCCAGATGCTTGTCCATACCCAGAACGGAGCTTTTCATGCCGCAGCCGACTACGGGAATGCCGGCAAGCTCACATAAGCCCTGTACGGTACCGTCTTCGCCGTTTTTTCCGTGGAGAACCGGGAAGACGGCGTCCAGCCGGATTAATTCAATCTCGCCGCCGTGCATGAGATAGAGACCGTGATCTGTCCGGTTGGGTGAGATCATGGCAGGAGAGCAGTCTGCGGAAGCCCAGGTATCATCGGGGATCCGGTCAAGATCTCCCTCATAATAGAGCCAAGTGCCCTCACGGGTGATGCCTACCAGGTGAACGGCGTATTTTTCCTGATTGATATGTGAGATAACGGAATAGGCAGACTGAAGGGAAACCTCGTACTCTGTGGAGCAGCCTCCGAATAAAATTGCAATTGCTGTTTTATTTTCCATATGAATGATATCCTCCTAGTATTTTGCTTTTGTTTTCATTTTGTGATTCCCGATACAATTCCTGAATAAACTTTCTTTATATTTTAGGACTGCCCGGTGACAGGAACATGACTTTTCTGTGACAGTATTGTCATAAAAAAAGCAGATCCATACCTGTATGGTATCAGACCTGCGGATAAAAATTCTGTAGATTCTCTGTCAGGAAACTTAAGAATACTTGAATAAAATATTAATTTTCCATGGAAGGCAAGGAAATGGAAAATACGGTACCATTCTCACTGCTTGCGGCGGAAATCGTACCCTGATGAGCCGTAATAATCTCCTTTGCAATGGCAAGTCCCAGACCGGCGCCGCCCGTACTGGTGGAACGGGCGCTGTCCAGCCGGAAGAACTTCTCAAAGATAGAGCTTAAATTTTCCGGCGGAATCACGGGGCCCTGATTGGTGAAGGTGATGTGTATCTGAGAGCCCTCCTGCCAGGCCCGGATTTCAATGGTGGTGTCCGGATAGCTGTAGGCTGCCGCATTTTTCAGAATGTTGTTAAAGACCCGTGCCAGCTTGTTCGGATCGCCGGGCAGGATTAGATCCTCCGGTACATCCACATGGGCTGCTTTTCCGGCAGGGGACAGGATGGGGTAAAATTCCTCCACCATCTGCTGCAGCATATAGGAAAGATGCAGATTTTCCCTGGCCAGAGGGATGGACTGAAGATTAAAACGGGTGATTTCAAAAAATTCATTGATGAGCTGTTCCAGGCGGTAAGCCTTATTGAGGGTGATGGACAGATACTTTGCCCGCTGCGTGGTGGGAAGATCCGGGGCCTCGTTCATCAGATCCAGGTAGCCGATCACGGAGGTTAGGGGGGTACGGATGTCATGAGCCAGGTATACTACCAGATCGTTTTTCCGCTGCTCGGCCTGCCGTGCGTCACGCTCCCGTTTTTCCAGAACATTTTTGCATTCGTTGAGTTTTAACTCCAGGAAGCTCATTTCCGGGGAAAGGGCGATAAGTTCCTTGGATTCATCCAGAAGGGCATCACAGCCGGCGGAGATTTCATTGAAATACTCCGTAACCCAGCGGATGGAATACCGAAATACGGCAATCAGCGCAATGATGATAGTGACGCAGATAATCATATCCAGATGCTCACGGAAGGTTTTTTCATAGATGTACAGGGCATCTGAGTATTCCAGCCGGAATCTGCTGGCCAGAAAGGTTACGACAGCCTCCCCGAAGCGCCCCCGGATTAACTCTCGAAACAGGAAAACCATTCCGATAGAAATGAGAATCAGGGAGAGCATTTTCCGCATCATTTTTCGTTCAAACAGGTAATAATTACTCTTTCGTACTCTTCTTTTACTCAATTTTGTATCCCACTCCCCATACGGTTTTGATGTACTTCGGCTTTTCGCTGGAATCGTTCATTTTTTCCCGAAGGTGCCGGATGTGTACCATGATGGTGTTGTTATTGCTGCTGTAGTATTTTTCTCCCCACACGTCAAAAAAGAGCCGGTCGGAGCTGACCACCTCGCCCCGGTTCTTGCAGAGACTCCAAAGGATGGAGAATTCCGTAGGAGTCAGGGCAAGGGGCTTTTCATTCAGGGTGCAGGTGTGATCACGCTTGTTGATTGTTAATCCGGAGATGGAGATGGTGTCCGGGTCCGCTTCCTGGGCAGGAAGATTGTTGTACTTTGTAAAACGGCGAAGCTGGGCTTTTACCCGTGCAATAAGCTCCAGGGGGCGGAATGGCTTGGTGATGTAGTCATCCGCTCCTAAGGTCAGGCCGGTGATCTTGTCGATCTCTTCATCCTTGGCGGTGAGCATGATAATGGGAAAGTTCTGGGTTTCCCGGATTTTCTGACAGATGGAAAAGCCGCTCATATCAGGGAGCATCACATCCAGAATGGCCAGATCCGGGGTTTCGCACTCTAAGTAGGAGAGAACCTCCCTGCCGTTGTAGAATTTATGGACTTCGTAGGCCTCGTTGGAGAGATAGAGTTCAATGAGATCTGCGATTTCTTTTTCGTCATCAACTACCAGAATTTTTGCTTCCATATATGTAAAGACTCCTTTCATAGAGGTATATTCTAATACACTAGTGACAGTTTACCACATTTTCTTAAATATATCAGAAAAAGGTCTAAAAGTTCTTTAAAAATTCGGGAGAAAATCTTAAGAAGGGATGAAGAATTATGCGAAAGGCTTATAATGATGCAGAATAGTGTTAAAATAAGGCAAACTGCAGATGAGCACCACTAAAATTATATTTAAACAGTAAATCAGGGATGTTTTAGAGAAAAATTCAAGAAAATACAAAAAGATCGGTATTAGGAGTATGTACTTCCTTTCCAAATTGTTTTGTGCTATACTAAACCAAGAAAAATTAAAATTAAGATAATACAAAGGTGGAAAATAATGAAAATAGCAGTAGCAGGAACAGGGTATGTAGGATTGGTAGCAGGCGTGTGCTTTGCAGAGGTAGGACATCAGGTAACCTGTGTGGATGTGGATGAGGCCAAGGTAGAACTCATGAAGTCAGGCACAAGCCCCATTTATGAACAGGATTTGGAAGAATTAATGCAGAAAAATTATGGGGTAGGTAGGTTAGACTATACGACAGATTATGTGACAGCATACAAGAATGCTGATGCAATTTTCATAGGAGTAGGAACACCAGAGAGACCGGATGGTTCAGCTGAGCTGTCTTACATTGCGACTGTTGCCCGTCAGATAGCGGAAAATGTAGTGCATGACTGCCTTGTGGTTGTAAAGTCTACGGTTCCGGTGGGAACAAATGACAAGGTAGAGCAGTTTATTAAAGATTTTCTGGTTAATGATGTGAAAATAGAGGTGGCAAGCAACCCGGAATTTCTTGCTCAGGGAACAGCGGTTCATGATACACTGCATGCTGCAAGAATTATCATTGGAACGGAAAGCCCGGAGGCAGAGGCAAAATTAAAAGAGATCTATGAGCCCTTTCATTTGCCCATTGTATCAGTAAAGCGCAGGAGCGCAGAGATGATCAAATATGCCAGCAATGATTTTCTGGCATTGAAGATTTCTTATATGAATGACATAGCCAATCTATGTGAGCTGGTTGGAGCAGATATTGAAGATGTGGCAAAGGGCATGTCTTACGATGAGCGGATTGGAAAGAGGTTTCTAAACGCAGGAATTGGGTATGGCGGAAGCTGTTTTCCAAAAGATACAAAAGCATTGGAATATTTGGCAAGGCAGAATCACTATGAGCTGAAGACTGTAAAAGCAGCTATTGAAGTGAACAGGGAACAGAAGGTACTGTTGTTCAAAAAGGCATCTCAGCGTCTGATTACCTTTCATGGGCTGAAGGTTGCCGTGCTGGGACTTACCTTTAAGCCTGGAACCGACGATCTGAGAGAAGCTCCATCTCTGGACAATGTGCCTCTTCTTTTGGAAGCAGGCGCTGATATTTATGCTTATGATCCTATAGGAGCAGAGCGTTTTCAAAAGAGATTTCCGGAAGGGATTCAATATACAAAAACCATAGAAGAAGCATTACAGGGGGCAAATGTCTGCTTTGCATTTACAGAATGGGAAGAGATCAGAAGCATACCGCCCCGGCAGTTTAAGGAATGGATGCGGACGGCACTTCTGTATGACGGAAGGAATATGTATGACAAGGCCGCTATGGAAAAAGCGGGTGTAGAATATTATGGAGTAGGAAGATAAGGAAACGTATATGTTGAAAAAAAATATTCAGTTATCAGACAGAACAATCTTAGTTACCGGTGCAGCCGGATTTATAGGTGCCAATCTGGTTATGGCGCTGCTGCGGACAAAAGGTCACATTCAGATTGTAGGGCTGGACAACCTGAATGATTATTATGATGTTTCTCTGAAGGAGTTTCGGCTGGAGCAGATTCAGGCTATATGCAAGGAAGGTGCAGGAAGCTTTACTTTTATCAAAGGAGACATTGCGGATAAGGGGCTGGTTGATGAAATTTTTCGCAAATATCAGCCTGCTATTGTAGTGAATCTGGCAGCACAGGCAGGAGTTCGGTATAGTATTACGAATCCGAATGCGTATATTCAGTCGAATATGATAGGATTTTATCATATTCTTGAGGCTTGCCGTCACAGCTATGATAATGGGGCAGCAGGAGTGGAACATTTGGTTTATGCAAGTTCTTCGTCTGTCTATGGCAGCAATCAGAAGATTCCATATTCTACAGAGGATAAAGTAGATAATCCGGTATCCTTGTATGCAGCCACAAAGAAGTCCAATGAATTGTTTGCTCATGCTTATGCCAAGCTTTATGGGATTCCTTCCACGGGACTGAGGTTTTTTACCGTCTATGGGCCTGCCGGACGTCCGGATATGGCTTATTTCAGTTTTACGAATAAGCTGCTTGCAGGGGAAAAGATTCAGATTTTCAATTATGGAAACTGCAGGCGGGATTTTACTTATATAGATGACATTGTTACAGGTGTGATAGAGGTTATGCAGCGCAGCCCAATGTCCAATGAGGATGGGGTGAAGTATAAGGTCTATAATATAGGCAATCAACAGCCGGAAAATCTTTTGGATTTTGTGGAGATTTTGCAGACAGAATTGAAAAGAGCGGCTGTTTTGCCGGAGGATTATGATTTTGAGGCTCATAAAGAATTGGTTGGCATGCAGCCGGGGGATGTGGAAGTGACCTATGCGGATGTGTCAGAGCTTGTGAGGGATACAGGGTTTAGGCCTCAGACGCCGCTTAAGGAAGGACTTAGGCAGTTTGCCAAGTGGTATCGGGAGTTTTATAAGGATTTGGTACAATAGAGAAAGGGAAAAGAAGTAGGGAAATTTATTCGATTTGTAAACGGATTGAGGCTATACGATTCCGGTTATTTAGAAAGATGGGGGGCCGGTTCCTTTGCAGGGTATAGTGAAAAAGTTGGGAGAACGATTATGGAGATACCAAAATGTGAGATTCTTGGAGTCAAGGTGGCTGCCGTTAATATGAAACAGGTTCTGAGGCTTCTTGGAAAATGGGCAAGGCAGTGGTCGGGAGAATATATTTGCGTGTCGAATGTTCATACCACAGTAATGAGTTATGAGGATTCTAAATATCGTGCAATACAGAATGAGGCGGTTTTAGCGCTTCCGGACGGAAAGCCTTTATCTGTGATATGCAAAAAAAGAGGGTATCCGAAGGCAGGGAGAGTGACGGGGCCGGACTTGATGATGGAGATGCTAAAGGCATCTAAGATAGAGGGGTATCGCCACTATTTTTATGGCAGTACTCAGGAGACATTGGATGGAATGAAAAAACGTCTGGACATAGAGTTTCCCCGTGTGGTAGTCGCAGGGATGTATTCCCCGCCTTTTCGGCAGCTTACAGAAGAAGAGAATAAAAGAATAACGGAAGAGATTAACCTGGTGAAGCCTGATTTTGTATGGGTGGGTCTCGGAGCACCGAAGCAGGAACTATGGATGGCAGAACATAAGGGAAAAATAAGCGGGTTGATGGTAGGAGTGGGAGCTGCCTTTGACTATTTTACGGGTAATATAAAAAGGGCCCCTGTTTGGATGCAGAGGTGCAGCCTGGAATGGCTGTACCGTCTGTTTCAGGAGCCGGGGCGCTTATGGAAACGGTATTTTGTCACAAATCTGAAGTTCTTATGGCTGATTTTCAAGGGAAAATAGGATATTACTTAGGGCTTCTTTTATGTGTTCTCCTTTTATAAGACCCAAACGGAGCTTTAAGCAGTTTTCACGGAATGCCTGATAATCTTCTAGATTGACAGAGGTGATCTTGCTCTCCAATTCATCCAGGGAGTCCAGGCATATGCCAAGCCTGTGTTCCCTTACAAAGTCAGCTATAGCGGCTTTTGACCAGACAATGATGGGAAGACCAGCCGTAATATACAGGGATGCTTTATGAGGATTGTTGTAACGTAGATAGTTGTTTTCTTCACAAACCTCATAGCCGCCTTCCCAGATAAGACCGTAATTACCTTTTATCTCTGCGGGTAGTTGCTCTGCAGGTAAAGAGCCGCAGTAATGCAGATTGGCGTATTCTGTTTTCGGCATTCCGTAAATACAAAATTGCAGAGCGGAAGCATTCATAGACTCATCAAGCTTTTTTAAAAACGGGGATTTCCCTAAATTGCCTGCAAAGCTGATACATGGAAGGGTAAGCGGCCTGTCCTGAGGAATAAAGTCTTCCGTATAATAATCAAAAATAGCAAGCGGAATCAACTGCGAGGTGCATCCAAGTTCAGACAGACGTTCTGCCATCCGCCTATTATGGCAGATAATGTAGTCGCATCGATTAAAACGCCTGATTTCCGACCTGATTTCATTTTTGTGCGCCTCTGCATCATCATATCTGATTGGAAAAACATCATGAATGAGATAGATGATTTTAAATCTTTTCATGCTCTTTATTCTTAAAACACCTTCTAAAACCTTTGATGAGGTCTGGAGAAAAAGAATATCATTTTTGTTTAGCCTGACAAAAAGCCTGCCGTAAATGCTTAATGCCAGCAACAGTTTTAAAAGCTTATTTTTTCGAAATTTACGCTTATCATTTTTGGCAATGGACTGAAATCCATTCTGCAATACGAATTGAGATACGTCCTCCCTGGCTTTGGAAGATGCATTGTACTCATTTAGCACATATTCTTCCAGTACATATTTCCTCATAATCAGTAATCCCTCTCAAGTATTTCTTATATCATAGCGGGATTTCGGAGATATTTCAAGAGAATAACTTGTAAAATCAGAAGATTCTGATAAAATAATAAATTATTGTTTCGTGCGTAGTAGGAGAAATAAATGAGAAAAGAACGTAATTTTGGAATAGATTTATTGAGAATTTTTTGTATGCACATGATTGTGTTGCATCATATTTTAGACTATTGTGGTATTAGTGCTGGAGTGGAACTATTTTCGGTGAATTATTCAATAGTTTGCTTATTACATGGTGTGAACCACTGTGCAGTGAATACTTATGCATTAATTACTGGTTATGTATATGTAGATTCAAATTATAAACTGTCTAATATCATAAAAATGTGGCTGCAGGTATTATTCTATACTGTTGGCTTTTTGGCTGTTTTTGCTGTTTTGGCACCAGAGACAGTGGACAGCAAAATTATTTTGAGTTCATTATTTCCGATGCTGAGCAATCATTACTGGTACTTTACACAGTATGTCTGTATGTTTTTCTTTATTCCGGTGTTAAATCTTATTTTGAATAATTGGAATCCACGAGAGTTTAAAAAATTTTTTCTTGCGGTTTTTTTGTTATTCTCATGCGTTAATGTAATTGCGTATACAAATCTTTTTAATGTTGCAGATGGGTTTAGTGTGGTATGGCTTTCCGTTATGTATTTAATTGGAGGGTATATTAAAAAAAATCCAGAGCATATTAAGCGTAATAAGAAGAAGTATATATTAATTTATACAATTTGTGTTATGATAACGGCAGCAAGCAGATGGAGCATTCAATTTGCCACTGCAAAAATACTGGGGGTGGCAAATAACGGTGGACGATTAATGGTATATACATCACCAACCATGATTTTTGCAGCGATTTCGTTACTAATCATTTTTTCAGAGCTATGCGTGAAAAGGATGCAGAAGTGGGTTCAATTTTTAGGACCATTAACCTTTAGTGTTTATATTATTCATAATAATCTTTTTCTCAAAAAATTGTATCCGGCTTTGCAAGGATTGTCAGAACCACTTTTAACGGCTAATCCCTTTATTTTTTTAGGGATAATTCTGTTAATTACAGTGGGCATTTATATGGGGTGCTCACTAATAGACTTTGTACGTTTGAAATTATTTCAATTTCTTCAAGTTGGCGTGTTTAGTGAATGGGCAGGCAAGAAGCTCTCAGCCATTAGTGACAAAGTATTAGATTCATTAGAATTGTAACAGGCAAGGGACGAAATAGAGCGTCAGCTATTATTTTGAAGGAATGTTCCGGTATTTGATGTGCGGCGGGTAGTTTCAATTTTGGCTTATACAGAAAATAAGTTGTGGTTATAGACCAGGATGATATAATTTTCAGCCTGATAGATTTCGTCCATTGTTTGAATGAGAAAGTGTTCCACAGAAACCATATGTTCATAGAGGGAACTGGAAACCACGATAAAATATTGTTCTACATTTTCCTGATCCCGATACCAATTTATATTTGTCTGATAAAAATGGATACTATAGAAGTCATCATTGATTAGAATATTGCGTACCTGAATGTCCGAATCAGTAATGACTGTTAAGGCAGCTGCTTCCCAGAATTCAGCATAGCCATAGGTGAGATTTTTCTCTTTTAGAAAGGCTGCAAGGGCAAAATGGGGATTTACAGCCAGATAATTTGACGGAAGGGATACAACTTCTGAAAAAATCAGCAGGCAGGTGGCGATGACGGTAAGAACAGATACACAGGCAAGGCGTTTCATGATTAGACCACGCTGTTCTGTGAGTACCCAATGAAAGAAAAAGGCTGTCATGACAGCAGAGGAGTATACAAGGGGAGAAAGTCTCCAGGTAAGATTTGACAGTTCCCCAAAGATCCATCCAAAAAGGATAACAGCAGTTAATGTCCAGTGAGTGAGCGTATATATACGAATCGCACGGGACTTTATTTTGGAATAGGATATTAACATAAATACGGGAATCCCCGCAAGAAAAATACCTGCGCATATTTTGAGCAGGACAGAGAAACCGGATAAGGAGACAATTGGGTCATTGGCGGCAGGGGCAGCGCCTAGAAGGGTCAGCCAGCTTGTAAATAACCGCAGAAAGTTGTCAGGCCAGTTGCTGATATCCGAGTAGATCAGGTAGCCATCCGCATATTCGGAGGGATAAGCGGATGCCAGATTAGTTCCCCACAGATAACCGACAACAGAAACAAGGAACAGAATCATAACAGAACACCAAAAGCCGGACGATTGTTTCAGGGAAAGAGGTTCCTGACGCAGAAGCTTCTCGCCTATGATTCCGGCAAAAAGCGGAATGACAGTGAGCGGCATGACGCTGTTGCCATTGGAAGCGCAGAGAAACATCCAAATGCACAGACGTATCAATTCGATTCGTTTTTGCCGGCTGTTTTCTGGGATAGGCTTTCTTGTATAATAAAAGAATAGGAGAAAACCAATCTGGATGCCTAAAACTCCGCAGCTGTAATAGAGAACGTGGCCCCAGAAGATTTCCCGAAGCTTGGCGCTGGAACTCAAAATAAGCAGTATAAAAGCACAGGAAAGGCAGCTTTCGTTTGTTGAAAAACGGATGATTTTAAAAAAGAAAAAGAGAGTAAGTGTAAATACAAGCAAAAACAAGCTCATTCCCAGAAGCTGCGTTTTCATAGATACGCCGAAGATACCAATGAAAGGAAGGAAAAACCATTGCCCTCCAAAAGGAAGGGTACAGGCATAAATAAAGTCCGGATTGAAAAAGCTTTTAGCGTCATAGGCGGCTTTTGCCCAATAAAGAGAATCGGCCCAGTCGGAGTTGAAGCTTCCTCTGCTTAACCAAAGTACAAAATATAAAGTTAAACCAAATGTAATGCCAAGAATGCACAGTGAGAAAATGTTTTTAAATTTGCTATTTGAAATCTCCATTACTGCAGGACCTTTCTTATATGCTATCATTAATTTAGCATTTGAAGGAGTATAAGTCAAGAAAAGAGAGCTTGCATCTATGTTTTTTTGTTATTTGCATGTTCTTGTGTTTTATGCTATGATAGCCATAACAAAATAACAGGGTATAGAATATGAAACAAAAAGAGCCATACCGGGTTTTAATCATTCATAATTATTACCAGATTCCGGGCGGGGAGGATACCGTTGTGAGCAATGAAAAGCGGCTGCTTGAGGAGCACGGACATGCCGCTTTTTTTTATATGCGTGAGAATCGGGAGATCAATGAATTTTCTCCCACGCAGAAGCTGTTTCTTCCTTTTTGCGCTGTGTTTTCACGAAAAACTTACAGTGATGTCAAAAAGTTAATAGAGAAAGAACATATTGATCTGGTACATGTACACAATACCTTAAGCCTTATCAGTCCGTCTGTATATTATGCTGCTTTTCAGTGTAAAGTACCAGTGATACAGACGATTCACAATTTTCGCCTGTTGTGTCCCGGCGCAACATTCGTGAGAAAGGGCGTTATCTGTGAGGAGTGTGTGGAAAAAGGGCTGTTTTGCTCCGTAAAAGGAAGATGTTACCGGAATTCCCTGCTCCAGACACTTGTGTGTGCGCTGACCCAGAAGGTACACCGCATGACGGGAGCTTACGGAAAAATATATTATATCAGTCTGACGGAGTTTAATAAGAAGAAGCTTTTGCAGTTAAACAACAGAGGGAAGAGGTTAATCGATCCGGATCATGTTTTTGTAAAGCCTAATTTTGTGCGGCAGGAGGGAGAAGTTCTTTCCATGTCGGAACGCAGAGATCAATTTTTGTATGTGGGAAGGCTGGATGTATTGAAAGGGATCAAGGTGCTCCTGGAGGCATGGAAGAAAATAAGCGGCAGTCTGCTGCTGATCTGCGGCACCGGTCCTGAAGAGTCCTGGGCGGCTGATTTTTTGAGGAAGAACGGCATGGATCATGTCCGCCTTCTGGGACAGGTCAGCCATGAACAGGTATTGGGCCTTTTGCGGGAATCAAGAGCACTGCTTATGCCTACACAGTGGTATGAGGGACAGCCTATGGTAATCCTGGAGAGCTACTCGGTGGGGACGCCTGTTGTGGGAAGCAGCCTGGGAAATGTGAAGGATATGATTATCGATGGGGTGACCGGGTGCACATTTCCCTGTGATGAGCCCCAAAAGCTTTGCCATGCCATTTTAAATCTCCCGGATTTTGATGCCGCTGTGATTCGCAGACATTTTGACGAGAGGTACGCAGAAGAGCGAAACTATGAAAAGCTTATGGAGATCTATGAACGATGCGTAGAGGATGTGCGAAATGAAAAGAGCAGTCATCATCACTAACATACCGGCGCCGTATAGGGTAGATTTTTTTTATTATCTGCAGACACAGGTGCCGGAAATGAAGTTTTATATTATCTATTCCAGCAGGACAGAGGATAACCGCAGATGGGAAGTGAATCAGGAAAAGATAAAAAATTCATTTTTTCTGGAGTCTTTCACAATTAAAGTAAAAAAGAGGTATGACACAAAATATATTCATATTCCGAGAGGCGTAAAGCAGGCATTGGCTCGGATACGGCCGGACGTAGTGATTGGATCGGAGTATAATCCTACTATAATACAAGCAGTGCGTTACTGCAAAAGGCGGAGGATTCCGTATGTGAGCTGGACAGATGGGACATTGTTTTCAGAGCGGAATATAAATCGGCTTCAGAAGGCTCTACGTAAATATGTGATTCGTTCGGCAGCGGCTTATATTGCCAGCAGCACGAAGTCAAAGGAAGCTCAGCAGTTTTATGGAGCAGATTCGGATAAAATCAGAATTAGCTATCTGACTGTAGATGTTGATCGGTACAGACAGGAGCGTTGCCGGACACAAGAGCGGCGATTGCTGTGTGTGGGAAGCCTGATTGAGCGCAAGGGTATGGATCTGCTGCTTCGGGCCTGTGCCCGTATACAGGAGCAGACATCCTGGCATCTGGTTTTGGCAGGACAGGGGCCGGAGGAAGCGGGCTTAAGGCGGCTTGCAAAAAGTCTGGGAATTGAAGAAAAGGTGGAATTACTCGGGCATTTAAATCAGAAGGAGCTGCTTCAAGAGTACAAAAAAAGCTTTTGCCTGGTGCTCCCTACCAGAGAGGATTGCTTTGCACTGGTGATTTTGGAGGCTATGTGCTCTGGTTTGCCGGTGATCTGCTCACAGTATGCGGACGGGGCTTATGATTTGATTGAAGAGGGAATAAACGGCTATATTGTAGATCCGTTGGATGAAGCTGCGTTCACTCAAAGGATTGAAGCTCTTTTGAAGGAGCCGGATGAGGCGTGGTTTATGGGAGAGAGGGCACGGGAAATGACAGAGAAATTTCGATTTTCCCGCGTGTCTCAGGGATTTTTGGAGGCTGTAGGCCTGGCGCTGCTTGGGAAGGAAGAGTAAAGGTACTGCCAGAGCGCAGCCGGAATAGAGGTATAATGAAAAAGAAGATTCTGGCAATCTTTACATGCTTTAACCGAAAAGAAAAAACGCTCTCCTGCATCAGGGGGCTTTTGGAGGAAAATCCGGGAATCAGCCTTGAGTTTCTTGCAGTAGATGACAAAAGCACGGACGGAACCGCTGAAGCATTGGAACAGATGGAATGTGTGACGGTGCTTTACGGGACGGGAGGATTGTATTATACGGGCGGAATGCGCAAAGGGATGCAATATGTGAAGCAGCAGGGCTTGACGTATGATTATCTGCTTCTTTTAAATGATGATGTGGTATTTTATCCGCATGCGCTTGAACGTATGGCGGAAGAATTGGCGGATGATGAGAACAGGGTATTGGTGGGGGCTGCCTGTGGAAGTGACGGGAAGCTGTCTTATGGCGGGGCGAAGAAGAAATCACGCTTTCGGCCATCCTTTCAGATAGTCATGTCGGAAGGGGAAAGGACCTTTTGCGATACCTTTAATGCCAACTGTGTGCTGCTTCCATGGAGGATATTTACAGAAGCTCCCGTTATGGACGGGCATTTCCGTCATTCCCTGGGAGATTTTGCTTATGGACTGACTTTGGGAAGTATGGGGTATGAGATTGAAACAGTTGATTTTTTTGTGGGAGTATGTGATGATAACCCGGCGGACGGAACGTGGAGGGATCCTAAGATTCCCAGAAAAAAGAGGATTCAGATGAAGGAATCTCCAAAGGGACTTCCGGCCGGAGAATGGTTTTATTTTGTGAGAACTTATTTTGGAACGGCAAGCGCATGTATTTATGCTGTGCTGCCTTATATAAAGATAATACTAGGGAGGCCTACATGAAGGAGTTTTTAAAATGCCACAGTCAGATACAGAGTTGGTTGTCCTGGCTTTATCGTTTTTTATACGGTACCCGGAAAAAAATAAAAGGGACAGGGAATCAGGTGCTCCTTCAGGGCAGCTTTTTAAAAAAGTGTAAAATTGAGATATTTGGTGATGATAATGTGATTGAGATTGGTGAGCGGTGTGTTTTTCAAAATTGTCATTTTTATATTAGAGGAAATCACAATCGAATCTGTATTGGAGAAGAGTGTAAATGTGCCGAATTGGAGATATGGGTGGAGGATGACTCCAATCAGACGAGTATCGGACACAATACCCGGGTAACGGGGCGGACGCACCTGGCAGTGACAGAGGGGAAGACGCTTCAGATTGGGGACAGATGTCTGCTGGCCAATGGGATCACCATGCGCACAGGAGACAGTCATTCCATATTCATGCAGGACAAGAGACGCTGCAATTATGCAGAAGATATCCGTATCGGAGCTCATGTTTGGATTGCGCAAGGAGTCTATATCTTAAAGGGCGTTTCTGTGGGAAGGGATTCTGTGATCGGAGCGGGAGCCGTGGTCACAAAGCCTGTGCCGGAAGAGACGGCGGCGGCAGGCAATCCGGCAAAGGTGATAAAGGAAGGGATTACCTGGGATAGTGAGAGGTTTATGGAATGAGGATGTTAAAAAGATTGCAGAAGATATTTGACAGAAAACAGAAATGGGAAATAGCGAAGCTTATGGTTCTGGTGGTGATAGGCGCTTTTTCAGAATTAGTAGGCGTAACTATTATTATACCATTTATAAATGTCATTACAACACCTGAAGAATTGATGCAGGAACCTATTGTGCAGAATATCTGTAAAGTGCTGAATATTACTAAGAGTAATCAGTTAATTATAGGTATTGCTGTTTTATTAAGCCTGATCTATGTTTTGAAAAATATCATTGCGCTTGTTTTAGCAGATCAGCAATATAAGTTTTCTTACTATGGAAGGCGTGATTTGAAAAACCGGATGATGCGATGCTATATGGCTCAGGAATATGCGTTTCATCAGGAAAACAACAGCGCAGATTTGATGCGGAATATTAATGGGGATACGGACATGTTCTATGAGACTGTTTTGAATATGCTTCAATTAGCCTCTGAAATATGTATTTGTATCGTGCTTGTTACCTTTTTGATTATAAGAGATCCGGGAATAACTCTTTGCGTGGCTTTCAGCATGGGGATTCTGGTATTTATTTTCCTGATAAAATTCAAGAAATCACTTTCCTTATTGGGGCATCAGAGAAGAATTTATACTTCTGCTATGACAAAATGTATGCAGCAGGGATTTGGAGGAATTAAAGAGATTAAGGTCTCCAATAAAGAGGAAGTGTTTTGCAGGAATTACGAAAAAAGTAATTTTATTTTTACAGAAGCTATGCGTAAAAATCTTTTGCTCAACGCAATTCCTAAGCCTATTATGGAGATGATTTGCATCAGCAGCTTAATGGCAGTGATTGCAGTGAAATTTTATATAAATTCTTACACAGGTGATTTTATTACAACCCTTGGTGTATTTGCAGTTGCGGCATTTAAACTTCTGCCATCTGTCAATAAAATATCCGGTTTTTTAGGCACAATTATTCATAATGGCGTGGTGGTAGACATTATTGCTGAGGAGTTAGAGCATATACGGATATTGGAACAAAATATTGGCGGGGAAAGAAAAGAGGCAGAGGAGGATATTTCCTTTGAAAGAGCGATTTGCCTGGATGATATAAGCTTCCATTATCCAAATGCAGAAGAGAATGTGTTAGAGCATGTGACACTAAAGATACCAAAAAATAAGTCGGTTGCTTTTATTGGACCGTCCGGGGCCGGAAAGACTACTCTGGTAGATTTGATTTTAGGAGTGATGAGTCCGACAGAGGGATATATACGAATTGACGATCAGGGACTTGGAGATAATGTGAAAAGATGGCATAAAAAGATAGGATATATTCCTCAGACAATTTATATGCTTGATGATACCATTAGAAATAATGTTAAATTTGAATTAACAGAAGAAAAAGATAATGATGCGGAAATTTGGGAGGCCCTGGAGGAAGCACAGTTGAAAGAATTTGTAGAGGGTCTTGAACATGGCCTCGACACAGTGATTGGAGAAGCAGGCACAAAAATTTCGGGCGGACAGCGCCAAAGAATCGGAATTGCCAGAGCCTTGTATCGTAAGCCGTCCGTGTTAGTATTGGATGAAGCAACATCTGCTTTGGACACAGAGACGGAGGCAGCTGTTATGGAGGCGATTACGCATCTTAAGGGAAGGATGACGATACTTATTATAGCTCACCGTTTAAGCACCATTGAAGGCTGTGAGATAGTGTATGAAATAAAAGACAGGAAAGCCATAAGGAAGCAGGGCTGAAGGAAAAGATGAATATCAGGGAATTTTACTATAAAGGAAAGGCAAAATTGAGATATCTTCTGTACAATCAAAATTTTGGAAAAAGATGGTATCCATATTTGTACAGTTCTTATTGGCATATGTATCTGCAGAGAAGGCAGCCGGAAGAAAGGTATCAAAATTATTTTTCCGCCCGGCCCAATCCGGGTGCTGGGATTGGACATCAAATGGCAAATTGGATAGCGGGTTATTGGTTTGCGAAACAGTTCGGACTGAGGTTTGCGCATATTCCTTTTTCGAATTCAAGAATTCCATATACAGAATCTTCATGGGAGGAGTTTTTAGGCTTTGGAAATGAAGAAACGTCACTGAAAGAACTGAAAAAGGAGCAGGGATATAAGATCGTTCGCCTGCCAATGTTTGGGGAGAAAAATGAGAAAGATTTATATATGATACGAAAAATTATTCGTTCTTATGCAGATCAAAAAGTGGTTTTCCTGGCGGAACAGGATCAATTTTATGAAGAGCAGTTTGGTGTCATGGATGTCATACAGAATAAATTTTATCATGCGCCGGTGAAAAGGCCACTGCTGATATATGAAGCATATAAAGGGATTCATATCGCAGTTCATATAAGAAGAGGGGATGTGACAGAAGCCTCATCAAACCCCAATATTCGTATGCGATGGCTGGATACAGACTATTATTGCAGGGTGCTGAGACAGCTTTTAAAGAATTTGTCGGGAAAAGATCCGCATATTTATATTTTTTCACAGGGGAAAAGAGAAGAATTTGAGGCATATTTTCCATTCCCAAATGTCCATTATTGTTTGGATATGACCGCACAGAACACTTTTTGGCACTTAACCCAGGCAGATATTCTGCTTATCAGTAAAAGCTCGTTTTCTTATAAGCCGGCTTTGCTGTCTGCCGGCATTGTGGTTGCGCCCCAAAATTTTTGGCATGGATATCCGGATTTAAGGCGTTGGATTATTGTGAATGAGGAAAATGATATTAAGGAAGAAGTATTTAATGATTTAGCAGAGCAGTTGAAAGAATTGGAGACTTAAAAGTATATGAAGATTATCGTTGATATGGCGGGAGGTTTTGGAAATCAATTATTTTGTTATTGCTTTGGATATGCTTTGTCAAGGGAAAAAAATGCGGAATTTGTGATTGATACAAGTATGCAGGATAATGGTATTGCCAGAAAATTGGAGCTTTTCAATTTTAAAGTGGTTTATGACAAAAGAATTTCTTATGTATATAAAAGAGACATAGTAAACAGAGCAGTTATTAATAAATTAAGACGAAAACAAGCAGTTGGGTGGAATACAGAATATTATGAAGAAAATCGTTCTATTCAATATGATCCAGAAGTGTTTTGCATTAGAAGGAATACTTTTTTTATGGGAAATTGGCAGTCAGAAAGATATTTTAAGAAATATAGAGAGGAACTGTTGCCGCTGTTGGCACCTGTTAAGAAAAGGACAGAGAATGTAAATATGATTATGGAACATGTGGCAGGTGAAGAGAGTGTGGCTGTTCATATCAGAAGAGGGGATTATCTCCAAATTAACGGAGATTTGCCCCTGAGTTATTATGAACAAGCTTTTTGCTCCATGCATGCCAAAATAGATAGTGGGTTATCATTTTATATTTTTTCGGATGATTTAGATTATTGCAGGAATTGTTTTAAAAATCATGAAAAAAAGTTTCATATTATCTATATGCAATATGAATCCGATAACACTACATTAGATGATTTGCTTATTATGAGTAAATGCAGACATATAATCACCGCAAATAGTTCCTACAGCTGGTGGGCGGCATGGTTAAATCAAAATCCGCATAAGATTGTAATTTGCCCGGAATGGGGGATGTGGTCAGGCGACTTTTACCCAGAGGAATGGGAAAAAATACCTATTTTGCCCCTTTCCCCATGATTACAACCCATACAGTCATAAGAAGAATCTTTATATCTGCCAGGAGAGACCAGTTGTCAATATATTCCAGGTCCAATTTTAAGATTTCCTGAAAATCTGTGATATCGTTTCTGCCGCTTACCTGCCAGAGGCCCGTAAGTCCGGGTTTGATGCTGAGTCTGCGGCGATAGTACAGCTCATATTGTTTGAACTCATCTACGGTAGGGGGGCGTGTCCCTACAAGACTCATCTGTCCCAAAAGTATATTAAAAAACTGCGGGAGCTCGTCAATGCTGGTTTTTCGTAAAAAAGCGCCGACCTTTGTGATGCGCGGATCATGCTCCATTTTGAAGAGAGGTCCGCTCATCTCGTTATCGGCCATCAGTTCCTGTTTTCTGTCCTCTGCATTGATATACATGGAACGGAACTTGTAAATCTTAAAATTTCTTCCGTTTTTTCCTACCCGAAGCTGTGAGAAAAATACAGGTCCCGGAGAGTCCAATTTGATTGCACAAGCTACAAAGGGAGTGATAAAAAGCGTGATAATACAGCCGACAAATGCTCCGAGAATATCAATCCCGCGCTTTATAAAAAGCCGGCGATAGTCAAAGGAATTGGCTTCATAGGATAAGACGGTGAAGCCGGCAAAGATTTCTGTTGTTTTATGGGCTACTACATTGTCAAAATAGTCAATATTTACATGCACCGTGATTCCCATACTTTCGAATTGCTGAATCAGCGTTTCCAGCTCCTGTTTGGAATAATCCGGCAGATGAAGGAAAACCTCGTCAACGACGGCAGTTGTAAGGATATCATACAGAGTGGACCGGTCTGCGATTACAGGGATATTATGGACAGCTGTGCCGGTTAAGCCCTTGTCCAAAATTGCAAGTCCTGAGATCTCAAAGCTCCATTCGGGAGCGGAAAGAAGGCGATCAAGAATTTTTTCCCCATAAGCGGCCGTAGTAATTACAATCAGCTTATTGCTGCTGTTGCTGTTTCGGTAAACTCTGGTAAAATACTGCTTGATAAGCAAATGGCAAATGTAAGTAAAGACGATATTATAAATAAAAAAATAGAAAAAGATAAGCCGGGAAAAATCCTCTGCAAATTTGGCAAAAAACAGAAAAAGGCTTAAAAATAAAATGAGAACACTGTTGTATTTGAATACGGCAACAAATTCTACAAAATATCCTCTTTGGAAAAATGCCGTATTCCAGTCAAATAAATAAGAGGAAAGCAGATGAAAGAATAGAATACATATAATCGTAGAGATATACGTTTCCGCATAAAGCCGGTAGCTGGCCGATACGCCTCTTGTAAAGACTGCCAGAACAAATGACAGAATGATGCACAGGCATTCAATTCCTAGGATAGTATAGTTCTGTATGATACGTTGTTTTTGATTAAGATTCGACATATGCTTTCCTCAAATCAGGACCCTATTCCTCCGCTTTTTCTTCCGGAAAAGCAACAATGGTGTGAAGTCCGAAATAATTACTGGTATTGCCGTTCAGCCAGTGTGTAGGATATCCCTGCAGATCCTCCAGCCCGTAAAGACCGTTGAATTTCGTTTTGGGTTCGATGCGGTAGGTAACAATGTCTAAGATTCCCGCGTCCCGCTGCATAAGAATAGAATCAATTCTTCTGTTATAAACACGGTAGGTATAGCCGATATCCAAAAGTCCGTAGCTATACTGAATGCAAAAGACGGCCAGCAGGCTGCATGCGATGCCGCAGGCCCATTTTACCGTATTTTCGTTTAATAGTAAAGAGGCACAGTAGAGAAGACCGGCGGTCAGGAACAGTACCGTGCCCAACGCAGCCCGTTCCGGATATTCTGTTACCACGAGCATAACATAATTGTTGGCCAAAGCGGTAATGCCGAACAGAGCGGCAATCCATTTCCGACAGGCTTCTGTATTCTGATAAAAGACAAGGACCAGAAGAAAAATGTAAGCAAGCAGGAAGGGAAGCAAATATTCATAAAGCATTTGGTTGCAGACACTGAGGCGTCCTCCATAAGTGAGGAGGAATCCCGTATTTTCGGAACTGCTTTCAAGACGGAGATAGTTGCCGGGAGCGGCAATCATAATAAGAAAGCTGACGATTTGCGAGCCGAAGCCAAGAAGCATCCAGCGAGGAAGCTTTTTGCCGAGCCTTCTTCCGGTAAGAAGCAGTATTCCTGTGAAAAAGATACCTGCCCCTGAGGTGTTTTCGTTTCCCCAGCCGGCCAGGAGGCCAAGTATGGGCATAAAGCCAATCAAAATTTTATTTGATAATAATTTTCCTGTCATAACATATTGGTAGTATGGCCAGATAAAGGTAAAAATAAAGACAGCCGGCCACAGATAATTGCAGGCGCCGATAAGCCAGAGAAAATCCTGTCCAAAGGCGGGCACAGCAAACCAAATACACAGATGTACGGCCAGATAAATAAGAAGATGTCCCTTTTTGGCATGAACTGAGGCATAGCGATAGATAAGATATGCCAGCCAGCAATAAGCGGCTGTGTTAAAAATGTTGAACACAGGCTTTCCGATCAGCAAAAATACCGTGGCAATAAAATGAGTGATAATCCGTCCGCCCCAGCTGAAATAATGAGCATACATGGATAAACATGCACCCCAAAGTGTAGTAATACTGCTGCGATCATACCAACTGAAGGTATAAGAGTAGTCGTCGGCCAGCATGGGAGTGAGAAGGTTAAAAAGCAGTATGGCAAAGCCAAAGCCGATTGTCATCAGGTAAAAAATAGTTTTTTTATTTTTAAAAAGATTGTTCAGCATATGAAAGGACTCCTATATTTTTTATGAAGATGAATGAACAATGAAAGTATAACAATTTTGCGGTTGAAAAGCAACTGCAACATTTCCTTGTCAAAGGCAAGAGATCTGTTATATACTAGTTGCAAATACAGAGAATGGAGTAATAGAAATATGAAGAGCCATAATAAAGGGCTGCAAGACCTGCTCTTGAAGCTTTTTTTAATAGTTTCACTTTTTTTCCCGGCATTCTACAGTATCTTTGATGCTGATTATTTAGCAGAGTATTTTGTCGGTCCTTCTGCCGCATATATGATCTTAGTTCTGTATCTGACATGTCAGCTTGTGCGGCTGCGGACAATGCCGGAGGGAAAAAGCTTTTGGATATTTCTGGGGATTATTCTTCTGTACAATGCTGTTTCATTCTATTATAATGCAAAATACCTTCACTGGTATTGGGAGCAGATTAATAATACAATCGCATTTTTCCTGCTTTTATTTTTGCTGGGATATGGGGTACAGATTCAGGATGAGACTGAAAAACTAATATCTTTTTTTATAAAGGCTGTTACGTGTTCTAATATTCTCAGTCTTATATATTTTGCGGCTGGTTATACCAGCTTTATTATCTGCAATAATCATCCGGTGTTTTATCGGGCGACAGATGATATATATTATTATGAATTCCGTCATTATTGGCTCTACAGCCATAAAAGCGACTATTCCGTTATGCTGCTTTGCTTTTTGGCCGTATGCCTGTGTTATAGAAAAGAATTTAAAAAGAAGTACGGCTTTTGGATAACAATGGCTGTTCTAGGCGTCGCTCTTGTAACAACCCATTCCTGGACAGGATATGTGGCAGGAGTAATATTAGTGGCAGCTGCAGTATTGGATTGTATGGATATGAAAAAGCTTTTAAAAAGCCGGCGGGGGAAACTGGCCATGTCATTGGCAGCAGCGTCAGGAGCGCTTGCAGGTGTAATTATGCTGAGCCAGAGAGATCTTTCTACTATAGGGGACAGGCTTCCTATATGGAGAGCCGTTGCGGGTGTCCTCAAAGAACGCCCCCAGGGCCTGGGGCTCAGATTTGGAGAATATCCAATTCTGACCGAGAAAGGTTTTACAGTGACAAATGCTCATAATGTATTCCTGAATCAAATGTTGCGTTTTTCGGTTCCGGCAGGTATCATTTTCACGGTATTAATTCTGATGATTGCAGGGTATTGCATTTATAAAAGCAGAACTTGGATGTCACTTGGCCTGTGGGTAGGCTTGCTTTTGCTGTTTAATATGGATTATTCTCTGCTTAATTATGAAGTGGCGATGGTATTGCTTTGTGCATATTTTGTATGCATTTTCCCGAGAGTCAGTAAAAAGAGGGAAGCGGTAGGAGAGGAGTTATGACAAAACAACGGGGATTTTTACGGAATCTGGCCGGACAGTGCACAATCGTTCTTTTTTTCCCGGCGGCATTTCTTATGCTGGCATTTTTGTCGGGAATGGGGCCGAGGACGCATGGGATCAGACATTTGGGCGCGGCGGTGCTTCTTGCGGCGGCAGTTGTTTTTATGCTGTTTTTATGGCTGTTTTTGCTTGTCAGGGATAAGAGGTCACTGGAGAGTCTAAAAAGCAAAATCAGCAGAGAGCGCTGGCTATATGGGATACTGCTTCTGTCCGGCATTTTAAGAAGCTTTAGCTTGAATGTTATGCAGCGCTGGGATGCAGGGGAGTATTACTATAGGCTTGGGACAGCCTGCGAGAATTTTGACTTTACATGGGAAGCCTTTTTGGAGCAGTTTTCTCTGTGCGGACATCCGACTCTGGGATTTGCGCCTATCTATGCCATAGGGGACTATCTGGCGCCGAGAAGAATCTGGGGTATGGAGCTGATGAATCTGGCACTGACATTGGCTGCCATAGCTTGTATTTATCAGATTCTGAAAAAAATTCTTCCGGAAGCAGGAGACAGGCGTTTGGGATTGTATACCTTGCTGGTTTCCTTCTGCCCTTTGTTCCTTGGCACCTTTCAGCAGTTTAATCCAGATACGGGAATTGCTTTGTTTGCAATTTTTGTGATCCATAGCTGTATCTACAGACAATATCTTCTTTTGTTTTTCTGGAGCTGTGTTGTAGTTCAGACAAAGGAAACGGGTATTGTTATGCAGGCAGGCCTTGTGCTTGGGCTGGTTTTCTATGACTTTTTTACAGAAAAGAAGGCCTTGAAGGTCAGGATTAAAACCGTGTGGAACAATCCCTGTACCTGGATAACAGGAGCCAGTGTGCTGCTTCAGCTTGGTTATATGAAGCTGATAGGAGGTCTTACCAAATGGGCCTCTCCGGAACAGCAGCAGTTTCGCTGGGATAGTGACGGAATGAACTGCTTTGGATTTCGGGGTGAATATATTTGGACAAAATGGAAGCAGTTTTTCATTTTGAATTTTAACTGGATCTATGTGCTGCTTATTATTCTTGGGATCCTTTTGGTGATTTTGGGCAGGAAGTATATACGAAGACTTCCGCAGGGAATGGTTCTTTTGTGGTCTGTGAGCGGCAGCCTGTTTTTATTTTTGAACTTGTATATTACAGGAGCTTTGGCGCGGTATAATCTTTTCTGTGATTTGGTATTGGCAATTACCGCCATTGCTGTGATAGAGAAAATCTTGCCTGAGAATTTCAGGCATACAACAGCGGCATTGTGCGCCGGACTTATGCTGCTTCAAAGCTTTTTGACCGTAGATCCCGTAAGCAGGCTGGTATTTCCTCATGTAAAGACTGGAACAGTGGATATGCTTTATATGCAGATGCCTTCAGAGGAACTCTATTACGGAGATCCAATAGTTTATAACTATCAATATACATTTATTGATAAGGCGCTGGATTCTATTCTTGCTGATACTTATCAGGGAGGACGGCTCAACATTGTACATTTTGGGGATACTTATGAGGACGGCGCTCATTTTGGCGGGAATTGGTATCAGGACTGGATTCCCTACCGGATAAGCTGGGACAAAGAGGCAAAAAAACGAGTTCATTATGAAAATGATGATACCGTCCGTATCAATGCCTTTGGGGAAGAGATGCTGAATGAAAGCTTTGAGAACGGTACGGCAGTCGGAATAGATACAGGCGTGCTGATTTTTCTGCCGCAGTTTGAATATCCTCAGGAGGAATGCTTGGATAAGCTAAGACCCTTCTTTGAAATAGGGGATAAAAAGACCTGGCGATCAATTTGGGGATGTGTGGATTACTATGAGCTGAGTGAAAAATAAGATTGCTTAATGAGTGTGCCTTGCACAACAAAAGTAAATGTGTTATAGTTCAAAAGAGATATTTGGGATAAGGGTATGTAGGAGCAATGAAGGAAAGCATAGAAGGAATAAAAAGACAAATAGATAAAATCAACAGAGAGAAAGCCTGGAGATGGTTTGCAGTTATATGGCTTGCGATTTTTCCTTTTTTGTGTTGTGCGGCTTATTGCCTGAAAACAGACAACCTGATCAGTGATCTGTATCTGCCAGCCGGGCTTTGGAACGATGATATTATCTATTATAAGGAAGTGGAAGGCATCGTCCACTATGGGATTCCCCAGGGGTACTTTGGTTACAGCGATACCCATGCTCTGGTGGGCTCTTTCTCTGTGTGGAGTCCGATGCTGTTGGTACCCTGGAGTATCTGGGGACTGTTTTTTGGATGGAATTATATGTCGCCCATCTGGTGCAACATCGTTATGATGATGCTGGGTATGGGCTTTTTTGCGTTCCTTGCGAAGCCGAACAAGAAGCAGGTATTTTGGCTTTCTGTGTTTTACGCGCTTTTTATCCGTCTGACTCGGTATGCCTTAAGCGCTCATGTGGAATCAACCGTGTATTTTATGGTGATGCTGCTCATGGCTCTTGTGTTTTATCTACGAAGAAAGGATGCTAGGCAGAAGCCGGCCCTGATTGCCATGATTGTGATTACCATGGTTCTTACGTGGATGCGTCCTTATTATATTATTTTTCTGGCGGTTCCCGGTTATTACCTTGTGAAAAAGAATCGGAAAAACAGCTGGGTGATGGCAGCGGTTACCATTGTAACGGCGGGGGTCTATTTTCTTATTTCCAAATACCTCTGTGCGGCTTATCTGGATGGCGGAACTCTTTTTGATACCGAATTTATTACCCGGTTTTTCACCCACGGATTCCTTTCCGGGGTTAAAAATGTTCTCTATATTCTCCTTGAAGGCTGTGATACTTTTATGAAGTATCTTGGGAGCGCTATTTCCACAGGACACTCTTTTGGGGAAAATGCAGGAATTTCCTTTGCTATTGTGTTTGTAGGATTTGTATACAAGCTTGTAATTGCCGTCAGGGAGAAGGATAAAGAGACAACCCTTCGGTATGGATACTGGACCAGTTTTTTTGTGATTATGTTTCTGGCGATTATCTTTATTTTCCGCATATCCAGCGGACAGAAGCATCTTCTGGGCTTTACGGTGATCGGAATTCTCCTGCTGGCTATGGATGGGCTGTCGGAGGGAAAGATGTGGATGATTGCCCTCATGTACAGCTATCTGTTCGTGATGATGACACTGGATTCCACCTCCTGGGACATCCCTTATGATATGGAGGGTGCCGTGCATGCAGAGCTTCAGGCAGGAGAGGAGGTACTTCATAAAGAGATTCAGATAAAAGAAGGAGGGCCGTCCTATGACAATACGATTATATGGGTGTTTGATGATGTGGTGAATGAGGAATATGTCTACAGCAGATGGCAGATGCTGTATGCATTGCCTCCCGGAATGGGAATCAATATGTGTCTGTTTGATAAAATCGAATCAGATTTCAGCAATATTCAGTCCAAATATATCTTTACCGTGCCCGGAGGCCATACAGAAAAGCATCTGAAAGAGCTGGGGGCAAGAAAGCTTGTAGAATATGGCGGCTGTGTAATATATGAACGAACTGACGGAAGATACAGGGAAAAGTGAGGAATGCAGATGAAAGCAGTAATATTGGCCGGAGGATTCGGAACCCGAATCAGCGAGGAGAGCCACCTAAAACCAAAGCCCATGATAGAGATCGGAGGAAAACCCATTCTCTGGCATATTATGAAGGGCTACTCTCATTATGGAATTCATGATTTTATTATCTGCTGCGGCTATAAGCAGCATGTGATAAAGGAGTGGTTTGCGGATTATTATCTCCATAACAGTGATGTGACCTTTGATTTTACTCAAAAGAATGAGATGACCGTGCATAATAATGTGGCGGAGCCCTGGCGGGTTACCCTTGTAGATACGGGGCTGAATACCATGACAGGCGGAAGAGTGAAGCGCGTACAGCCCTATATTGGGGAGGAATCCTTCTTTTTGACCTATGGAGACGGGGTGGCGGATGTAAATATCCCCAAGCTGCTTGCATTTCACCGCAGCCATGGAAGGATTGCAACCCTTACGACTGTGACTCTGGATCAGAGATTCGGCGTTCTGGAGGTGGAGGATGACGGGAGAATCGGCTCCTTCCGGGAGAAGGCGGAACAGGACGGAGGACGGATTAACGGCGGCTTCATGGTATTGGAGCCGGCCATCTTTGACTATTTAGAGGGGGATGAGACTGTCTTTGAGCAGAAGCCTCTGCAGACCTTAGTGGAAGAGGGACAGCTTATGGCTTATCGGCATAACGGCTTCTGGCAGTGTATGGATACAGCCAGGGAAAAGGAAAAGCTAGAGAAGCTGTGGGCTTTGGGAAAAGCCCCCTGGAAGATCTGGGAGGCTTAAAGAAATACTCTGGAAGAGAGGAATATTCATAGAGAAGAGGTTAAAAGGAGAGGTATATTGATGGAACAGGAGAATTGGCTGCAGTCAAATTTTTATAAGGGAAAGCGGGTGCTGGTGACCGGTCATACGGGATTTAAGGGCACCTGGCTATGCAGAATTCTTTTACAATTAGGTGCTCAGGTCACCGGCTATGCTTTAATGCCCCCCCCATTTTTGTCCCTGTTTGAAATTTCAGCAGTGTCGGATAAGATAAATTCCATAGAGGGAGATGTGAGAGATTTTGCCCGCTTAAAAGAAGTGTTTGAACAGGTTCAGCCGGAGATCGTGTTTCATTTGGCCGCTCAGCCGCTGGTAAGGCGTTCCTATGAAGCTCCGGTGGAGACTTATGAGACGAATGTAATGGGGACCGTACATGTCTGTGAATGTGTGCGGCTTTTTCCCTGTGTAAAGTCTTTTTTGAATGTGACAACGGATAAGGTCTACGAGAATAAGGAGTGGGCTTGGGGATACAGGGAGAATGAGCCGCTTGACGGATACGATCCTTATTCCAACAGCAAGTCCTGTTCGGAGCTGGTGACCCACAGCTATATCAATTCTTTTTTCAGGGATATGGATACGGCTGTTTCCACCGCACGGGCCGGAAACGTAATCGGCGGCGGAGACTTTGCGGACAATCGGATTATTCCGGATTGTATACGGGCGGCGGGTAAGAAAGAGCCGGTTGTCATTCGGAATCCCCATTCCACCAGACCCTATCAACATGTGCTGGAGCCCCTGTTTGTATATCTGACTATTGCGGCTATGCAGGCAATGGATAAGAGATATGCAGGCTTTTACAATGTGGGGCCGGATGATCGGGACTGTGTGTCTACCGGAGAATTGGCGGATTTGTTCTGTGAGAGCTGGGGAGAGGGCATGAGCTGGGTAAACCGGTATGACGGAGGTCCCCATGAGGCGAACTTCTTAAAGCTTGACTGCTCGAAGCTGAAAGCCGTCTTTGGCTGGAAGCCTGTATGGGATGTCCGTACAGCTGTGGAAAAAACGGTGGAATGGTCAAAGGCATGGATGAATGGCAATGATATGGAGCTTATTATGGAAAAACAGATTTTGGAATATAGAGATGAGAGAGAAAAGGAGTACTAGAGATGTTTGAGGATAAAACAGAGCAGCAGGCCAGGGAGGAGATTCTCACAGCAGTTAAAGCTTATTGTGATACTTTCCATAATAAGAAAGAGCCATTTATGGAGGGACAGCGGATTCCTTATGCTTCCCGGGTATATGATAACAGAGAAATGACAAATCTGGTAGACAGTGCATTGGAATTTTGGCTGACTTCCGGACGTTACACAGACGAGTTTGAGAAAAAATTAGGTGAATATCTGGGTGTACGTCATTGCTGTCTGGTGAATTCCGGGTCATCTGCTAATTTGAATGCATTTATGGCCCTTACCTCACCCTTACTAAAAGAGCGTCAGGTAAAACGGGGAGATGAGATTATTACAGTGGCAGCGGGCTTCCCAACTACCATTGCGCCAATGATCCAGTATGGGGCGGTCCCTGTTTTTGTAGATGTGACGATTCCCCAGTATAATATTGATGTAACAAAGCTGGAAGAGGCATATTCTGAAAAAACAAAGGCAGTGATGCTGGCTCATACCTTGGGCAACCCCTTTGACTTGAAAGCGGTAAAGGAGTTCTGTGAACGCCATAATCTGTGGCTGATTGAGGATAACTGCGACGCTTTGGGTTCCAGATATGTGATTGATGGAGAAGAGAAATTTACAGGAACCATTGGAGATATCGGAACCTCAAGCTTTTATCCGCCCCACCATATGACTATGGGGGAGGGAGGCGCTGTTTACACAGATAATCCCCTGCTCTATAAGATTATTAAATCTTTTCGTGACTGGGGCAGGGACTGCGTATGTCCCTCCGGACGCGACAACATGTGCGGCCATCGGTTTGACCGCCAGTATGGAGAGCTGCCCTTGGGATACGATCATAAGTATGTATACTCCCATTTTGGCTATAATCTGAAGGCTACCGATATGCAGGCGGCCATCGGCTGCGCTCAGCTTGACAAGTTTCCGGGATTTGTAGAGCGCAGGCGCAAAAATTTTGAACGGCTTAGAAACGGCCTTAACGGTATGGAGGATAAGCTGATTTTGCCAGAGCCCTGTGAAAACAGCAGGCCAAGCTGGTTCGGCTTTTTGCTGACCTGCAAGGAGGGCGTGAACCGGGAACAGGTGGTTCCTTATATCGAGAGCAAGGGAGTTCAGACCCGGATGCTGTTTGCGGGGAATATCATTAAGCATCCCTGCTTTGATGAAATGCGTGCAAAGAACAGCGGCTATCGGGTAGTTGGAGAGCTTCAAAACACGGATCGGATCATGCGGGATACCTTCTGGGTAGGCGTTTATCCGGGGATGACGGATGAAATGATTGATTATATGGCAAAGACCATCAGGGAAGCAGTGTCAGATGAGTGATAAGAAGAAAATGTGGTTTCAGTCATTGATTCAGTTTATTAAATTCGGCATTGTGGGATTATCCAATACCTTAATCTCTTATGTAGTGTATCTTATGGGAGTGCGGTTTGGAATGCATTACCTGCTTGCAAGTGTTTTGGGTTTTGTGATCAGTGTGCTGAATTCCTTTTACTGGAATAATAAATATGTTTTTCAGCAGGGCGACGAGGAAAGAAATCTTTGGCTGACTCTGGTAAAGACATTTATGGCTTACGCATCCACAGGACTGGTCCTGGCAAATATTCTATTGTATATCTGGGTAGATGTATTGAATATATCCGAATATCTGGGGCCGGTTATTAATCTGGTGATTACCGTACCTTTGAATTTTGTGATTAATAAACTATGGGCTTTCCGTGGGAAGCGTAAAGGTGGAGCTTGAGAGAAAATGATGAGAAATATAGAATTGTTAGACTGCACCCTCAGGGATGGAGGCTATCTAAATGACTGGGAGTTTGGCCATGATAATCTGGTAAATATTTTCGAGCGTCTGGTCAGCGCAGAAGCAGACATTATCGAGGTCGGATTTTTGGATGAGAGAAGAGACTTTGATCCGAATCGGAGCATTATGCCAGATACGGCCTCTGTGGAAAAGATTTATGGGGGCCTTGATCGGGGCAGCTCCATGGTTGTGGGAATGATTGATTATGGTACTTGTGGAATTTCTCAAATTCAGCCCTGCAAGGAAAGCTTTCTGGATGGAATCCGGGTGATTTTTAAGAAGCACCTGCGCCGGGAGGCCATTGCTTTCTGCAAAGAATTAAAGGCTTTGGGATACCAGGTTTTTTCCCAGGCGGTTTCCATTACAAGCTATACGGACGAAGAGTTTGCAGATTTATTGGATTTGGTGAATGATTTGGAGCCTTTTGCCATGTCCCTGGTAGATACTTATGGACTTTTATATGAAAAGGGGCTTTTGCATTATTTTAAGCAGGCGGATAAGATGCTGAAAAAGGGAATTGGCTTGGGGTATCATGCCCACAATAATTTTCAGCTTGGCTACGCTAATTGTATCTCCGTGCTGGCGCAGGAGACAAACCGCAAGGTGATTGTAGACGGAACCCTTTATGGAATGGGAAAGAGCGCAGGCAATGCGCCTCTGGAGCTTTTAGCTACTTATCTCAATGAAAACTTTGGGAAAGATTATAAGATCAGCCAGATGCTGGAAGCTATTGATGTAACGATTCTGGACATTTATAAGAAAATGCATTGGGGTTATTCTTTTACCTTTTTCCTTTCAGCCTCCAATGCATGTCATCCCAATTATGTCACTTACCTGCAGAATAAGAAAAAACTGTCTATTAAGTCTATCAATGAGATCTTGAGCAGTATTGCAGAAGAAAAGAAGCTCATGTATGACGGCGGATATATTGAAGACCTGTATCGGGAATATCAGAAAAAGGATTGTGATGATCGAAAAGCCAGAGAGGAATTGTACAGGCAGTTGAAGGACCGCAAAATTCTGCTGATTGGTCCGGGAAAAAGTATTCGAACTCAAAAGGACAGAATCGAAAAATGTATCAGGGAAAAACAGCCTCTGGTAATATCCATTAATTTTATACCAGATGATCTTTCCTGTGATTATGTATTTATGAGTAATGCCAAGCGGTATGTGCAGATGTCTACCATGCTCAGCAATCGGGCTTCTCATATTAAGACAATTGCTACATCCAATGTGACCTCTACCAAGACTTTTGACTATGTACTGCGGTATCAGGACTTGTTGGATGAGGAGGCTTTGATTGCAGATAATCCTATGCTGATGCTTTTGAAGCTTTTGAGAGAATATAGAGCAGGGGAGATTTATCTGGCAGGCTTTGACGGCTATTCCGTGATGGAAGAGCCGAATTATATTAATCCGAATATGGAATATTCCTATAGCACAGAGGTGGCGCAGGATATTAATCAGGATGTGATCATCAGTATGAAGAAGCTGGAGCTTGAGATGCCAGTGGTATTTGTGACAGACTCTTACTATGAAAGATCCTTTTCTGCATAGCAGAAAACTAAGTTTAGGGATGCATGTGGGTTTACTATAAAGTATAAAACGATTGTGATGTGAGAAAAGAAGAGGGGGAAACGTAAATATGCGGAAAGCATTGATAACAGGAGGATCCAGAGGAATCGGCAAAGCTACGGCGGAAAAGTTCCGAAGCTGCGGCTACGAAGTGGTTACTCCTACCAGACAGGAATTGAATCTGACAGATGGAGCATCTATTGCCGCTTATATTGAGAAAAATAAGGATGTCTATTTTGATGTGATTGTAAACAATGCAGGCTGCAATGATATCCATGAGATTGAGGACATTACGGATGAAGAGATTGAACAGATGATGGCCTTAAATCTTGTAGCCCCTATTAAGCTGATTCGGGGATTTGCAGGCAAAATGAAAGAAAACAATTATGGCAGAATCGTGAATATCGGTTCTATCTGGGCAGTAGTCTCAAAGCCTGGCCGCTGTGTTTACAGTGCCACAAAAAATGGAATTCATGGGGTAACTAACACTATGGCAGTGGAACTTGCACCCTATAATATTTTAGTAAATACTGTCTGCCCGGGATTTACCATGACAGAGCTGACGAAGAAGAATAATACGCCGGAACAGATAGCCGAGATTTCAAAGGACATTCCTATGCAGAGAATGGCCGAGCCCTGTGAGATGGCCGAGGTGATCTATTTCCTATGCAGTGAGCAGAATACCTATTTGACCGGTCAGAAGATTACGGTGGATGGAGGATTTTCGGAAAAATGATTATTAAATCAAGCACAAAAGACTACAGAGTTCAGATTGAGGACAGCTTTTCTTTTTTTGAGCCATTGCTTCAGACAGATAATACTCTGTTTGTGGTTGACAAAAAGCTGTATGGTTTGTATGAGAAAGAGCTGTTCGGCAAAATTCCAGAGGATAAATTGTATTTGATTGAGGCGCTGGAGGAAAATAAAACCATTGAGACGGCTCTTGGAGTCTGTGAAAAGATGACAGAGATCCCCGGCAAGCGCAATGCTCGTCTGGTTTCCTTTGGAGGGGGAATTATTCAGGATATCACAGGCTTTGCAGCGAATATTCTCTATCGGGGGATTCATTGGACTTTTGTTCCAACCACGCTTTTGGCGGCCTGCGACAGTTGTATCGGAGGAAAAACTTCCCTTAATTACAAATCTTTTAAGAACCTCTTAGGAACCTTTTATCCGCCGGAGAAGATCTATATTTGTCCGAAATTCTTTTTCACTTTGTCCCAGAAAGATTTTGAAAGCGGCCTGGGAGAGGTTGTAAAGTTCAATATTATGTCCGGTGAGGCAGGTCTTGAGCGGATAGAGTCTCAGATGGCAGGCCTTTTAGAGAGAAGACCGGAAGTAGTAGAAGAATTTCTCCGAACCTCTCTTGCTTTTAAAAAGGACTTTATTGAGGAGGATGAGTTTGATTGGGGAGTTCGGATTCATCTGAATTTTGCCCATACCTTTGGACATGCCTTTGAGACTATGAGCAAATATGAGATTCCTCATGGGACGGCTGTTGCCATGGGAATGATTGTGGCGGATCGGGTATCGCTTCACCGGGGCTGCATGGATGAAACGATTTGTACCCGGGCGGAACAGCTTTTGAAAAAGATCATTCATGTAAACCTGGATGGAATCGATTGGAACATGGATGAAGTGGTGAAAGCTATCCGCAAGGATAAAAAGCAGATTGATGATGCATTGACCTGTGTACTTTTGGAAGAAGATATGAAGCTTAAGGTAGTGCATGATCTGAAACGGGAAGAGATAGAGACGGCTGTGAGAGAGATGCTGCAGTTATTGCGTACAAAGTGAGAGGAGAACACAAAGTGAAAGTTAAGTTATCAGAGTATGTGGCGGATTTTCTGGTAAAGAGTAAGATAGAGCATGTATTTACTCTTACAGGTGGAGGTGCCATGCATCTGAATGATTCTTTTGGCCATAAGAAAGAGCTTGCCTGCATCTACAATCATCATGAGCAGGCATGCGCTATCGGTGCAGAGGCATATACCAGACTGACAGGAAAGCTGGCGGCTGTGTGTGTGACAAGCGGTCCGGGAGGAACCAATGCAATAACTGGCGTTTTGGGCGGATGGCTGGATTCCATTCCTATGTTTGTGATCTCTGGTCAGGTAAAGAGAGAGACCACCACTTGGTCTACAACCGTTCCTTTACGACAGTTGGGAGATCAGGAGTATAACATTGTTGCCTCAGTTGCTCCTATGACCAAGTATGCTCATATGGTAACAGAGCCAACAGAGATTCGGTATCATTTGGAGAAAGCGCTACATTTGTGTAAAAATGGAAGAGGCGGTCCCGTATGGCTGGATATTCCCCTGGATGTGCAGGCGGCGCCTATAGAGACAGAAGAGCTGAAAGGATTTGATCCCTCCGAATTGGAACAGCCAGAGGTACCGGTGTATGATGAGAGTCTTACAGAGCAGATTCTAAACAAGATCAAAGAGGCAAAGAAGCCAGTTGTATTTGCAGGCTCCGGAATCCGTCTGGGTAAGGCTCATGCAGAATTTCTGGCGGTGATTGAAAAGCTTAACATTCCTGTTGTGACAGCCTGGAATGCGCATGACAATCTCTGGGATGAGCATCCCCTTTACTGCGGACGGCCGGGAACTCTTGGAACAAGGGGAGGAAATTTCGTGGTACAGAACAGTGATCTGCTTCTGGTTCTGGGCTGCCGACTGAATATTCGGCAAATCAGCTACAATTATAAGGAATTTGCGCCGAATGCTTATAAGATTATCATAGATATCGATGAAAATGAGCTTAAGAAGCCGACTGTGAAAGCGGATCTTCCGGTTCATGCAGATGTAAAGGCGGTTCTGGAGGCTATCTTAAAAGCCGATTATCACAGGGAAAATGAGGAACATCAGAGATGGCTGGCGTGGTGCCGCCAGACAGACGCAAAATATCCGGCAGTTTTGCCAGGGTATCGTGCTCAGCAGTCGCCCTTGAATCCCTATGCATTTGTGGAGGAGTTGTCCAAGGTTATGGAGGAAGAAGATACAATTATCACCGGAAACGGAAGCGCCTGTGTAGTCACGTTCCAGGCAATGAAAATTAAGAAAGGACAGCGGTTGTTTACCAATTCCGGCTGTGCGGCTATGGGGTATGGATTTCCGGCAGCTATCGGAGGCTGTGTGGCACGAGGCGGAAAGCGTGTCATCTGCATTGATGGGGACGGAAGCTTCCAGATGAATCTTCAGGAGCTGCAGACGGTGGTATATAACCGGCTGAATCTGAAGCTGCTTTATCTGAATAATAACGGGTATCATTCCATTCGTCAGACACAGACGAATCTGTTCAAGCTGCCTTTGGTAGGCGTCTGTGACGGAAACGGTCTTAGCTTTCCGGAGGCAGAAAAGATAGCCGGGGCGTATGGGATTCCTTTTTACCGTATAGACAAACTGGACGAAGCAGAGGCAATATTGCGCAGGGCATTGACCACGGAGGGGCCTGTGTTCTGTGAGATTGTCTTGGATCCGGGACAGAATTTTGAGCCAAAGCTTTCCTCAAAGGTATTGCCAGACGGACGGATTGTGTCACCACCGATTGATGATATGTATCCTTTCCTGGAGCGGGAGGAATATGAGTCTAATCATTATGATTCATAGCTGCCAGTTCAAAAGATATTTTTTATAATTTGGTAGGGAGTTTTATGAAAACAGTTGTCATTACAGGCCCGACAGGTGCCATTGGAACCGCATTGATGGGAAATTTTATAGAAAAGGGGATTCATGTATATGCAGTAGTGCGCAAGGACTCCAGCCGTCTTGAACGGATTCCGGAAAGCCCGCTGATAACGCCGGTGCTTTTGGGCCTGGATGAGCTGCAGGGGCTTAAAAATCAGATTTCGGTAAGCTGTGATGTTTTTTATCATTTTGCATGGGCCGGAACTATTGGTGACGGAAGAAATGATGTTTATCTCCAGAATCAAAATGTGAAGTATACACTGGATGCTGTCAGGGCTGCGGCAGAGCTTGGCTGTAAAAGATTTGTGGGAGCCGGCTCTCAGGCGGAATATGGGCGCACAGAGGGGCTTTTAAGTCCGGATACGCCGGCATTTCCGGAAAACGGTTATGGAATGGCAAAACTCTGCGCCGGACATATGAGTCGTTTGCTCTGTGAACAGCTTGGAATAGAACATGTCTGGGGAAGAATCTTAAGCGTTTATGGTCCTCGTGACGGTGCAAAGACAATGATTATGTCTGCCATAGACAGTTTTTTGAGAGACCGATGTCCAAGGTTTACAAAAGGGGAACAGCTGTGGGATTACCTTTACTCAAAGGATGCTGCGCAAGCTATGTATCTTTTAGGGGAAAAGGGAGTGAATGGGAAGGTCTACTGTCTGGGAAGCGGTCATGCCAGACCATTGGCGGAATATATTACAATTTTGAGGAATTCTATTGATTCTGCCCTTAAGATGGAGCTTGGAGCCGTTCCCTATAGTCCGAAGCAGGTGATGTATCTTTGTGCGGATATTAAGACTTTGAGAGAAGACACAGGCTTTGAGCCGGAATATTCCTTTGAGCAGGGAATCAAGGAGACAATTGCCTGGTATCGGGAGGAAATGGGAAAATGAAAAAAATCAGTGTTTTGATTCCCTGTTATAATGAGGAAGAAAATGTAGTTCCCATCAGCAAGGCGGCGACGGATATTCTGGAGAAAGAACTGCCGGAGTATGATTATGAGCTGGTTTTCATTGATAATTATTCCACAGATCGTACAAGGGACCTGCTTCGTATGATATGCAGTCAAAATCCGAAGATCAAGGCTATTTTCAACGTGACGAATTTTGGGCAGTTTAATTCGCCTTACTATGGAATCTGCCAGACTACAGGGGACTGTACCATTGCCATGTCCTGCGATTTTCAGGATCCAGTGGAACTGATTCCTGTGTTTGTCCATGAATGGGAGAATGGGTATAAGATTGTCAGTGGAATCAAAAGTTCCAGCAAGGAGAATGGATTTATCTATTTCCTCCGCAGCATGTACTATAAAGTGATTAAAAATATGTCCTCGGTGGAGATGATTGAACATTTTACAGGTTTTGGGCTTTATGATAAAACCTTTGTAAAGCTTCTGCAGCAATTGGATGACCCGATTCCTTTTATTCGGGGAGTTGTGGCGGAGTACGGCTATAAGCGCAAGGATGTGGAGTATGAACAGCCCAAGCGGAGGGCAGGGAAGACTCATAACAACTGGTACAGTCTTTATGATGCGGCTATGCTGAGCTTTACTTCTTATACGAAAATTGGCCTGCGGCTGGCCACCTTTGCAGGGTTCCTGGGTTCGGCATTCAGTATTCTGGTGGCATTGGTTTATCTGGTGATGAAGCTGATCTGGTGGGAGCGGTTTCCGGCGGGTATGATACCAGTACTCATCGGCATTTTTGTGATTGGATCCATGCAGCTTTTCTTTATTGGCTTGTTGGGAGAATATATTATGAATATTAATACACGTGTGATGCATAAACCTCTTGTTGTGGAGGAAGAAAGGATTAACTTTTGAAGATGAAGAACGGGACGATTAACGGAACCTGGATATCAGGTTCTGCCGCAATGATTTTTGCAGGAATAGAACTGCTGCTGTTTCTGTTTGTTCCTGGAGTACGGGAATGGTTTCAAAAATTCAGCAATGAAAATATGGTGTTTTATGCTGTCTTTTTGATGACCTTTGCAATTGTGTTCTTAGGGGCAAATTGCTTTTTGTATAAAAGAGAATTTTCAATAAATATATCCCTACCGGTCCAATGGGGCCTGCTTTTGTTGGGATTGGCGGCGGGAATCGGGTTTTTGATGAAGATGATTATGAATGAGGGAAGAGTTTTAGGAGTATTGATTACAGATTTTGTCTGGCATAGAATCCCTTATATACTTAGCTTTCTAACCGTACTTGGAATTGCGTTTGTCTTGCTGTGGTGCTGGAGACAGGATGAAAAGAAGGAAAAAGGACATATTTTTTATGTGATTGATGTAATAATTGCAGCTGCGTCCGGATTTTCCTTGTATATTCCGAATTATTTGGCGGCAGATCCGCTGCATGGACACGCCTATTATAGCTCTATCTATGATGTGGCGCACGGTACGCCTTATGATGATTTGTTCACCAGTATCTACGGACATTATGCAATATTTCTCCGGTGGCCTGTAAAGATAATAGGAAACGGAAATATCAAGGATGCGGCATTACTGATGGCGCTTTTAGGTGGTTTGGCTACATTTTTGGCATTGTGGGCGCTTCATCAGAATATCCGGGATAATAAAGTACGTATCCTGGCGGCATTATCGATTGGATTTCCGGTGATTGGTACACGTTTAAACAATTATTGGCAGGTACAGCCTCACCGGGTATTATTTACTTGTATCTTTTTGTTTTATGGAGCAGTGTACAATAAGTATAAATTTAAGGGTGCAAAGATTTTTGGATATGTTTTAGCAACCTTAGCAATTGTTTGGAACACGGAGACAGGGTTAGTTTGTGCCGCAGCCTGGGTGGCTTTCCTTTGCTATGAATATACAAATGAAAAGGATTTTTTTAGAGGAAAGACGTTATTATTTTTGTTGATTCAGGTTTTAGCTGCTGTTGCCGCTTTTTTTGGGGCAGTAGTATTTGTGGGAATTTACAATTTAATTCATGGAGGAAGTTGGAATTCCCTTTCTACATTTTTGTATCCTCTTCTGACAAAAGAGTATATGGATGGCTTTTTGCGGATTGATCTTCCGAATTTTATCAGTGCATATATGCTTGTGCTGGTATTGTTCCTAATGGGAATGGTGTGGAGCCTGGCACATCACAGAATTTTTCGGAGAGAACAGGCAGTGAAGAGGGAAGCGGACAGGGCTTTTGTTTTTCTTGCTTCAGTATTGGGATTGGGGCAAATTACCTATTTTATGAATCGGGCAGTATATTATAATTTGGATTTGATTCATGTAGTAGTCGTGGTTTTGCTGTGCATATTTTTGGATCACAATATTTTTGCCTGGAAAGAATTTAGGAAAAACGGATTTCAGGGAGTGGGAATGAAGAATGGATTCCGAGGAGTAATGGTTGTATGGATGACCGTGATTTTAGTAGGTACATCCTTAGGAACGATTATGCAGGGCGGTTATCATATATGCTTGAGAGGAGAACGGGAGTATCAGGATTTAAGTAAAGTCTATGAGCTTTTAGATGAGATCAAAAAAGATGTCCCAATCAATACATTTGGCTTTGGACAAGGGGTTCCGGAGTTGTATGGATTGATGGAATGGGATACGAGATGCCATGTAATTGATTTTTCGGATAGAACAGAGCAGCAGCTTCAATATGTCAGAGAGAGATTGGAAAATGAGGATTCCTTTTTTGCATATATTCAGGATGCTGAATTTATTCTGGAGGAACAGCAGGGGATTTGGCACAGATATAAGTCTTATGAATATGCGGGCGATGAATATGGAGCCTTTTTGAGAGTGAGTTATTAATGGAAGAAGAATCCGGGAGGAGAGTGTAATGGCAGTTAAAAAGGATAAAGCGTTTGTCATTTTAATGGGGATTCTGATTTTGCTTTTTCTGCGTGGATTTCATATCGATATTCATGGGGATCAAGGCGCTGTCTTTTTTGGAAGAACAGATAATTATATGGCGGATTATTACAATGTAGCCAAATTTTCATCAGCAAGAAATCCATATAATTACGGGGTAGAGGATGATATGATCGATGCGGTTGATAGGGAATATCCTCCGCTGGCTTATGTATTGGGGTATTGCTGGTCAAGAACGGCCGACTACTTGACTCTTCCGGGCCAGGAAGCGGGAAATACGGATCTGGGAACAGCAACTTCCGCCTTGTATATGTTTTCTGTTTCTGCTTTATTTCTGCTTTTGATTTATGACACGCTCGAAAAACAAAAGGTTTATAAAATGCTTATTGTATTTTGCTTGATGATGTCCGGAATATTTATTTTTTCTTATGAAAGAGGAAATAATATTTTTTTGGCAGCCTCATGCAGTATAATTTTTGTTTTTAATTACAATCATAAAAATAAAGTAATTAGAGAATGTTCTTATATAGCCTTAGCGATTGCAGCGGGAATTAAAGTGTATCCGGCGTTATTAGGAATTTTGCTGATTTTTGACAAAAACTACAGAGGAGCCTTCAGGCTGATAATCTATGGTATTGCTTTTGCATTCCTGCCGTTTTTATTTTTCAAAGGGGGATTCTTTAATCTTCCTATTCTGCTTCGAAATTCGAAGATGAGTGTAGAAAGATATTCAATGTTTGCCTTTTCCAGATTTAATTATAGATTTTGGGTAGCTCAGATTCAAGATCCTGTTCTTCAAACGAGAATGTATACAATCGTAGGAGTTCTTAATAAGATTCTTTGCTGTGCAGCTGTGGCGGCAAGTTATCTTCAGAAAAAACCATGGAAGCGTATTATGCTGCTTTTGCTTGTTATGATTATGTTTCCCGTTAACAGTTCTCCGTATACAGGATTATACTTATATATTGGTATCGTAATGTTCTTGAATGAAGATGAATGGTCTGTTCTGGATGCAGTTTATCTGCTGCTGATCGTTATGATTTTAAATCCATTTCAGGTTATCATCAACGAATGCAACTATACCACATGGGCGATGAATCTGTCGGCGTCTGTTCTGTTTCTTTTATTGTGCGTGGAGACACTTTATCCTGTGGTGAAAGGCTTTTTTGAGTCAAAAAATAGAGACAGAATAAAAGTGCAGAATTGAATACTGCACTTTTTCATTCTGGAACAGAAGGAAGAATTATCTTGTTGCTCAGCGCCTGGTTTCCTTCCGGAGTATAATCAGAGTCCGTTCCGGCAAGCGGCGTAAAGGTCATTTCTCCAAAATAAACGTTATCCTCCATTACATAAAAGTCCATTCTGACAAACGGGAATCCTGCGGAAAGCTTTTCGGCATAAGAAAGAAGGCTCTTAAGGCAGGCGGGTTTGGCAAAGGTCTTTTTGTTTTCATAAAGCGTACTTATGATCCATTTCATAAGATTCCATTCCCTGTCAAAAAGAAAGTATTTGCAATGACCTGTTTCCCGTTCTGTACAAAGCATAATATATTCTGCCTTACCGTTATAGCAATAGATTTTATAGTCATCCGGCAAAAATCCAGATGCAGGCTGAAGATATTTTTCGCATATAATGAGTGGCTTAATATTGTGATATTGCATTTCTGCAAAGGATAGGGAATAATCCTCCTTTAACCATGCGCTCAATTTTTTCTCGGTTTCTTTTATATCCAATGTATCTTTATCGCTGCATACAATATTATATCCGGAACCATGGTTGCACTTTAATACAAATTGTTTCGGAAGAGCTTTCCATGGAATGTCAGAGGGGGCTTCATATATACCAAGGCAATCAATTAGAATCTCGTTGCAGCCAAGCTTTTTGACATAGTCTCTTACCTTGACCTTATCGGCACATTGACAAACTAATGGGTTTTTATAATATGTGTTCAGTTTTAACCAAATTAACTTTTCGTTGAATTCGGTGGGATTTTTCAAATTCGGCCATTTTCCCAGCGCCTGCTTATATCTGATTTTGCTGACTGCGGCCGGAGAAAAGGGTGTTAACCTTTTCATAGACCAGTCCATAAAAGAGTAATATGTTTTCCGAATAAAGCTTGTTTGACTGATTCTCATTTTTTTACCTCGTCATTGATAGATTAAATTCATGTTCAAGTATGATGATAGATTTCTTCATAGGTCTGAATCAGAGCTTTTAAATTTTGCTGCGGATCATGAGTTCTCTGGGCATGCTTTCTGGCTGCTGCGGAAAACTGCAGTGCTAATGTATCATTGTCAAATATGCGGCTGATATAATGTGCAATCATGTAGTATTCCTCATAAGGATACAAAAAGCCTTCTGCGCCGTGTTTAAGCATATTTTTTACACCGCCGACATCTGAGGATATACATGGTAAGCCTAAAAGCATGGCTTCACCCAACGAATTTGGCGAGTTTTCGATCGAAGAAGGTGATAAAAATACGTGTGCATGCAAAAATGCACGGCACATAGCCTGCTCATCCAGCTCCCGCCCAAGGAATACAATATGCTCCTTCAAGTGATATTTTTGTATTAATTTTTTGATATAGATTAAGTAATAATTTTGCTTTAAACGGTTTTTAAATTCCATTTTGTCTAAAGGGCTTTTGCCTGTTGTATAAACCTTTAAATCAGGATAACACCTTAACAGTATGGGCAGAGCTTCCAGCAATAGGTGAAAGCCTTTGATGGGGTAGTCCCATTGGCTGACAAAGATGGAATGGCGCTCGCAGCTTTCCAGAGACCATCTGTTTTCATAAAAAGTGCGGCGCAGAATTCGATTGCAGGAATGATAGACTGCATCTGGATTAATCGCTTCAGCACATGCTTTATCCCAATCAGTCCGGCCCAATACATGGGATACTTTCTTTAGAGCTTCTATTTCTAATGCCCCCCGTTTCCGGTATTTTTCGCAGGCATGAAATATATTATCTTTTTTGATAATATCCCGAAGGGAGTAAGAATGCACGACTTTTTCCGGTAATGCGGCAAAGTAATGATATGCATAGATAGAAGTAAGACCTTGAATATCTATAACAATATGATTTAATAGATTTGCTCGTTCACAAGCACGCACCATTGCAAGGCAGTGAGGAAATTCTGTTCCGAAAATATGGATAATATCGGGATTTGCTTTTTTCAGCACAGAAAAAAGATAGTCTTCGGTAGCCTGACAAAAGGTGTAATTCTTTCCGCTCAAGGGAAAGGCATAGTATGTGATTCCAGCAACACTTCCCTCCACAGGAACAGCTTGGGTTAAAATAGGAAAGGAAACAGAAAAGTCTATATTTTCCTGCTTTATTAATTCTTCGGACATAGCAGTCAGCCATCCGTTGATGCTGCGAGGGGGCAGAGACAGATTTTTTGCAATTTTAGGAAGCATAATATTACATAACCATAATATTTTCATAAGGGTCTCCATTCTGATGCTGCAGATAAGAGCAGGTCTTGCGGACACATTTTTCGTGTGTTATAATTGGCACATCAACTCAGAAAGCAGGAAATATGAATGTTATCGCTTTTTATCTGGTATTGGGCTAAGGCAAAAGCCAGGCTTCTCTCAAACTGTGTTCACAAATATGGAACGGACAGGTATCATCAGGTTAAGAGAAGGTACGCAGGAAGGACAATTTATAATATATCTGATACGAACCTGGCATTAAAGAATTTAATTTACAGTGATGAGCCGTTTATGGCTGCCAGGTTCGGAGCAAATGAGATCTGTGCAATGGCTGTATATGATTTCCATATTAATTCCAAAATGGACAAGATTACATTTGAATTGTGTAAAGGTGCAGGATTTTTTATTCAGTCCGAAAACGATATGGAGGACTTTTCCAGACTTATGAAAGAATCCTGCTCTTATATTGATTATCTGGCAATTTGGTATAAGCCTTTTGAAGCTTACTATATTCGAACAAAAATGCGAAAGGATATCATTCTTTCGTGGCTGAGACATTTTGAACCATGGTACAGCGATGAGCCCTGGACAAAGGCTCTGAGCGGAAAAAGGGTGTTGGTTATTCACCCCTTTACCGATACTATTCGTTCCCAATATGCAAGAAGAACTAAACTGTTTGCCAATCAGGACATGCTCCCTGAATTTGAGCTTCACACGCTAAAAGCGGTTCAGACAATTGCCTGGCAGAAGGATTCGCGCTTTCAAAACTGGTTTGAGGCCCTTGAATATATGTATGAAGAAGCTATGAAAACCGAATTTGATATTGCCCTAATCGGTTGCGGGGCTTATGGCTTTCCCTTAGCCGCCAAGCTTAAAGCAGCAGGCAAACAGGCTGTGCATATGGGAGGGATGCTGCAAATCCTTTTCGGCATAAAAGGAAAACGATGGGATCAAGATGCCAAAGTGTCTTTGCTTTATAATAAATATTGGGTATCTCCGTCTGAAAGTGAAATTCCGGAAAAAGCATCTGTTGTTGAAAACGGATGCTATTGGTAAAATTCACTTTTTTCATTAACAAAGATAATGCACCGGTTGTCGCCGCGATAAAAATGAAAACCATAATCTTCCCAATTTCCCTGTATAGTTTGATTTTTATCCTGTCCGATAGCAACAAAATCGCAGCCGCTGCTTTGAACCAAAGGTCCAAGGACTGCAAGATCCGGATAATCTTTGGCTAATTCTACGGAAATTGCGTCCGGGCCGTTCCTTTCGTTGACTAAGGTAATCGTCGGATTATATTGACGAATAAAAGGAACCAGCCAATCGGCACCGACAATGTAGGCGCCGTCGGGAAGCCACTTTGCAGTATCGACACTTTCCTGAGTAAGCTTGTATGGGTTGGTAACCGGATAAAAATTAGGCTCTTTCAGCATATAGGAGCCGAATTGTGTGGAACAAAACAGCAGAACCAAGAATAAACACAGCCTTTTAACACCTTGTAAATGCGTGATAACAGTAGTAGCCGTATAGCAGAAAAGAGGTACAAGGGGTACTAACCAAAAAATACGGAAATACGTACCTTGGCTTAAACAATAGTGCAGAATTTTGCCTGATACAGGGCAGATGTATAAAAAGAAAAGAAACAGTGTACCCCAAAGAAAAAATGTTCTCCATAGAGATGATTTATCTTTAAAATAAAGATAGATCAGGCAAATAGGAACAAGATAGAGGATAGGGCTGCTTTCCATTACAATAGCTAATTCACTGATAGCGAGGGAAAAAGTTTCTTTCATTAATTATAGTCATTCCTTTCGTGTGACAACCGGAAAATATCATAAGAATAGTTCTTCGAAGTTATCAATATATTTAGCACATCCATAAATAAAATATTCCCAGTAATAAACAGGGCGTACAGCTTAGTACTGTTTTAAAGAAAAAGGCAGGCTTTTTGGTCTTTAAAACCCATAAGAAACTAAGAGAACCAGCCAAAACTGGGATAAACATAATACTCATAGGTGTATGCAGACAGGCAGCCAGAGCATTTATAAACAGTAATATCCAATCTCCGAAAAAACCGTCATGCTTAATTAAACGAAGCATTAAATACAGAATTGCAGGCAAAGAGATGCTTGATAGGATCGCCTTACCCATCCACGGGGCCAAAAGCAGATAGCTGCTACCGAGCGTATGGATATTAGGTAAAAACATATGCATAACTGCAGCAAAGATCAAAAAATATCCCTGTGCTTCCGTATCCTTCGGAAAAAGGCATCGTCCCATAAGCATGTAAACAAGATAAGCAAAGGAAATCGTGATAAACGGAAGTACGGTATGGGCAATAATAGCCACAGGAATATGAAACCAATTTCCCAATAATGCATAAAAAATTGCCCACAGCGAAAGAGCATATCGAGGCAGCATGCCTGTTCCTACTCCCTTTTCAGGATTGATTTTGAATATCTGATTCGTTTGGATTGCATCACTGGCAATAGGCACATAAAAAGCATCGTCCCATTCGAAGTAAGTATAGTGATGTATATAATATAACTGAAAAATAATAATAATGATGGCAATCATGGTGGTCCAGGATATATATGATTTCCAGTTTTTCACAGAATCAGAAAAGATTTCCAGCATCCTCTTCCGGAAAAACAAAGAGGCAATGCATCCGGCTATTAAGAGAAATCCATATAAAAAAGATAAAACCTGAAAAGAAATATTCAAAAATGTGATTGGAACCAAAAGCAATTCTAAAAGTGCCCATACAGTGAGGGTTCCGGTAAAGATATTCAGAATAACTGTCGATTCTTTTTGACGGCACAGGCAGTTTACTAAATGTCCAATCAAAAAAGCGACGATAAAAAAAACGGATGAAATTAAAAGGATGGTCCATTTCATGGCTGTACAAGAATCCTTCCTTGAAAAATAATTGGTGTTAAATATATCATATACCTTTTAAAAAGTCAAGGATGGTAAGACATTTGACACGGAAATCGTCCTCTCTTTCTGCCTCTTTATCAGATTGAGTGCCAGTTTTCGTACCATTGTTCAGATTTTGATGTATGTTTTTGTCCTCTGTCCGACACTGATTTTCTGAAAAGTTCACATCTAACAGCCAGTGCATCGTTTCCACAAATCTGGTTGCTCTTTTTATTGGTTTGATGCTATAATATCTCTGTCTATAGGGACGGATGGGTAACTCTTTAATATCCGCCGGTTTTTAGATTATCTAAAGGATACGAAAAAATAGATTTATAAATGAAAAAGTCTAGATTGTTATAATGAGGGGATGGAATATGGGTAAACGGATAGTTTGGATTGATATTGCGAAGGGACTGGGTATTTTATTAGTTATTGCAGGTCATTTGTTTTTATATGATTCTAAAATAAGTGCAATTATTTTCAGCTTTCATATGCCTCTTTTTTTCTTTTTTGCCGGAATGCTGGAGCATGATGGTGATTTGAACTTTTCAGAATATCTTAAAAAAGGAATAAAGAAATTACTTTTGCCGTGGGCAATATTTTTTATTGTGGGTTTAGCGGTTACATTGGGTATTCCAGCATGGAGAGCAAATTTTAATGCCGCCGATACTCCTGTGGCTTTTTATACTTTAACAGCAGACTATGTCCATGTGGGCCAGATTTGGTTTTTATCATGTTTATTTGGTGTTAAAATATTTTTTTATTTTTTTAATAAGCTTGTGATAAAAAGTAATAATATGCCATTCATATTTTTATCTCTTTCCGGGCTTACAATTGTACAGATGATTTTAAGATTATTTGCAAATACATATTTGCCGTATCATATACTACCTTTTCAATTAGGAAGCGCGTTTATAGGACTTGTTTTTTATGTTGCGGGATATTTTTACAAAAATTACAGAGATGAACTTTCAAAAACTGTTCGTTTCTGGAATTTTGTTGTTTGCTTGGCATTGGTTTTATATTCTCCCCACAATGAACATGTGAATATAGCAAGTATGGATCTAAAGAATAATTATTTCTTTTATATTTTTGCGTTTGCCGGTATATTCTTGACGATTTCGGCATCAAAGTTTATTGCGGATTTATCCTGGAAGTGGGCGGAACCAGGGAAGAATCTGCTACAGTATATTGGAAAGAATTCTATGTATATGTTTGCACTTCATAGTTTTGGACTTTATTTATGGGAATATCTTCTATCTGTCTACAGAAATGACTCTACAATATTAATTATGGAAAATATAAGGAGACGGGATTGCATTACGGGAACTGTTTTTGTCTTAGTGTTTACGTTGGGCATTGTATTTTGTCTCAAAGCCGTTTATAAAATAATTTGTGAACATATGGCGTTTCTGCCTTCTGAACGGAAATGATTTTTAATAAAAGGTGTTAAAGTATACGCCGAATTTTAAATTTGGTTGCCCTCTTTTCCATTTAATGCTATAATACTTATATCTATGGAGCCGGACAGATCCAAGATGTCCGGCTCTGCTATATAAAAAAGCAAATATTCTGGAGGAAATTATTTCATGAGAACTTATCTCGTTACCGGAGGAGCCGGATTCATTGGTTCTAACTATATTCACTATATGTTTCGCAAGTATGGTGACAGCATCCGTATTATCAATGTAGATGCCCTCACCTATGCGGGGAATCTGGAGAACCTGAAGGATGTGGAAAGTCAGGAGAATTATACTTTCATCCGGGCAGATATCCGTGACAGAGAATCCATTGAAAAGATATTTGAAGAAAATGACATCGACCGTGTAGTCCACTTTGCAGCAGAGAGCCATGTGGATCGCAGCATCCGCAACCCGGAGATTTTTGTGGAAACGAATGTTCTTGGCACGTTGGTAATGCTGAATGCGGCTAAGAAAGCATGGGAGCTTCCGGACGGAACTTATGGGGAGGACAAGCGTTTTTTATATGTATCTACCGATGAAGTGTATGGATCTCTGGAAGAAGGGGATACCTATTTCTATGAGACAACTCCTTTTGCGCCTCACAGTCCCTATTCAGCCAGCAAGGCTTCCGGCGATATGCTGACTAAGGCTTATTGGGATACCTACAAGTTCCCAATTAATATCACAAGCTGCAGCAACAACTATGGTCCCTATCAGTTTCCGGAAAAGCTGATTCCCTTAATTATCAACAATGCTTTACAGGGAAAGAAGCTTCCGGTCTACGGTGACGGCAAGAATGTCCGTGACTGGCTATATGTAGATGACCATGCCAAGGCCATTGACATGGTACAGGAAAAGGGGCGTCTGGGAGAGCGCTACAATATTGGCGGTCATAATGAAAAGCAGAATATAGAGATTGTCAATATTATTCTGGAAACCCTGCAGGAGATGCTTCCTGAGGATGATCCAAGAAAGTCTCTGATCAGCAAAGACCTGATTACTTATGTGGAGGATCGAAAGGGCCATGATCGCCGATACGCCATTGCTCCGGATAAGATCAAAGAGGAGATTGGCTGGTATCCGGAAACCATGTTCAAAGAGGGTATTCGTCTCACAATACAGTGGTTTTTTGAGCATGAGGATTGGATGAAAAATGTAACCAGCGGCGATTATCAGAAGTATTATGAAGAAATGTACCGGGTAAAATAATATAATGAGTGCGGCGGCTCTTAACAATGGCGCTGATTACTTAATAGCTGCTGTACCAACACAGGGACAGACACAAAGAAAGGTGCCTGTCCCTCACGTACGTTAAAAAAGAGCAATCTCTAGATAAGCGGCATTGTTCAAGGGATTACAGAACTTAAAATGGAGGTTTTTATGAAAGGAATTATTCTGGCAGGCGGAGCCGGAACCAGACTTTATCCGCTGACAAAAGCAATATCAAAGCAGATTATGCCGGTATATGATAAACCTATGATCTACTATCCTCTATCTACCTTGATGCTGGCAGGCATTCGGGAGGTGCTGATTATCTCCACACCCCGGGATTTGCCTGTGTTCGAGGAACTGCTGGGAGATGGATCTCAGCTTGGTATGGAGATGCACTATGCCATACAGGAATACCCCAGAGGACTGGCAGACGCCTTTATCATTGGAGAAAAATTCATTGGAACTGATCATGTAGCGCTGGTTTTGGGAGATAATATCTTCTATGGGCAAAGCTTTTCAAAGGTTCTGAGAGCTGCTGCCGCCCGGACAGAAGGTGCCACTATATTTGGATATTATGTAAAAGATCCGAGAGAATACGGTGTTGTGGCCTTCAATAAGGAGGGAAAAGCTCTCTCTATCGAAGAAAAGCCGGTGAATCCCAAGTCAAATTATGCGGTGCCGGGTCTCTATTTCTATGATAATGATGTAGTAGAGATAGCCAAAAACGTAAAACCGTCCACAAGAGGTGAAATTGAGATTACCAGTGTCAATAATGAATACCTTCGCTGCGGCACGCTTCATGTGGAAACATTGGGCAGGGGCTTTGCATGGCTGGATACCGGAAATCATGATGCGCTTCTGGATGCCGCCGATTTCGTGGCTGCTTTTCAGAAACGTCAGGGGCTTTATATCTCCTGTATAGAGGAGATTGCCTACAAACAGGGCTTCATAAATAAGGATCAGCTCTTAAAACTGGCTGCTCCCTTGATGAAAACGGCCTACGGCCAATATCTGACTGATGTGGCCAACGGCCTGTAAAATTAAGAAAACTGACATATAAACAACCTAATAAAAACATTGTGCGGATAATCCGTCTTAGATTAATCCAAGGGAGAAAACAGACAATGTCCAAAATAACAGTAGAAACCTGCCCTATTGAGGGACTGAAAATTATAACCCCGTCCGTTTTCGGCGATGAACGAGGCTATTTTATGGAAACCTACAACTATAATGACTTTAAGGAAGCCGGGATTGATATGGAGTTCGTTCAGGACAACCAGTCTGCTTCAAAAAAAGGAGTGTTACGGGGATTGCACTTTCAGATTAATCATCCCCAGGATAAAATTGTCCGGGTGATCAGCGGAGAAGTTTTTGACGTAGCTGTAGATCTCAGGGAAGGCTCTCCCTCCTACGGGCAGTGGTACGGCGTTATCTTGTCAGCAGAGAACAAAAAGCAATTCTTTATCCCTAAGAATTTTGCCCACGGTTTTCTTGTTCTGTCCGATTCTGCAGAGTTTGCCTACAAATGTACTGACTTCTACCACGCCAATGATGAAGGCGGCCTTGCATGGAATGATCCGGATATTGGTGTAGAGTGGCCCATTCCAGAGGGAATGGAACTTATCATATCCGAGAAGGATCGGAAATGGGGCGGCATTCAGCAGTTGGCAGGCGTGTCTGGAAAGAGGAAAAAATAACATGGAAGAAAGCAGACAGCTTACAGCCGAGGTATTTATAGATACAGGAAAGGACTTCCGCCCAGAAGATTCCCTGCAGGCAGAGTACCCCTGTGCATTAGGAGAAACAGTTACTTTAGAATTTGATTTGAGTGTTTTTGAGCGTACTTGCGGCTTTCGCTTTGATCCCCTGCTGGAAGACAGCAGTATGATCAAGCTTCTTTATATCACCCTTACCTATGAGGATGGAGAATCCAAAACAATAGAATGGAACCGTATCAAGACTAACAGTGATGTAGACTTTGAGCCCATCTTTGCTTATCTTCATAAAGATCCTAAGTTTTTTGTTGATGAAGCTCTCTGCCTGAAACTTGTTAAAGCAAAGGTAAGTTTTCAGGTGTTAGAGCTGGGGGTAGGAGAAAAGGAATACTGGCAGGAGATCAAAAAGCACAGCATATCTGAGAAAGAAAAAGCACAGCTTTTGAATAAGCTGGAGCTGGCCATGAACCAGAATCGTGTTCTGGAACAGGAAAACCGCAGGCTGAAGATTGAGGAGGCGGACATCTACGCTACTGGTATCTGGAAGCTTCAGCATGACGCAAGGGGGCCCATGAAGGTTATTTTCGGAAAGGGAAATATTCTGACCTTTTTGGCTGCAGTTTATCTTGCTCTTTGCTCTGAGCTTTTTATTTTTAACAATGCTTATTATTCCACACCCCGTCCAAACGAGCAGATTCTTTGTTTTAGCTTCTTCCGCTTCGGCATGGTGTGGCTGGGGGCGTTTGTGCTGATTGCAGTCATCAACGGACTGATTCAGAAAGGATACCGACGTGAGCTTACTTAGCGTTTTTGTAAAATACAGAAATCTTATTAGCCAGCTTGTAATGAGAGATATCAAAACAAAATACCGCCGATCTATTCTGGGCTTACTGTGGACTGTACTGAATCCGCTGCTGATGATGACAGTACTTTCCGTTGTATTTTCCTACTTCTTTTCTAAATATGGACAGATTGATAATTTTCCAGTGTATCTGCTCTGCGGACAGCTGATTTTTAACTTTTTCAATGAGTCCACCAGTATTGCTATGGGCTCCATTATACACAGCGGAGAGCTGATTAAAAAGGTCTATGTGCCAAAATACCTGTTTCCTATTTCCAAGGTTATGTCCAGCGGTGTTAATCTAATGGCTTCCATGATTGCATTGATTATTGTGATGCTTGTTACAAGGGCCAGGGTGACACCTACGATTTTGTTGGCATTGTTTCCGCTTTTGTATGTACTGCTGTTTTCCACAGGTGTCAGCCTGTTTTTGGCAGCTGCAGCAGTGAGCTTTCGGGATTTGATGCATCTTTATGGGGTAATTACTACAGCATGGATGTACCTGACTCCAATGATTTATCCCATAGAAATTTTAGATGGTGCGCCGGCCTGGGTAAGGATGATTGTGAATATTAATCCGCTGACGGGCTTTATTAAGATATTCCGCTGCGTAGTTTTGGACGGCGTGACAGCTCCGGCCATTCTCCATGTACAGAGTCTTATCTGGTGTGCGGTGGCTCTTGCGATTGGTTCCGCAGTGTTTAAAAAGGCTCAGGACGGCTTCATATTAAAGATTTAGGAGAGGAAGACAGGGAGCAATGAAGATAGAGAATGCCATAGAGGTAAAGGATGTGTCCATGTGCTTCAACCTCTCACGGGAAAAGGTAGACAGCATCAAAGAATATATTATTAAGGCATTAAAACGGCAGCTTTTTTATGAAGAATTCTGGGCCTTAAATGATGTAAGCTTTGAGATACGTAAAGGGGATTCCGTAGGGCTGGTGGGGATGAACGGTTCCGGAAAGAGTACGATGTTAAAGATCATTGCCGGTGTGCTTCGGCCTACCAAGGGCACGGTGGAGACTGCGGGAACCATTGCGCCCATGATAGAGCTGGGAGCGGGCTTCGACCATGATCTGACAGCCAGGGAAAATATTTTTCTCAACGGAGCCCTGATCGGCTATCCGAAGGAGATGCTGGAAGAGCGGTTTAACGATATCATTGCCTTTGCCGGGCTGGAACGCTTTGTGGACGTACCGATTAAGAACTTTTCTTCCGGTATGCTGGCCCGTCTGGGATTTTCCATCGCAACCATTGTTGATGCGGACATTTTGATTGTGGATGAGATTCTGGCTGTCGGGGACTATCAATTTCAGAATAAGTGTAAGAAGCGTATCCGGGAAATGATGGAGAAAAACACCACGGTGCTTTTCGTATCCCACAGTATTGAGCAGGTGAAGGAGATCTGCAATAAGGCTATTTGGATTGATCACGGTCATGTCCGCATGATGGGAGAGGCCGAGGAGGTCTGCGACGCTTATGAGGACCCAGCCGAAAAAATGTAAGAGGCTTCCGCCGGTGCCGGTGACATAACGATAAAGCTGTGAAACAGCTGTTTAGGAGAACGGAATATGGATAACACGGAAATGCAGAATGATTATAAAAAATTGTATGAAGCCGAGCGGGAGAAGACAGAAGTTCTCTTAAGTAAGATTGAGGAATCAGAAAAGGAGATTGAGGAGCTTCGCTTTAAGCTTGACCGGATTAAGAACAGCTTTGCATGGAAGCTGTCTACCCCCATGCGCAAAGGACTTCATTTTTATGAAAAAACCAAATATCGGCTCACCCGGTATGGATCGATTCCGGGACTTATGCGGAAGGTACGCAGTAAGATTCAGGAGCGCAAAAACATGAAGCGCCATGGAACAGCCAGTTTTCCTTCGCCGGAGGAGGCGTTAAGGCAGCGGGAGACTGTTTTTGAGAAAAAGGTAAAGTTCAGCATTTTGGTGCCTCTTTACAACACGCCGGAAAAGTTCCTTACAGATATGGTGGATTCTGTAAAAAAACAGACCTATGAGAATTGGGAGCTGTGTCTGGCGGACGGCAGCGATCATGAACATGCTTATGTGGGAGAGATCTGCAAGAGATATGCGAAGGATGACAAGCGTATTATTTATCATGTGCTGGATCACAACTATGGAATCTCCGGGAATACCAATGAATGCCTGAAGCTGGCTGCCGGAGATTATATCGGCCTTTTTGATCATGACGATGTTCTGCATCCGGCAGCTCTTTTTGAGTATGCAAAAGCTATCAATGAGGAAGGGGCGGACTATATCTACTGCGATGAGATTACTTTTGAGGGTGATAGCATTGATCACATGATTGTGCTGCACTTTAAGCCGGATTTTGCCATTGATAATCTGAGGGGTAATAATTATATCTGCCATTTTTCTGCATTTTCCAGAGAGCTTCTGGATGAGGCAGGAGTATTCCGAAGTCAATATGACGGAAGTCAGGATCATGATATGATTCTTCGGCTTACCGCAAAGGCGAAGAAGGTTTATCATGTGCCAAAGGCCCTATATTACTGGAGATCCCATAAGGCTTCCGTGGCTCAGGATATCAATGCCAAGACCTATGCGGTGGATGCGGCCAAGAGGGCAGTTCACGATCACATTCTGGAGGTCTATGGAATGGATGCCAAGGTGGAGAGCACCCGGGCATTTCCGACAATCTTCCGGATTCGCTATCCGCTGTTTGAAAAGCCTTTGATTTCTATTATCATTCCCAACCGGGATCACATGGAGGATTTGTCCCGTTGCGTGGAGTCCATCATCAATAAGTCTACCTATCCTGATTATGAGATTATTGTAGTGGAAAATAACAGTGAGACAAAGGAAATTTATGATTATTACAAGGCACTGGAGCACAATGAACGAATTCATATAGTGAAGTATGAGGGGGACTTTAACTATTCCCGTATCAATAACTTCGGAATATCCTTTGCCAGGGGAAAATATGTACTTTTGCTGAACAATGATATGAAGGTGATCACCCGGGAATGGATGGAAGAGCTTCTTATGTATGCCCAGAGACCAGATGTTGCGGCAGTGGGCGGTAAGCTTTACTATGCGGACAATTCCATTCAGCATGCAGGCATTGTCATTGGGCTGGGCGCCCATCGGGCGGCCGGACATACTCATTATAAGGATGATAAGATGCATCTGGGCTATATGGGGCGGCTCTGTTATGCTCAGGATGTAACGGCTGTGACAGGAGCGTGTCTCCTGGTGGGAAGGGAACAGTATGATCAGGTGGGAGGTCTGGATGAGAACTTCAGTGTGGCTTTCAATGATGTGGATTTCTGCCTGAAGCTTAGAAAAGCTGGTTATTTGAATGTGTTCACTCCGTTTTGTGAGCTGTTTCATTATGAGTCCAAGACCAGAGGCATGGAGGAAGGTGAAAAACTGAAGCGCTTCCAGAATGAGGTTGCGCTATTCCGTGAAAAATGGAAGGAAGAGCTGGAAGCAGGGGATCCTTACTTTAATCCGAATTTCTCATTGGATTATTCGGATTATACCATTAAGTGATCCGTATATTGCAGCATTAAATAACAGGAGATATAGACCATGATAAGTAGGATATATGGAATCATAGAAAAAATCGCAGCAGTATTCGCAGCGTTTTTGGCTGTAGTGGGTTTTAATCTGCTTTATGGTGTACGTGGGGAAAGTACCATGTTCTCCAACAGTGTCTTTTCCATGTCTGTTTTTGGTGCATTTCTTTTCTTATACCATTATATTGTTAGTAAGAGTTTGGATCGAAGGACTCTCATGTATGGTTTGGCAGGCGGTTTTTTGGCGGCACTTTTAACCAGTATGGGGGTTTCTCTGAATTATTTAGATACGATTTGGTCTAAAAATACATTTTGGGCTATTCCATGTCTTACGCCGTTTTTTGGAGGATGTATCAGCCTGGCTCTTTTTTATCTGAAAGATGGCTTCAGCAGACCAGGGAAAGATGATGAAATTGGATCCCGGTGGTTTCTTTTTTGCTGGCTGCTCTTATTTTTATCCTGGGTTCCAGTGCTTTTGGCCTCTTGGCCTGGTATTTTTTCCTATGATTCGGGGTTACAGCTTGGCTCCTTTGTGGACAAAAGGGTGTCAGGACATCATCCTATTCTTCATACGTTTCTGTTGGGAATCTGCAGATGGGCAGGGGTGAAGCTATTTGAAAGCAAAAATGCAGGAGCAGTTTTGTATTCTCTGATTCAGATGCTTCTGATGTCGGGGATGTATGCTTATGTTTGCTGCTACTTAAAAAAGAAACGATCTCCTAAATGGCTTCAGACAGGAACTTTTATATTTCTGGCTTTTCATCCGGTAAATAGCCTTATGGCTTTATGCGCTACGAAGGATTCCATTTTTACAGCTTTGTTTGCTGTATTTCTGGTACAGCTTTTTGAGATAGCAGAGGACAGGGAACGATTTTTTTCTTCGGTAAAATGGCAGGCTGTTTTTTGTCTGAGCGTGTTTCTTCTTTTTGCCTTCCGAAATAATGCTTTCCATGCGTTTGTGCTCAGTGCACCCTTTTTCATGTGGACCTTTCAGAAACACTGGAAGCGTATGGGGTTAATGATACTTATTTGTCTGGGGCTTTACGGATTATATACAGGTCCGGTTTATAAAGCGCTTGGAGTGGAAAAGGGAGACCCAAGAGAAATGTGCTGTGTGCTGATGCAGTCGGCAGCCCGGGTTTATAATCTGGATTATCTGGGGTTGACAGAGGAAGAGAAAGAGACGTTTCTTTCGATTATCAGGGAGGAAGGAATGGATTCTTACTTATCCTGGTTTGCAGATCCGGTAAAGCAGCACTTCAACGGCGAAAAATTTGTTCAAAATCCGGGGCCGTTTTTAAAAACATGGTTTTCTGTGGGGATGCGGCATAAAAAGATTTATATAGATTCCTTTTTGACTAATACCTATGGATACTGGTACCCGGGAAATTCAGATCATGGGAGAAATTATCTGGAATATTTCTGCTCGGAGGTTCGTGAGGATGTGGATGTAGTGATGGTATCGAAGCTTCCGGTATTGTCAGAATTTTATCGGAAAATCAGCCAGGAGCATTCTTATAAAAAGCTTCCTGTTGTGTCAGCTACTTTTAATTTGGGCGTATATACCTGGCTTTTATTGTTTGCATTTCTGCTGTTGCTTTATCGAAGACAATATAAGGAATTGTTTCTTGGAATTCCATTGTTTATGTATCTTTTGACTACAATGCTGGGACCGATAGTGACCATGCGGTATCATTATCCGTTGATTGCATGCGGACCGCTGATTATTTTTCTTATATGGAGGAGAGATAAGGAATGGATAAAATAGCCGTACTGATTCCCTGCTATAATGAGAGCAAAACAGTAAAAAAAGTAGTAGAGGATTTTCGGCGGGAGCTTCCGGAAGCGGTAGTTTATGTCTATGATAATAATTCCACCGACGGAACGGATGAGATCGCAAAAGCTGCAGGAGTTACAGTGCGTTACGAGCATCAGCAGGGCAAAGGAAATGTAATACGCCGGATGTTCCGGGAGGTGGATGCCCGGGTTTATGTGATGGTGGACGGTGATGACACTTATCCGGCCGAGGCGGCGCCGGAGATGGTAAAAAGAATTTTGGAAGACCAGGCGGATATGGTAGTAGGAGATCGTCTTTCTTCGACCTACTACACAGAAAATAAGCGTCCCTTCCATAATTTCGGCAATTTCTTAGTAAAGAATTGTATCAATCGCTTTTTTGATACCAATATCCAGGACATTATGACAGGATACAGAGCCTTCAGTTATTCCTTTGTAAAAACCTTTCCTGTACTCTCTCATGGCTTTGATATTGAGACAGAGATGAGTATTCATGCGGCGGACAAGCATATGCAGGTGGACAATGTGATTGTGGATTATCGGGATCGCCCGGAAGGCAGCGTGTCCAAGCTGAATACCTTTTCAGATGGCTTTAAGGTATTGTTGCGTATTCTGAATTTGTATAAAAATTATAAGCCTTTTTGCTTTTTCTCTATTTTGTCAGCCGTTTTAGGGGCTTTGGGTATTGGATTTTTGATTCCGGTGATAGTGGAATATGTGGAGATAGGTCTGGTTCCTAAGTTCCCAACCTTGATTGTGTGTTGCTTTGTGCTGATAGCAGCACTCCAATCGCTCTTTGCAGGATTGGTTTTGCAGAGCATAGAGCAGAAGAATAAGCAGGATTTTGAGATGCTGCTGATTCAGGTACAAAATATGTATGAGGAAAAGTGCAAGCGCTGAGAAAGGGAGCAGATATATGAGAAAAGACAGATATGGAGCAGGCCTTAGTCTGGCCGCTTCTCTTGTTCTTTCTGTTTTTTGCGGCTTTGCGGTTTATGCGGCTATGGGTTTTGTATATGCCATTGGCGATGATGTGATTATGCGCGATATAGTCAGCGGAGCATTTACCGGGAAGCCGGACGGACATGCGATTTTTATGAAATATGCTCTTGGCTTTGTACTTAGCCGGTTCTATCTGCTTAACAATCATATAGATTGGTATGGATTCTTTATGGCAGGAACCCTGTTTCTGGCCCTGGCAGTGATTTTATACAGAGGGCTGTCGGCAGAAAAGAGCCTCCTTTGGAAAGGAGCTTATGCAGGGGTGGCTGTGGGGCTTTTTACTGCAGTGATGGTATTTCATGCGGCGCAGTTTGAGTGGACAGTCAGTGCAGCTATGCTGGGTGCATCTGGCCTGTATCTTTATGCTACAGGTACGAAGCAGGGGAAGGGACAGTACATTCTGGAGGAAATTCTTATCTGGCTGCTTCTCTTTTTGACCTTCTGTATTCGGCCAGATGTGTTTTTTATGGTTATGCCGGGCTTTGGCATATCTTTTTTGTGGAAATTTGTTAAAAGCGGGAAAGAGAGGAAGATTTGTTTTCAAGAGCTTATTTTGCCTGCGGCTGTATTTTTGACAGCAGGAGTCGTGACACTGATAGAAGCAAGTGCTTATGGAGAAGAAGGGTGGAAGGAATTTCAGAAATTCCAGGCAGCTCGTACGCAGGTTTATGATTATTCAGGCATTCCTTCCTTTGAGGCGAACCCGGCTTTTTTTGAAGAGTTGGGGCTTAGTGAGCATGAGGCCCGCAATCTGCGTCATTATGCCCTCTATCTCATAGAGGGAATGGATAGAGAGATGATGGAAGCCTTAAGTGAGGAATCTATGCGTCAAAATGCTTTGGAGACAAGGCTTTTCGGTCGTATGAAAGAGGGAATCACTTTGGCATGGGGGCAGTTTGTTCACAAGGAGTATTTTCCAGCCAGTCTGCCGACGCTGCTGTTTTTCATTGGGATTCTGGTATTAGCGTTTTTGTATGAAAGAAGGGCACTGGTTCCATTAGCGTTATTTTGGGGAGCTGAGGGCATATTTTGGCTGGCACTTGGATTTGTGGGACGTCTGCCGGAGCGAGTGGCATTTTCTCTCCACCTGATTGCTTTGCTTGCCATGGGGGCTTATTTTTATAGATTGTATCAGAAGGCGGAATCAAGAATTCCACAGAAGGGAAAGGCTGCGGCAGTATCGGGCATCCTTGTACTTTGTCTGGCAGCGGCCGTGTTCCAGTGGAAAACTGCTGCGGCATCAAATGCAGAGAAAATAGCCAGGGACGGCAATTATCAGCTATTCAAGACGGCCTGTAAGGAAGAACCGGAGAATATTTATTTTGTTGAAACCTTTATGGCAGAACCTGTCGGCGGGGCTGCAGTCACAGGAAGGGGAGATTTCAGGCAGAATAACTGCGTTACGCTGGGAGACTGGTACAGCACATCGCCGCTTGATGAGGAGCGCTTTGAAGCCCTTGGAATTGAGAATGCGGAGGAAACGATTTTGACCAATCCCAATGCTTATTTGGTGGTGAGGGATGTGGAGGATACGGGCTTTCTCGGAAGCTATTTTGCATATAAATATCCAAAGCTTTCCCTTGTCTTAAGGGATGTAAAGGTGATAGAAGACAGATATTATTATCTGTATCAGGTACAGAGGTGAAGATGCCCATGAGACAGACAGGAAAAAGGCGCTTGGCGGCTCTTTTGCTTTCTTTTTTGATAACAGGAATTTATTTTGTGCTTGCTTATCAGAGTATTCCTTTTATCTATGACATTAATGATGATGTGGCTATGCGTAATGTGGCAGCAGGTGTGATTACCGGGTCGCCGGATGCCCATCTGCTTCATATGAAATATGTTCTCGGCCTTGTGATTGCTGGATGCTATCGGATGATTCCCGGCTTTGACTGGTATGGTATGGTCTTGATCGGGATTATGCTTTTTGCCTTGGCAATGATTTTGTACCGGGGGCTGGCTTCTAAGCAGGGACTTCTTTGGAAGCTTTGCTATTCAGTAATTGCTCTGCTTTTGTTTACCTGTGCAGGTCTCCGGCATGTAGCTGCTTTTCAGTGGACAGTAACGGCGGCCATAGCAGGAGCAGCAGGAATCTATCTGTTCTATACAGCTGATAAGGGGAATCGTTTTTGGGACTGGGCGGAGGAAGGAATAGGCGCCTTCTTGATTTTGCTTTCTCTGGCAGTTCGGGATGATGTGTTTTTAATGGTGCTGCCTTTGGCGGCTCTGTGTTTTTGGGGGAAATACGGTTCTGTCCAAAAAACGGAAACTGTAAAAGGAATCCAGTGGAAACCCTGGCAGACTCTAAAAATACATTGCAAGGGGTGGAGTATCACTCTGGAACATATGGGTATTCTTATGGGACTGGCAGCAGGAATTTTGATTCTTATGGGGGCAGAGGCTCTTGCATACAGCTCGCCGGAGTGGAGGGAGTTTTGCGTCTACAATGTGAATCGGGAAGCCATTATGGATTATTATGGTCTGGAGAATTATGAGGAGGATCCGGAATTTTTTGATTCGCTGGGAATCACCAAGGAAGAAGCAGAAAACCTGCAGCGGTATTCCCTTTATCTGGTAGATGATTTGTACAGCGAAAAGATGGCAGTTCTTTCTGAGCATTTCCGGGAGGTATATATCAGGGAGCATCCTTTGAAACAGCGGATTTCTACGGCAGTTCAAAAGATTGATGAGCACCTGGGAAAGGATAGCTATCATCCGGTGAATCTTTTGTGTCTGGTGATGGCGGCAGTGGTTTTGGGTTTTTGCTGCGGAAAAAACAGGAGACAACTGGGCCTGGCTATATTTCTTACAGGTATCTGGGCGCTTTATTGGTTTTACCTGGGCTACAGGAACCGCATTGTGGAACGGGTAGGCTTTGCTTTGTATCTATTGATGCTTTTGACTATGCTGGCGATCTGGTATCGGACAGTCTTTTTAGAGAATAGAGAAAAAGGAGCGGGAAGCAGGAGAGAAAAGCTTCCGGGGAGGGTCTTGGCGGCAGGAGCCTGTGTGGTTCTGGCTTTGCTTTCCGGGCCGGAATGGAAGTCTGTGAAGGAGAATAATACGGAAAGACGGGATTACAATCTGGAATTTCTGGATGTAAACCGCTACATGGCAGAGCATATGGAAAATGTCTACTTCATGACTACCTTTTCCATTGAAACCTATACGGATAACTTTACAATTTCCAGGGACTTTGCTTTTACTAACCTGTTATCGGTGGGAGGATGGCATACCTTTTCTCCCCTGGAGAATGTGAAGAATGAGAAGCTTGGGATTACAGATCCAAAACGGGACATGGCAGAGACAGAAGGTGTATATTTGATTTCTCTGGAGCAGGTGAATCTGCGTTACATGGATCGTTACTATGAGAGTGTCTATGGGAATGAATATCAGGGAATGGAGCTTGTAGATAAGCTGGACTATGGAGAACGGATTTTTGAAGTGTATCGGCTTCATACAGATTCTCAGGAAGGAAAGAAGAAATGATTGGATTTAATGTAGCTCCCTTTACGGGAAAGGAATTTGACTATATTCGGCAGGCTATTGAGGCGGAGCATATCTGTGGAGACGGAATGTTTACGAAAAAATGCAATGGCTGGATTGAAGAACGGACGGGGACGGCCAAAGCCCTTCTGACTACTTCCTGCACGCATGCAACAGAGATGGCGGCCCTGCTTCTTAATATTCAGCCGGGGGATGAGGTGATTATGCCTTCCTATACCTTTGTATCTACAGCCAACGCCTTTGTCTTGCGAGGAGCGGTTCCTGTGTTTGTGGATATTCGTCCGGACACCATGAACCTGGATGAGAATTTGATTGAAGAAGCTATTACTGAGAAGACCAGGGCGATTGTACCTGTCCACTATGCAGGTGTTGCCTGTGAGATGGATAAAATTATGGAGCTGGCCAGCAAATACCGTTTGGCAGTAGTGGAGGATGCGGCTCAGGGCGTGTGCTCTTTTTATAAAGGGAAGGCGTTGGGGACTATGGGAGACTATGGCTGCTTCAGCTTTCATGAGACAAAAAATTTTTCTATGGGAGAAGGGGGAGCCCTGCTGATTCGGGATTCAGAGCATGTTGAGGATGCGGAAATTCTCAGGGAAAAGGGAACCAACCGCTCAAAGTTTTTTCGGGGGCAGGTGGATAAATATACTTGGGTGAATCAGGGAAGTTCTTATCTGCCCAGTGATATGAATGCAGCTTATCTGTGGGCGCAGCTGGAGCTTGCCGACCAGATTACGGCGGATCGGATGAAGAGCTGGAACGCTTATAATGAGCAGCTAAAGCCCTTGAAGGATCAGGGAAGGATTGAGCTTCCGTCAGTGCCGGAGGATTGTGTGCATAATGCACATATGTTTTACCTGAAGGCAAAGGATCTGGAGGAACGCACGAAGCTGATTGCCTATCTGAAAGAGGCAGAGATTCAGACTGTTTTTCATTACGTCCCCCTCCACACAGGAGAGGCAGGGAAGAAGCTGGGACGGTTTTCCGGTGTGGATCGCTATACGACGAAAGAGAGTGAGCGGATCTTACGGCTTCCTATGTACTATGGGCTTAGGGATGAACAGGTTTCTTATATTTCAGAGAGGATTAAGGAGTTTTATGAGAGATAACAGGCAGAAGGTGCCGGGAATGTGGCTGTGTGCCGGGATACTTTTTGTGCTGACCTTTGTTATGGTAAAGGTGGAGATGGGGAAAGGGCATGAGGTATTGCTGTACAGCGATTTTGCCACCCATTCCTCCTGGGCAGTAGGAGAGTTTACAGATCCCTTGTATGACAAATTTTATTCCTATCCGGTTTGGCATCTGGCAGTACGGATTGTGAACCGATTGCTTCCTATTGGCAGAGAGTATGCGGGGGCACTGGTTACAGCCTGCTGCATAGGGCTGCTGGCTGCCATTCTGTACCAGTTTTTATGGAAAGAATTAAAGGAACAGCTATCAAAGATGAATATTGTCTTTTTGACTATTGGGCTTCTGATATTGACAGCTCTTTATATGCCGTGGTTTAACAGAGAAGTCTATTTGGGACAGAGCAGCCCGACCATTTGGCACAATCCCACGAATATGGCGGTAAAGCCTGTTTCCCTGATAGCATTTTTATATTTTCTGAAGCTTTATCCCGAAAAGGAGAGAGAAAAATGGTTCGATTTTGCAGGTTTTGCGGCAATTTTGCTGCTTAGCTGTTTTGTGAAGCCATCTTTTATGCAGGGCTTTCTGCCGGCAGTTGTCTTGTTCCTTTTATTGGAGCTTATACGGACGAAAGGGGAAAGCTTTTGGATTAGCCTAAAGCTGGGGGCTGCCTTTATTCCATCTGGCATATATTTTCTTATTCAGTTTTTTTCGGTGTTCGGAGAAGGGACGGACAGGGGGATTGGATTGCAGCCTTTTGCAGTAATGAAGCTGGATACGGCTCATCCTTTGATTTCTATGGTGCAGGCAGTTGCTTTTCCTCTTTTTGTTTTGTGCATTTTTGGGGGAAAGCAGATTTGGAAGGATAAACCCTTACTGTTTTCCCTGCTTTTTTACTTGACATCACTTTTGGAATTTATTCTTTTGATCGAAGTAAATGAGCCGGCCTCCGGCAATTTTGAGTGGGGGCTGCAGTTAGCCATGTTCACTTTTTTTGTAATGACGGCGGTTCGTTTTTATCAGCAGATAGGAAAAAAACAGTGGGTAAAGATAGTGGGAAATGGGCTGTTTCTTTATCATATTGGTTCGGGGATTTATTATTATGTTTATCTTTTGATATTAAGCCCGCTGCAGTGCTAGTACAACGAATATTAAGTTATTGGCAGTTTGACTTGCCTATTTTCCTGATAGCACTACTCCCCAAGCTTCGCCGTAGCCACCGCTACGACTGCGTTTGTGAAGCAGCACTCTCAGAAAAATATTCTGCGTCAAACTATCCAAAACTTAATTTTCGTTGTACTAGTACACGGGTGTACTAAGCTGTCCGCGCATGAAGCTACAGGAGGCAAGAGCATGAAAAAAATAGTAATCATAGGAGCTAACAGCTTTCAGAATCCTTTGATTCTGAAAGCAAAAGAAATGGGCTTTGAAACCCATGTGTTTGCCTGGCAGGATGGCTCAGTGGGGGAACAGACAGCAGATTTCTTTTATCCTGTCAGCATTGTGGAAAGAGAAGTAATTCTGGAGCACTGCAGGGAGATTAAACCGGATGCCATAACCTCCATTGGCTCGGACCTGGCAATGCTGACAGTAAACTATATAGCAGAAAAGCTTGGACTTCCTGGTAATTCTATGGCGTGCACGCTGGTATCTACCAATAAATATGAGATGCGGAAGGCTTTTGAGAAAGCATGTGTTCCGGTTCCGCATTTTCGGGAAGCGGATCTGGATACAAGTGCAGAGGAATTTTTGGGTTTTTCGCTTCCTGTCATTGTAAAACCGACGGATCGTTCGGGAAGCAGGGGGATTACAAAGTTAGAGAACTGGGAAGCTTTTGCAGAGGCAGTAAAGCTTTCTGTAGAAAATTCTTTTGAGAAAAAGGCAATTGTGGAGGAGTATTTGGAAGGAGAAGAGTATAGCTGTGAATGTATTTCCTATAAGGGAAGCCATTATTTTTTGGCATTGACAAAAAAATATACCACAGGCCATCCTCACTTTATTGAGACAGGCCACCTGGAGCCCGCAGGCTGCACCCTGGAGCAGATGGAAGTGATCAAAAAAGAGGTATTTCGGGCCCTTGATGCTCTTGGGGTGGAAAACGGAGCTTCTCATACCGAATTTATGCTGGATGGGAACAATCAGGTACGGATTATTGAGATTGGGGCCCGTATGGGCGGCGACTGTATTGGTTCGGATTTGGTGCCTTTGTCAACAGGATATGATTACGTGCGGATGGTAATTGATGTGGCCTGTGGAAAAAAGCCGGAATTTGTACAAGCCGGTAAGAAAGGCGCTGCCTGTATCCGATTTGTTTTCACCCATCAGGATCTGGAGCATCTTAAGTATCTTAAGAAGGAGCTGCCAGAGCACATTCACTTTATCAGTGAGATGGAGCCAATCCAGGAAGGGCGGGTAAAGGATAGCTCCACAAGGTTTGGTTACTATATTTTGACCTTTGAAAGCTTAGAAGAGGCAAAGGAGTATCTGACATAATGAAAAAGATTTCTGTAAAAACGATTCTGGTCCTGCAACTGGTGGTTACGATTTATACTTTATCCAGTGTGGCGGCGAAGTTGGCCTCCGGTTATGAGGCATTAAGTTTGCCGTTCTTCTTTTTTTATGGGATTGAGATTCTGATTCTGGGTGTTTATGCCATTGCATGGCAGCAGATTATAAAACGCTGTGATCTGTCTGTGGCTTATGCCAACCGTTCTATGGCGATTCTGTGGTCGCTGATTTGGACTGTTGTTTTTTTTCATGAGGCGCTGACCATAAAAAATATCATAGGAGTGTTCATTGTTTTCGCAGGAACAATGATTGTGAACAGTGATGGTGAATAAGTATCTATTGTTGCTGGTGCTGTCCGTGATGGTGGCATCCTTTTCCCAAATTCTTTTGAAGAAAAGCGCCGGAAAAGCTTATGCATCTGTGCTGAAGGAATATTTGAATCCTTTGGTTATTACAGGTTATGGGATGATGGTTTTATCCACCCTGCTGACTGTGGGGGGATATGCCGGATTGGAGTATAAAAACGGTGCTGTTATAGAAGCATTAGGCTTTGTACTGGTAATGTTTCTTAGCCGTGTCTTTTTTGGAGAAAAAATTACAAAGAAAAAGCTGTTGGGAAACAGCTTGATTCTTCTGGGAATACTGGTTTTTTACAGCTAAGTCTTTTAGCTTTGGGGCTGATCCGGAGATTTTGAATCGGTGTTTTGTAAGATCTCCCGAACGGTATATTGGGGCGCATTGTTGATGCTGATATAGATGCGTCCAATGTATTCGCCGATAAGTCCAAGCATGACCAGAATCAGACCTCCAATAAAAAAGATAGAGGCGATGATGGAACTCCAGCCCATTTCAATGGTAGAATCCACCAGCTTGCGGATGACCACGTAAAGGCCGTAGCAGAAACCCAAAAAAGCAGAAGCTGTTCCGCAGACAGTGGCTATCCGAAGAGGCTTGACGGAGAAAGCGGTAAAACCATTGAACCACAGAGCTAAAAGCTTTGTGAGAGTATAGCCGGATTCGCCTACCATACGCTCATGGTGAGTTACAGGCACATTGGTGATGCGCATGGTGGCCCGAAAGATTAAGCCTTCAATGTAAGGGTAGGAATTTTGATAGCGTGTAATTTCTTCTGCAATGAAGCGTTGCATGACAAAATAGCTGGTGACCCTAAGGCCCTTTGGCTTATCAAGGAGACTTTCAGTCATTCTTTCATTCATCCAGGTTCCGAAATTGCGGAAGGCGCTGTGCATTTTGTGCTCATAGGAGGCATAAACCACATCCCAGCCTTCCTGAATCTTGTCTACCAGGGTGAATAGTTCTTTGGCCGGGGTCTGGCCGTCATCATCCAAAGAGATAATTAAGTCACCAGTACACATGCGATAACCGGCCATCAGAGCGGAGGGCTGGCCGAAATTTTTTGCCAGATTAATTCCGGTAATGCGATGATTATTAAGGGCAAGCACTCGGATATGCTCCCAGACATTGTCAGGCGAGCAGTCGTTGACAAGTATAATCTCATAATCATACTCTGGGCGCTGCTTAAGGGTTTCTATAATTTCAGCCACAACGATTTCTATGGTGGCTTCTGAACCGTAACAGGGAATCACAAAGGACAGCTTATTCATAAAAATGCAGTTCCTTTCCTGAAAAATATATTGAATGATAGGGCGAAGGTTACTCATCCCAGGGATGTACATTTGTCATTCAGTATACAAGTTTTTTCAAGATTGATCAATCATAGTTTTACAATTTTGGGAAAAGCGTGTATAATAATAAAATTAGCTGCAGAGAGTAATTTTGGAAAGTATGGAGAAACGTATATGAAAAAACTAATGACTCAGATTATGAGGTTTGGAATAGTAGGCTTCCTGTGTTTTTTTATTGATTACGGCATTATGGTAGCCCTGGTAGAGCTGGCAGGCTTTCAGGATCTCTGGGCCAGCGCCTGTTCTTTTACGGTATCAGTGGTTGTGAACTATATTTTAAGCATTACAGTGGTATTTGACACAGACAAGAATGCAAATAAAGGAAAGCAGTTTGCAGTATTTGTGATTTTAAGCTTGATTGGTCTGGGAATTAACCAGTTGATTATGTGGGCAGGGGTGGCTTGGCTTGGACAGTATATGGATCGGGCTTATATGGTAGTGAAGATCTTTGCTACAGGCGTGGTTATGGTATACAATTTTATCAGCCGCAAGATATTTATTGAGAAGAAAGCCTAGAAGGAGAGAATAGCAGAAATCGGAAAGGTTGATTGATCCAACAGACTTTTTGGAGGAAAGCTATGAAAGAAAAAAGAAAGACACTTGGTATCAGTCTGCTGCTGCTTGCTTTGACATGTATTTCGGCTTTGTTTTTTCCTGTGAGAGAGCCGGCTCTGGATGCAGGGTTTTTGACAGACGAGAAGCAGGAGGAATGGTTGGAAACCCTGGAAGCTGCGGATGAGGATTTTCTTACGGAGTTGATATTTGCTGGAGAGTCCTTACCCTGTGACCGTGAAAGCGGAACTTTTTACCTTCCGGTAAATATGGATACAACAGAATGGGAGAGGGGACGTTTTTCCTCCGGACAGAGGGATATTAAGGTTTACCTGCTGGACAATCCCCTGGAGGATGAGAAACAAAAGTCGGTTCGGGAAGGAAAGCGTTATCGGCTTCTGGCAGTTCAGGATGAGGTCTGCCGGGAATATGGAGTGATTTTTACCGGTCTTCCGATCATCAGCATAGAGACAGAGGAAGAGATTCGTTATGATGAAGTTTATGGAAGGATGTCCCTTCTGATGGCAGATACGAAGGAGGATTGGGGCTTTGAAAGTCTTATGAGCGGACATATCCGGGGCGGAAGCAGCCGGCTTAATCCCAAAAAATCTTACAAAATGACCCTTTACAGGCAGAATCAGGTGGGAAGCGGAAGCTATAGGGATAATCAGGTATCCCTTTTGAATATGCGCAGGGATGATGAGTGGATTCTGTATTCCATTTACAGTGAGGATACAAAGCTGCGGGATAAGCTGTCATTGGATATTTGGAACGATTCAGGAGCTTTGACCATTGAATCAAACGGTCATTTTGGGTATCATATGGAATATATAGAGCTGTTTCAAAACGGGAAATATTGGGGATTGTACGGCCTGATGGAACCAGTAGATTATAAGCAGCTGGATCTGACAAAAGAAGGAGAGCCGCAGCCGGAAGATTTTTTATACAAGCAAAAGGATGCAGATGTATTTGAACTGAAAGGAAATCATGCCGTTCAGGATGAGGCTCACATGGAGGTGTTGAATCGGTATCTGGAGCTTCTGAATGCAGATGATGAGGTTTTTGCAAAAGAGATTCCAAAGCTGATTGATGTGGACAGCGCACTGGAAGTGTGGCTTTACCTGCAGGCAGTTTTGGGAATGGATAACATAGAAAGGAACATTTTCTACCCGGCACGCTATGAGAATGGGCAGTATCGCTTATATTTCATGCCATGGGACATGGATTACAGCTGGGGAAATGTTCATGATTTCGATGCATTAAACAGAAGCCGGTTTTCAGAAGAAATCTGGACTATGCGCATCGCCTGGCGTCTGGGAGATCGCCTTATCCGACTGGATGTTGAGGGTGCCAGGGAGAAGGTACGTGAACGTTGGAAACGCTTAAGGGAGCATGTATATTCCGATGCCTATTTAAGAGAGCATATTCAGTCAAATGTTCATTGTATCATTGATTCCGGAGCATTTTGGAGGGATGAAGCCCTCTGGTATGACAGCCGGCACAGTGAGGATTTTGAAGAACTTGAGAGGCGTGCCTGTGAGCGGATGAAGTTCTTGGATACATGGCTTTCGGATCCCCTGCTGTATCTTGAGCTTAAGGAGTATAGAGAGTGAAAAAGCAAATAACTCTTGTGACAAACTGCATACTGCTGGGGGCTGTTTTGGCCTTTCTTTTTCTTAAACCGTTTTTTTTTGGACCAGTTCGATATGAGCGGCTTAGCAGCAGTGAAGCGGTTCAGATAAAAGAGAATTATACAAAAGCAGCGGAACCTTTTTTCACAGAACTGCTTTTTTCCGGAGAGAAGCTTCCATTTGACAGGCTTACCTCGACCTTTTATCTTCCCCTTGATATAGAGACGGAGCAGTGGGAGACGGGAGAGCTTTCCAGCGGTTCTGGGGATATTCGCCTGCTTTTTGAGGAGGATTTTACAAAGGAATCCAAGCAGAAGGCGATTCGGGAGGGAAAAGCATTCCGTTTTTATGCCCTTTGCGGGATGGAGTATCAGGAATGTTATCTGGTTGCAACAGGACTCCCAGTACTTTCTATAGAGACGGCAGAGACGGCGGATACAGGCGTTTTTGGAGGCATGCTCTATTACTGGGATGCGAAAAGCAAGCAGAATTGGACAGGAAAAAATATTCTGGAAGCACAGATACGCGGCAATACCAGCCGTACCTATCCAAAAAAGGGCTATAAGCTGACGCTGAAATATCAAAATAAAAAGGGTGAAGTAGTTCCGGATAAAAAATCTCTTTTTGGCCTGCGCACAGATGATGAGTGGATTTTAAATGCTATGTACAGTGACTCTTCCAAAATCCGTGACAAGCTTTCTGTAGATTTGTGGAATAGCTTTGGTGCCAGAACAGCTGAATTCCCAGAGGCGAAGTTTGGATCGGATCTGGTGTATGTAGAGGTTTTCTTTAATCAGGAATACTGGGGCCTGTATGGGCTTATGGAGCCAGTGGATTCCAAGCAGCTTGATCTGACAAAGGATGAAGAGCCAGGTATGACGGAATATTCTTATAAAGCTGTGGGGTTTCAGGGAGGCGATGATGGATGGCTTAAGGATGCAACGCCCTTTGAGAGAAGCCTTAAAGCTTTTGAACTGAAAGGAAATCACGACAGCGAAGATACATCTGCCTGGGAACCGCTTTTTTCATACCTTATTTTTCGGGATCAGGAGGATGATGGGGCTTTTTCCCGAGAGGCGCCCCTTTTGATGGATATGGATGGAGCATTAAACGTCTGGATTTATTTTCAGGCAGTCCTTGGAATTGACAATCGGGCAAAAAACATGTATTATGTCGCAAAGAGCAGTAATCAGTCATATCGTATCTATTTTGCGCCCTGGGATATGGATCTTACCTGGGGAGATGCTTTGAGTGTGAGAGATGAGGCAGGGCTAAAGGGAGAGACTGGGGGGCCTGTCTGGAATGTGGGATTGAATACAAATCTTTATTCCGAACGCATCAACTGGGAACCAGGTGATCGCCTGGTTGTACTGGATGTGGAAGACGCAAGGGAACAGATAAGGGAAAAATGGCTGATGCTGCGGGAGGGATTGTTTTCTGATGAGAATCTCACGGAGCATGTGGATAATCTGGTTCATGATCTGCAGGATTCCGGAGCCCTTGCCCGTGATGCCGCACGCTGGCCGGAAAGCAACTTTGGAGAGGACTATGAGCAGTTTAAGCGTATGGCTCTTTACCGTATGAAGTTTCTCGACTATTACTTTGACGGGAGGCTGGAGAGCTATATGGGACTGGGATATGAATAGAGAGAACTGGAATAAACAGTAGAATCCGGACAGCGTACAGAAGGATACTACGGAACTGGATATAGAAAGGAATTGGGCAGGCAATGGATTACAGGCATGAATTAAAGTATATGGTGACAGCTGAAGATATGGCGCTTTTGGAAGGCCGTATCCGCAGACTGGTACCCTTGGATGCTCATGCAGGGGAAGCAGGCATGTACCAAATCCGGAGTCTATACTTTGATGATTATCATAACAGCTATTACTTGGAAAATGAGATAGGAACGGATCCCAGAGAAAAGTTCCGAATCCGCATTTACAATGGCGACAGCGGGCGGATCAGCCTGGAACTAAAGCGAAAGGAACATGGAATGACCCAGAAGCTGTCTTGTCTTCTTGAGGAAGAACAATGCAGAACACTGATGGAAGGGAGGCTGCTCCCTGTGAATGGGAATGATCCCCCAGTGCTTAAGAAGCTGAATCTTCTCATGCGGACAAGGCTTTTGAGGCCAAAGGTGATTGTGGAATATGACAGGGTTCCCTTTGCAGATAAATTGGGTAATACCCGGATTACTCTGGATCGGAATATGGCATCATCCGATGAAATCGGGCGCTTTTTGGAGCCAAAGCTTCGAAGGCGTCCCATTATGGCAGCAGGCCGGCATATTCTGGAGGTGAAATATGATGAGTTTCTTCCGGACTATATCTATCGGAACCTGCAGCTTTCAAAATTAAGGCAGACAGCATTTTCCAAATATTATTTATGCAGGAGATATGCATTGAAGGAAAATCTGTAATAATACAAAATTAATAAATGCAGAAGGCATTGTATAAAATACTGCAGAACTAAAATTAGGAGGAAGTAAACAATGGGATTTCAAGATGTATTTAAAAAATCATTTCTTGAAGGATTTACAAGTATGGATATTTCGGCCGGGCGGATAATGGCTACCTTTTTGGTAACCTGTATACTTGCCTGCTATATATTTGTGATTTATCGGCTGATGACACGGAAGTCTTTTTATTCAAAAGGCTTTAATGTGTCTCTTGCGGCTCTTTCCGTAATTACGGCAGCAATAATTCTGGCTATGCAGTCCAATTTGGTAATTTCGCTAGGTATGGTGGGTGCATTGTCTATTGTGCGTTTCCGTACAGCTATTAAAGATCCTATGGATCTGGTATTTCTGTTCTGGTCCATCAGTGTGGGAATTATCTGTGGGGCCGGTCTTTTTGAGGTAGCCCTTTTGACCTGTCTGGTTGTAACCGTATTAGTACTTGTTTTGGAGAATCTTCCTGTTTCCAGAGCGCCTATGATGCTGGTAGTAAACTTGACTGACACGGATAGTGAAGACCAGGTTCTGGACGTAGTGAAGAAGTTCAGCCGATTCCATAAGGTGAAGTCCAGAAATATCTCCCAGGGAAATATGGATATGGTCATAGAGGTCCGGGTGAAAGAGGAAGGGGCTTTTGTAAAAGAGGTATCAGGCCTTGCCAAAGTTCGGTCGGTGTCACTTATTTCTCATGATGGTGAAGTCACTTTTTAATGCTGTGGAATTTTATCCCCTGCAGGAGCTTTATATGAATCAGTTATTTAAGCTGTGCGGGCGCGGACTGCGTTATGTCAGGCAGTACGGGCCCGCACAATTATATTATAAAATAAAAGAACGTAGGGAGCGGAATCAGGCAGAAGCAGGCTACGAGGCATGGCTTAAGGAACGTCTGGAGGAGGAAAAGGCAACTGTGAAGGAGGCAGAAGAACTGTCGAAAAAAGGCCCCCTTATCAGTGTGCTGGTGCCAGCCTATGAGACACCGCCCCTTTTTCTGCGTCAGATGATTGAATCCGTGCTGGAGCAGAGCTATGGAAATCTGGAGCTTTGTATTGCTGACGGCAGTCCGTCTGACCAGGTGAGGCAGATTGCAGAGGAATATGCAGGGAAGGATTCACGGCTGCACTATGAAAAACTGAATCAGAACCTTGGGATTTCCGAGAATACCAATGTAGCTCTTTCTATGGCAAAGGGGGACTATATAGGCCTCCTTGATCATGATGATCTGCTCCTGCCCGGAGCTCTTTATGAAGTGGCAGGGATCCTTTATAAAGCAGGGGGCGCTGATGCAGTTTATACAGACGAGGATAAGGTAAATATGGATCTTACCCATCATTTCCAACCTCATTTTAAGCCTGATTTTAACTCGGAATATTTGCTTAGCAACAATTATATCTGCCATTTTTTCGTGGTGAAACGAGAACTGGCCCAAAGGGTCGGAGGGTTTAGGGAAGCGTTTGACGGGGCTCAGGATTATGATTTTATCCTGCGCTGTACAGAACGGGCAGAGAGAGTTCTGCATATTCCCAAGGTGCTCTATTCATGGCGCTGCCATGAGGCTTCCACAGCGGCCAATCCGGAGAGCAAGCTCTATGCCTATGAAGCAGGAAAACAGGCGGTTGCGGCCCATCTGAAACGTATGGGAATTCGGGGAGAAGTACTGAGTACATCCAATTATGGATTCCATCGGATCCGCTTTCACTGGGAAGATCCGAAAATCTTAATAAAATCTTTTGCAAATTTAAATGGACAAATGGGTGTAAAAGTTGTATATTATGATAAAGCATGTAACAATTCTGTAACAATTCCTCAGAATAGTGATTATGTGCTTTTTGCGCATGTCCGGAATGCAGGACTGTCGGAAGGGTTTCTGGAAGAGCTTTGCGCCTGCTGTGAACGCCCGAAGGTCGGCATTGCCTGTGCAAGGGTGTATGACAAAAAGAAACGGCTTACTTCGGATATTTGTATGGAGGGTGTTAAGGATTCCTTTGGAGGAAGTATGCAGGGGCTTAAAGAGGGCTGTACCGGATATTTTCATCGGGCAGTGCTGCATCAGGAGCTGGTATCTCCCACAGACTGTTTTCTGGTGAAAGGGAAGCTTTTGAGGGGAGTGGATCACCTTACTGTGGAGGAGCTCTGTACACACATTACAAAACAAGGGTATCGGATTGTCTACAATCCGTGGGCGGTAGTTTATGAAAGCAGATAGCAGGGTATCTGTGGTGGTGCCTAATTATAATGGAATAGCATTTGTGGAAAACTGTTTGAAGGCGCTTATTCAGGATGCGCCGAAGGCAGAGATTCTGGTGGTTGACAATGGCTCCACCGATGGAAGCCGGGAGCTGGTCATAGAGAAGTTTCCCCAGGTACGAGTGATTGCGTTAGGGGAAAATTTTGGCTTTTGCAAGGCATCCAATGTAGGAATGCAGAAAGCTTCATCTCCCTATGTGATTCTTTTGAACAATGATACAGAGGTGCTGCCGGGCTTTACTGAGGCCATGGTGTCAGCTTTACAGTTGGAATCCCGGGCTTTTTCTGCCGGAGCAAAAATGATTCAGCTTCACCATCCGGAAAAAATTGACGATGCTGGTAATTTTTACTGTGCTCTTGGCTGGGCTTTTGCGAGAGGAAAAGACAAGCCTGTGGAATACTATGAAAAGCCGGATGAGATCTTTGCAGCCTGCGGCGGTGCAGCGATCTACCGCAAGGCTTTGCTGGAACGGATAGGATATCTGGACGAGTCTCACTTTGCTTACCTGGAGGATATCGATCTGGGATGGAGAGCTAAAATTGCAGGATGGAAGAATATCTATGAGCCGAGGGCAAAGGTTCTCCATGTGGGAAGCGGAACCAGCGGTTCCAGATATAATGAGTTCAAGGTACATTTAAGCTCCAGAAACAGCATTTATCTGGTCTATAAGAACATGCCGGCTCTTCAGCTTTTTTTGAATTTTCCTTTTATGCTGGCTGGCTTTGGGGTAAAATATCTGTTTTTTGTAAAAAAAGGTCTTGGAAAAACTTATCGAAAAGGCTTGAAAGAAGGGCTTTCCATGTGCCACAGGGAGAAGAAAGTAAAGTTTTGTTGGAAAAATCTTCCCCACTATGGTAAAATCCAGATAGAACTATGGATAAATATTGGGAAGAGATTTAGGTGAGAGAGATTGATAAAGGATAACCAGCAGCACTTTAACCGGCTGCATGTGCTGATAGATGCCCTTGTGATTATAGCATCTTATTTTCTGGCATGGGTGATACAGTTTCCGATTTTGCATAACACCACAGGACTTTTGTTCGGCCAGTATATGATTGTACTGTTCTTTCTGGTTCCTGTTTATCTGCTGCTGTATATGGCATTCAGCCTGTATACCACCAAGAGTGTCCGCAGAAAAAGGGTAGAGCTGGGCAAGATCGTAGAGGCCAATACCATAGGCCTGGTTCTGTTTTTAGCATTGATGTATCTCCTGCGAAGCGCTTCGGATGTTACGGATTACTATTCCAGAATGATGCTACTTTATTTTTATGTAATCAACATTCTTCTGGAGGGGCTGGTTCGCACTCTTATCCGACTTGTCCTTCAGCGGCTGCGCCGAAAAGGTTTCAATCAGAAGCATATGGTGCTGGTAGGTTACAGCCGGGCAACAGAAGAATATATTGATCGAATCAAGGCTAATCCGGAATGGGGCTATGAGATTATGGGTATTCTGGATGACAATGTAGAATGCGGCATGCGCTATCGAGGGGTTCAGGTATTTGGAAGGACGGAGGAGATAGAAGAACTGCTTTCCCGGACATCCCCTGATGAGATTGCGATCACTCTGGGACTAAGTGAGTATTCTAAGCTGGAGCATATTGTGGCGGTTTGTGAGAAATCCGGTGTGCATACAAAATTTGTTCCGGATTATAATAATATTATACCTACACGGCCTTACACAGAGGATTTGATGGGGCTGCCCGTGATTAATATCCGGCATGTTCCTTTAACCAACACCTTTAATGCAGTGGTGAAACGGACCATGGATATTGTGGGAGGTTTAGGGGCGATTATACTTTTTTCGCCTGTGATGCTGATAACAGCAATTGCAATTAAGGCTACTTCTCCAGGGCCGCTTATTTATGCCCAGGAAAGAGTCGGGCTTCATAATAAGACTTTTCGTATGTATAAGTTCCGCTCCATGGATGTCCAATCTCCAAAGAAGGAAAGGGGAGCATGGACAGTGCCGGATGATCCAAGAGTTACCGCAGTTGGAAAGGTGATTCGAAAGACAAGTATTGACGAGCTTCCGCAGCTTTTCAATATTTTGAAAGGTGATATGAGTCTGGTAGGGCCTCGGCCGGAACGCCCCTTTTTTGTGGAAAAGTTCCGGGAAGAGATTCCTAGATATATGATTAAACACCAGGTACGCCCGGGAATGACCGGGTGGGCTCAGGTCAATGGCTATCGGGGAAATACCTCGATTCGGAAGCGCATTGAGTTCGATTTATATTATATCGAAAACTGGACGCCTGGGTTTGATATAAAAATTTTGTTTCTGACAATCTTTAAGGGCTTTGTGAATGAAAATGCCTATTAATGTCAGAAAGCAGAAAGGGTTATGATATGGCAGCCGATACAAAAGCAAGAAATAGGAGAGGGAGACAGGGGCATAAGCTGAGTAAAAAGCAGAAGAAGATTAGGAGAAGAAGAAAACTGATCGGAATACTGGCGGCGGAGTTGGTGCTTCTTTTGCTTTTGGGCGTGGGCGTCTGGGGACTTGGAAAGCTGGATAAGTTTCAGGACTTGGGCGTGGATGCGGACAAAGTAGAGATGAATGATATGGAGGACGCTACAGAAGAGGTATTGAAGGGTTATACCAATATTGCACTTTTTGGAATTGATACCCGAACTATGGGCGATCTGGGTGCCGGGAACCGGAGCGATACCATCATTATTGCCAGTATCAATAATGAGACCAAGGAGGTAAGACTGGCCTCTATATTCCGGGATACTTATCTGAACCGGGCCGATGATACTTATGGAAAATGCAATGCTGCTTATAAAGCAGGAGGCCCTAATCAGGCTATGGCTATGCTGAATACCAATCTGGATCTGAATATTAAATATTTTGTCAGTGTGGATTTCCTGGCTTTGATCAAGACCATTGATTTACTGGGCGGCGTTGATATAGACGTGCAGGATAATGAGTGGGAATGGATCAACAACTATATGTATGAGACTACAGCAGTGACAGGAGAATTTGGTGTCTTTGTAGAAGGGCCGGGGCTTCAGACCCTGAGCGGCCTTCAGGCTACTTCTTATTGCCGAATCCGTGCGGTGGGAAATGACTTTGGCCGGACGGAACGCCAGCGGACGGTTATTACAGAGATTGCACGGAAGGCTAAGTCCGCAAGTCTTGGAACCATCAACCAGATTATTGACGAGGTATTTCCGCTGATTGCCACCAACATTCCCAAGGCGGAGATGATAAAGATGGCAGCCAGCATGATGTCTTATGAAATTGGAGAGACAGGAGGCTTCCCCACTCTGCGAGAGAATGTGAAGATCAACGGTGCTGACATTGTGGCGCCTGCGGATTTGGAAGCGAATGTCAGAGAACTGCATAAGTTTCTCTTTAACGAGGAGGACTATTATCCCTCCCCGACAGTAATCCAGTTTAATGATGAGATATCCAGTCAAACAGGCGTGTACGCCAAGGAAAGCGGCACGTAAAGCAGAAACCGAATGGACGGGGAAGTCAAAGCCTCGTCCATTTTTCAGGAATGCTTTGGAGAGAACAGTACATGAGGATAGATGTGATTATACCAACCTTTCATCCGGGGAAGGAGTTTTTAGAGCTTTTGAAAAGGCTGGAATCCCAGACACAGAACATTCATAAAATAGTGGTTATGAATACCAGAACAGGAGCCTTCCCGGAGGGGCTGACAGAGTATTATGACAATGTGGAGGTTTATCATCTGGACCGGTCGGAGTTTGATCATGGAGGCACGCGAAATGCCGGTGTGGGGCATACAGATGCGGAATATCTTCTGTTTATGACCCAGGATGCTATGCCGGCAGATGAATATTTGGTAGAACGGCTGGCAGAGATGTTTGCAAATCCACAAGTAAAGGCCGCCTATGCCAGACAGCTTCCAAGGAAGGAATGCAGGGAGCTGGAACGGTATACGCGCAGCTTTAATTATCCGGAGGAAAGCCGGATTCAGACAAAGTCAGATCTGAAAACACTTGGAATCAAGACCTTTTTCTGCTCCAATGTATGTGCGATGTATGAACGGGAGACTTTTTTAAAGCAAGGAGGCTTTATAAATCATACGATCTTTAATGAGGATATGATTTATGCAGGGGGACTTATAAAAAACGATTATGGGATTGCGTACGTTGCGGAGGCAAGGGTGATTCATTCTCATAATTACAGCGGGATCAAGCAATTTAAGCGGAACTTTGATCTGGCTGTCTCTCAAACGGAGCATCCGGAGGTGTTTGGGGGGGTTGTTTCGGAACAAGAAGGGATTCGGCTGGTGAAGCAGACAGCAGTCCATTGCTTGAAGATTAGAAAGCCCTGGCTGATATTTAGTCTTGTGTTTTTCAGCGGATGCAAGTATATTGGTTATAAGCTGGGAAGAAATTATCAAAGGCTTCCCGGATGGCTGGTACAGCGGTGTACGATGAACAGGGAGTATTGGAACTTGAAATAGCAGTACTTTGACAGTGCACAGAAGAATTTCCAGGCACATGTTTTTGTGACAGGAAGTTCTTCTAATAGAGGGTGTGCTGTAAAAGTACTGCGGAACTTGAAATAGGAGGATTTTATCTATGTGTGGAATTGTTGGTTACATTGGAAGTGAACAGGCGGCACCTATTTTGCTGGATGGATTGTCCAAGCTGGAATATCGCGGCTATGATTCGGCAGGGGTTGCCATCTATAATGGAGATGAGATCAAGGTAGTTAAGGCCAAGGGACGTCTGAAAGTTTTAAGCGAAATGACTCATGATGGTACTGCTTTGCCCGGAATTGCCGGAATCGGTCATACCCGGTGGGCAACTCATGGCGCTCCCTCGGATACCAACGCCCATCCTCATTACAATCAGGATGAATCCATAGTGGTGGTACATAATGGAATTATAGAGAATTATTTAAAGCTGAAAAAAAAGCTGGAAAGCCGGGGGTATACGTTCCGCTCCGATACAGACACAGAGGTAGTTGCCCATCTTCTGGATTACTATTACAATGGAGATCCTCTGGAAGCAATCGGAAAGCTGATGCATCGGGTGGAAGGCTCCTATGCTTTTGGCATTCTTTTTGCAGATCATCCGGGAGAAATCTATGCAGCCCGTAAGGACAGTCCGCTGATTGTAGGCTCTTCCGAAAGCGGAAATCTCATTGCTTCGGATGTTCCGGCGGTTCTGCGCTACACAAGAAGCGTTTATTATATTCAAAATCAGGAGATTGCTAAGCTGACTGCGGATTCCATGACCTTTTATAATATTGACGAGGAAGAGATAGAGAAGGAGCCTGTGACCATTGAATGGGATATCAATGCGGCAGAAAAGGGCGGCTATGAGCATTTCATGCTGAAGGAGATCTACGAACAGCCGGGGGCTGTGCGTGATACCTTCAGTCCCCGTCTAAAGGATGGAAAGATTGTGATCGAAGAATTGGGTATGACGGACGAAGAGCTTCAGGCAGTAAAAAAACTCTGTATTGTAGCCTGCGGCTCTGCCTACCATACAGGCATGACCTGTAAATATGTCTTTGAAGGTCTGGCCCGGATTCCTGTAGAAGTAGATTTGGCCAGTGAGTTTCGTTACCGCAACCCTATTTTGGAGGAAGGAACGCTGGTAGTGATTATCAGCCAATCAGGAGAAACAGCAGACTCTCTGGCAGCGCTTCGGGAGGCAAAGGCCAAAGGAAGACCGGTGCTTGCCATTGTAAATGTGGTGGGAAGTTCTATTGCAAGGGAAGCAGACAATGTAATGTACACCTGGGCAGGTCCGGAGATTGCCGTTGCCACTACAAAGGCTTACAGCACGCAGCTCATTGCACAGTACCTTTTGGCCATGAAGCTGGCTCAGGTGCGCGGTACAGTGGATGAGAAGACACTTGGGGAGATGCTGGCGGATTTGGAGCGTCTTCCGGCGCAGATAGAGCTGCTTTTGGGAAATAAGGAGCGGATTCAGAGGTTTGCCAATCGGTATCTGGCAGCAAAGGATGTGTTCTTTATTGGCCGGGGACTTGATTATGCTATTTCTATGGAGGGCTCTTTAAAGCTAAAAGAGACTTCCTATATCCATTCTGAGGCTTATGCAGCAGGGGAGTTAAAGCATGGAACCATTTCTCTTATTGAAGAGGGAACGCTTGTGGCGGCTGTAGCAACGCAGGATCAGCTTTTGGCGAAAATGATCAGTAATATTGTAGAGGTACGTACCCGCGGCGCATTCGTTATGGCAGTTACCAATGTGGGGAATGTGGAGATAGAGAAAAATGCAGATTATGTGATTTATATCCCAAGGACGAATCCTTACTTTGCCAATTCTCTGGCAATTATTCCGCTGCAGCTTTTTGCTTATTATATTTCCATTGGCCGGGGCTGTGATGTTGATAAGCCGCGGAATCTGGCAAAATCAGTGACTGTTGAGTAATACAAAAATATATATCAATATAAGATAAGGGAGAGATACCATGATTAACAAACTTATTGCAAAGATTCAAAAAACAAAAGCTCCTATTGTAATCGGTTTGGATCCGATGCTGAACTATGTTCCGGAGCATATACAGAAAAAAGCGTTTGCGGAATATGGGGAAACCCTTGCAGGAGCGGCGGAGGCTATCTGGCAGTTTAACAAGGAAATTGTGGATAAGACCTGGGATTTGGTTCCGGCAGTAAAGCCGCAGATTGCCATGTATGAGCAGTTTGGCATCGAGGGTCTGAAGGCATATCAGAAGACGGTGGATTACTGCCATGCAAAGGATCTGGTGGTTATCGGTGACATTAAGCGAGGGGACATTGGCTCAACCTCCGCTGCCTACGCAGCAGGACACCTGGGAAAAATTCAGGTAGGAAGCAAATGCTATACGGCCTTTCATGAAGACTTTGCGACGGTGAATCCCTATCTGGGCAGCGATGGCATAAAGCCCTTTATAGAGGTGTGTCAGGAGGAAAATAAGGGAATCTTTGTTTTGGTGAAGACCTCTAATCCGTCCAGCGGAGAGTTTCAGGATCGCCTGATTGACGGCCGCCCCCTTTATGAGCATGTAGGAGAAAAGGTAGCCCAGTGGGGGGAAGAGCACATGGGAGACAGCTATAGCTATATTGGAGCTGTTGTGGGAGCTACTTATCCGGAAATGGGAAAGATTTTGAGAAAGCTAATGCCAAAGACCTTTATTCTGGTGCCGGGTTACGGTGCCCAGGGAGGAACGGCAAAGGATCTGGTTCATTTCTTTAATCCGGACGGACTGGGAGCTATTGTAAATTCTTCACGGGGAATTATTGCAGCATATAAGCAGGAGAAATATGCTTCCTTTGGCCCGGAGCATTTTGCAGATGCTTCCAGAGCGGCAGTGGAGGATATGACGGCAGATATTCGTCAGGCGTTGGAGACGAGGTAGAAAGTGGAATAGAGGGACTTAGTATGAAGTACAGGGAAACGGCTGTAATTACGGAACAGCAGAAGATTGCCACGGATATCTACAGTATGTGGCTTCAGACAGAACGGATTGCAGGGGAGGCAGTTCCGGGACAGTTTCTTTCTGTCTATAGCAGGGATGAAAGCAGGATGCTTCCAAGACCCATCAGCATTTGCCAGGTAGATCAGAGGAGGGGAAGAATTCGTCTGGTATACCGGATAGCCGGAAAAGGAACGAAGGAATTTTCCGGTTATGGCACAGGGGATACCTTGGAGATTGTAGGTCCTTTGGGTAATGGTTTCCCTTTGGACAAGGGATATGAAAAGGTTCTTCTTATTGGCGGAGGAATCGGGATACCGCCCATGGTGGAGCTTTCTGAGAGATTGTCTGGGGAGAAGCTGATTGTAGTCGGCTATCGGAACAGCGAACTCTTTTTGAAGGAAGAACTGGAGAGAAATGGGGAACTATATCTGGCTTCTGAGGACGGGAGTGTGGGAACAAAAGGAAATGTGCTGGATGCTATTCATGGGAAGAAGCTAAGCGGCCAGGCTATATTTGCCTGCGGTCCTACACCCATGCTGCGCGCGCTGAAGACTTATGCGGCAGAGCAGGGAATAGACTGCTATCTTTCCCTGGAGGAGCGCATGGCCTGCGGCGTGGGGGCATGTCTGGCTTGTGTATGTCATTCTATGGATATAGATGCTCATACCCATGTAAAGAATAAACGTATCTGTAAGGATGGTCCTGTATTTGCAGCAGGAGAGATCGAACTTTAAACATGGGGCATGGAGGAAGGAAAAAGGTATGGAATACAAGACAATTGTAAATCTGGCAGGAGTGGAATTAAAAAATCCTGTTATGACAGCTTCCGGAACCTTTGGTTCTGGCGCAGAATACAGTGAATTTTATGATTTGGGGGCCTTGGGAGCTGTAGTTACAAAGGGGGTGGCAAATGTTCCATGGCCGGGAAATCCAACCCCCAGGATTGCTGAGACTGCCAGCGGCATGCTCAATGCCATTGGACTTCAGAACCCAGGAATTGATGTCTTTATTCAGAGAGATATTCCGTTTTTGCGTCAGTTTGACACTAGGATTATTGTAAATGTCTGTGGAAAAACTATTTCCGATTACTGCGAAGTAGTGGAAAAACTCTCAGATCAGCCAGTGGATCTTTTAGAAATCAATGTATCCTGTCCTAATGTAAAGGAAGGAGGCATTGCTTTTGGCCAGAAGCCGGAAGCACTGGAGAAAGTGACCCGTGAGGTAAAGAAGTATGCAAAGCAGCCGGTGATTATGAAGCTCAGTCCCAATGTGACAGATATTGGGGAGATGGCACGGGCGGCAGAGTCGGGGGGCGCAGATGTGCTTTCTCTTATTAATACTTTAACTGGGATGAAGATTGATATTCATAGAAGAACCTTTGCCATAGCAAACCAGACAGGCGGTTTGTCAGGGCCCGCTGTAAAGCCGGTAGCCGTGCGTATGGTATATCAGGCAGCTCAGGCTGTATCCCTGCCAATTATTGGCATGGGAGGTATTTGCAATGAGGAGGATGCCCTGGAGTTTATTCTGGCCGGTGCTGCGGCTGTATCTGTGGGAACAGCGAATTTTGCCAATCCCTATGCAGCCAAGGAGACAGCGGAAGGCATTCGGGCTTATATGGAACAGTATCATGTGGAAGATATAAATGATTTGATTGGTGCAGTACATTAAATATTTATAGAGCTTCATACGGTGTTGATTAAAAAGCACCAGCCGCCGCGTGTTCCTCCGGGATAATCAATATGTGTGAACCGAGACACCGGCGATACGGGCAAAACCGCACTCATCCCGGAACTGATGCCAGAATTATTATAATGCGGAAATAGAAATAAAGCAAGATACACCTCCCTTTCTGTAACCCTTTCCGTGCCTTTTACATATTCTAGATCGTAAAGAAAAAATGCAAAAGGAGAGCTTATGGCAACAAAGATCGTAGTGGATGCAGGACACGGAGGAAGCAATCCGGGCGCAGTATATGAGGGCCGCCGGGAAAGTGACGACGCCCTGCGGCTTGCAATGGCAGTGGGACGGATTCTGGAATCAAACGGATATGATGTAAGCTACACAAGAACCAGTGATGTTACCCAGTCCGTAGGACAGAAAGCAGCAATTGCCAATGAGGAGGGAGCGGATCTCTTTGTATCCATTCATAGGAACGCAGGAGAATATCCGGGACAGTATACAGGGGTTCAGACCCTGATTTATGACGATTCCGGAATCAAAAAGCAGATGGCGGAGAGAATTAATGCGAATCTGGCGGCATTAGGCTTTCGCAATGCCGGTGTGAGTATCCGCCCCAATCTGGTAGTACTTAACAGCACGCAGATGCCTGCTCTGCTGGTAGAGGCAGGGTTTATAGACAGCGACGTGGATAACCGTCTCTTTGACAGCCGTTTTCAGGCTATGGCTCAGGCCATTGCGGATGGGATTATGGATACCTTAGAAGGAACCCAAGTGTCATCCAGCAATGTATCGGAGGATGACCGGGGTGAGGAAGAGCGCCGCAGGCCGCCTGTGCCCCGCCCGCCTATGATGCGTCCCCCTATGCCTCCGGCGCAGCCTATGCCGCCTGAGGAACCGGAGGAGCTGTACCGGGTACAGGCAGGAGCTTTCCGGGAGCGCCAGAATGCGGATAATCTTCTGCAGCTTCTGGAAAATGACGGGTTCCCGGCATTCATTGTCTTTCAGGATGGCCTGTACAAGGTACAGGTGGGAGCTTTCACACGTTTGAGCAATGCCATTGCCATGGAGCGGGAGGTTCGGGAAAAAGGATATAATACGTATATTACTACCTGACTTAGATAAACGGGAACCGGGATTTTGCCATTGAGACGAAAATTATTATAAAATGCGTAGAATGTAAAAAAATCAATGTCTAAAAGAGATGAAAACAGAGCTGCTGTTTTGGGAGTGATTGCCTAAACAGCAGCTCAAATTACTTAGGAGTTTAAAATATATGTTTCCACAGCCCAGGCCACGCCGCATTCATCGTTGGTGAAAGGAGAAACGCAGTCCGCTTTGCTTAAGGTTTCCGGGTAAGCGTTTTTCATGGCAACGCCCAAACCGGCATATTCAAGCATGGAAATATCGTTCAGCCCATCACCGCAGGCCATGAGCTCCTTGCGGGAAATATTTAAATAGTCACAAATCTTGGAAAGGGCCTTATCCTTTGCAACTCCCTTTGGGGCTAACTCCAAAAAGAAGGATTCTGCAAAAAAACTGTCGCAGATATGGGAATATTTTGCAAGAAATTCATCACGAGCCTTCAGAAGCCGTTCATGTTTCCCTGCTCCCAGAATCTTTGGAATCGGATAATCTAAAAATTCCGGAAGATTGGAAACCTTTTCCACTGTTGTGTAATTGCATTTACATTCTCTTAAGACATACTCGTCCGTATCCGTTTCCGCAACGATGTGTGTATCCGTATAAGATAAGGGCTGCGCACCATGCTTTTTAACGATGGCACAGGTGTCGGCAATTGCTTCTTTGGGGAACATTAATTCCTGTATGATGTCTCCGGTTTGATAATCAAAGATTTTTCCGCCATTGAAAGCAGCGATAATACCGCCGCGCTTTTCAAATTCCAGCTCTTTTGCAAGGCCTCTTATGCCCATAACGGATCGCCCGGATATTAAGATTATCTTTACGCCTAAGTCCATTGCTTTCCACAGGGCCTCTTTATTTTCGGGCGGAAGATTTTTATTGCTGTCTGTTAAAGTTCCATCCAAATCCAGTGCTAATGCTTTGTATTTTAAGCTTTCCATACAAGCCTCCCTTAATTGTCTTTTATAAAAATCATATATCATTGTTAAATGTTACACCATTACCGGTTAAAGTGTCAAGAAAAGGTGTTTGTGCTATGGGGTCAGAGGGACTGCCCCCCGCTGAAAACGACTTAAAATGGGCAGTCCCTGTTACAATTCGCACCTTTGTGAAATAAAAATTTTATAAAATCTGGTATAGTGTGAATTGTAACAAAACCCTTGAAAAAAGCTTTTATATCGTATAACATTAGAAAGCGGAAGAACAGCCAGCGTCCAGGCGGTCGGTAAAAGGGAAGACAGGAGATAGTTGCTTGGGAGAAAATAAAAGTTATGAACTTTGCATATGAGATTCAGGATAAATCAGTTAAAATCTGGCGCTGCTTCAGCTATGGGACAAAGATTGAGGTTCCGGACAGGCTGGCAGGGTATCCGGTAGCGGAACTGGCGCCTTATGCATTTTCGGCCCATATGGAGGAAGAGAAGCTGGAGGAGAAAATACGGTCAGGACAGCTTCTTCTATCCGGGGAGAATGAGGAACCGGCCCTCTGCGGTTTCCGTTTGAAAGGGATATATCTGCCGGCAGCGCTTCAAAAAATAGGAGCTTATGCATTTTACAATTGCAGCGGCCTGGAACATTTCTCTTTTCATGGAAGCCTTAAGGATCTGGGAGCCGGATTATTTACCGGCTGCCATCATATAAGACAGCTGGAGCTTACCTTGGATGATACAGGAACATCCTGCCTGCAGGAGATTTTGATGGAACTGAATGAGGAACTCAGGCTTACTATTTACAGAGGCAATGAAGAAGCAAGGCTGGTATTTCCGGAATTTTATGAGGAAGGCGTGGAGAATACGCCGGCACGGATTCTTATGACTCAGATGCACGGCAGCGGAATGCATTTTCGAAATTGCTTTTATCGGAAAAGATTTGATTTTCATGCCTATGACGGATGCTTTTTTCGGGCAAAGGCTCAGGAGGACAGGGATTCGGTGCTGGAACTGGCTCTGGGACGCTTGCGGTTTTCCATGGAACTGGGAGCAGAGGGAAGAACGGATTATGAAAAATATCTTAGGGAGCATTTGCCGGAAGCCGGACTGTGGGCCATAGAACAGAGAGATATGGAACTTTTGAACTGGCTGGTTAAAGAGCATCTTCCCGGAAGCCCGGAGGAGGAAATAATTTTACGCCGGCTTCTGGGACAGGCAGCAGAGCGGGGGTTTACGGAGGGGAATGGGTTTCTCCTAAGTGTGCTGCATGGACGTTTTTCATCCAGGGAGGAACTATTTGAGTTTTGAAACTGCTGATTATAGAGTGGATACAATTTTGAAAGGAGCCGTCACAGGCTATGGTGATGCATAAGGAACAAGAACGGTATCTGCAAAAGGAGGTGCTGGGGACAAGAATTTTAAACCAGGCACGAAATGAGCTTTATCTTCATATGCGCTTTCTGGATCTGGCTTTGGGAAGCTTTCCTGTCCGGCCGGGGGCGGAAGTGCATCCGGCGGGAACCGATGGGGGAACGCTCTTTTTTGCACCGGATGATTTGCTAAAGCTTTACCAGACAGGCAGAGTCTATGTGATGCGTCTGTATCTTCACGGCCTGATGCACTGCCTGTTCTGCCATCCCTTTTATAGAAAAGAACGGGATATGGAATATTGGAATCTGGCCTGTGATATTGCGGCGGAATCCGTTCTTGACGGCCTCCATTTGAAATGCGTGCATCTTCCGGGCGTTTTTCGTCAGGCTGTCTATGCAAGGCTTAAGGAAAAGCTGACCGTGCTCACAGCGGGAGGTATTTACAGAGAACTTTGCCGCATGCAGATAAGCGGTTCGGAGCTTATGGGCTGGAAGCAGGCGTTTTCTGTGGACGATCATAGTCTTTGGGAACAGGAGAAGCCCCCATCCCAAGTAGAACAGAACCGGAAACAGTGGGAGAATCTTCGGGAACGGATGGAAATGGATATGGAGACATTTTCTAAGGAGGCGGCAGAGGGCAGCAAGGGACTTGTGGAGCAGCTTCGGATTGAAAATCACCGCCGTTATGATTACCGGGAATTTTTACGAAGGTTCTCTGTTCGGAAAGAAGAAATGCAGGTAGATATGGATACCTTTGACTATGTCTTTTATCACTATGGCCTTTCTCTTTACGGAAATATGCCCCTCATTGAGCCCCAGGAGACCAAGGAGGTTCAGAAGATTGAGGAGTTTGTCATTGTGATTGATACCTCCATGTCCTGCAAGGATGAGCTGGTCCGGCGTTTCCTGGAGGAGACTTACAATGTCTTGCAGGAGTCGGAAAGCTTTTTTCGTGAGATTCATATTCGGATTCTCCAGTGTGACGACCGTGTCCAGTCGGATGCGGAGATCACCGGCCAGGAGGAACTGAAAAGTTATATGGAGCATCTGACTATAAAGGGGCAGGGAGGAACGGATTTTCGTCCGGCCTTTGCCTATGTGGAGGAACTGCTGACAAGGAAAGCGTTTTACCGTCTCAGGGGACTTTTGTATTTTACGGATGGATATGGAACCTTTCCTGCAAAGATGCCCCCATATGAGACAGCCTTTATATTTATCAAGGACAATTACCGGGATGTGGATGTGCCGCCCTGGGCGATTAAGCTGATATTGGGACCAGATGAATTAAGTGAGTAGAATAAAGTATTTTAGAAACAGGCATTTGGCTTTGAGATGTTTATGGACACATTTTGTCTGACTTAAGTGAAAAAGAGGAGAAAAGGGATATGAATATTAAACGGGCAAAGCAGGAGATTAAGGATGCGGTAAAAGCCTATCTTTTAAAGGATGCCTACGGCGTATATGAGATACCGGCTATCCGTCAGAGGCCCTTATTGCTTCTGGGAGCGCCGGGGATCGGAAAGACACAGATTATGGAGCAGATTGCCCGGGAATGCGGCATTGCCCTGGTATCCTACACCATTACTCATCACACCAGACAGAGCGCTATGGGTCTTCCATTTATTCTGGAAAAGGATTTCGGAGGGGAGAAAAAGGCAGTCACCGAGTACACTATGAGCGAGATCATTGCTTCGGTGTATGAGAAGATGGAGAAGACGGGGTTAAAGGAGGGTATCCTTTTTATAGATGAGATTAACTGTGTTTCCGAAACGCTGGCCCCGGCCATGCTTCAATTTCTCCAGTGCAAGACTTTTGGAACCCATCAGGTGCCGGAGGGCTGGATCATTGTGGCAGCAGGAAATCCGCCGGAATACAACAAGTCTGTCCGGGAGTTTGATGTGGTGACTATGGACCGGGTTCGGAATATAGAGGTAGAGCCGGATTTTGAGGTCTGGAGGGAATATGCGGTTTCCGTGGGAATGCATCCGGCGATTCTTTCTTATCTGAATATACGGCCCGCACATTTCTACCAGATGGAAAATACGGTGGATGGCCGGAGGTTTGCAACGCCCAGAGGCTGGGAGGATTTGTCCCGGATGCTGGAGGTCTGTGAACGGATTGGAAAGACTGCGGATAAAGAGGTGGTTGTCCAGTATCTCCAGCATGAAAGGATTGCAGGAGGTTTCGCTAATTATCTGGAGCTTTACGGAAAGTATCAGAGAGACTATCAGATAGAGGAGATTTTGAAAGGGAATATGCAGGTGGGAATGGTGAAAAAGCTGTCCCATGCTTCCTTTGATGAACGTCTCAGTGTGGTAAGCCTTTTGCTTTCCGGCTGCAAGGGAAGCTTCCGGGAAGAGCAGCTTCAAAAACGGTTTGTGGAGAAGCTGTTTGGGAAAATGAAAGAGGCAAGAGGGATGCTTACAGGGGAAAACGAAAAGAACCTGTTTTCCTGGGAAATTTTGGAGCTGTTGCGGAAAGAAAACGAGGATCTCCGAAAACGGCAGAAAGAGGCGGAGCTTCTCACCAGAGAGCAGGAACGGGAAATGCTGCGCCTTTCGGATACGTTAGCTTTTTATGGAATGGAACTGAAAAAGCAGGCTCCCGCTGCGGGGGAAGCGGCCTTGGAGCTTTTGCGGAAGCTTTTTGCAAAGGAGCGCTCTGCTTATGATGAGGGGAAAGCAAAGAGTGCCTGTTATCTGGAACATGCCTTTGATTTTATGGAATTGGCCTTTGGAGCTAGTCAGGAAATGGCGATCTTTGTTACCGAGCTGAACAGCGATCCGGCGGCGGTGGCGTTTCTGGAGGATTATGCCTGTGAGAGGTATGATCGTTATAATCAAAGCTTGCTTTTTGAGCAGGAGGATCGGGAGATTCTGGGGCAGATTGAGGAACTGGATTAGGAGGAAAAGATGGAAGAATTAATTATACTTGGCACAGGAAATGCCAATGTAACCAAATGCTACAATACCTGCTCGGCTTTACACAATGAACGGGGCTATTTTCTGGTAGATGCAGGGGGAGGCAACGGGATTCTGGTGCAATTGGAAAAGGCAGGAATTCCTCTGGATGAGATTCATGAGATTTTTTTAAGCCATGAGCATACGGATCATATACTGGGAATGGTATGGGTGATTCGGATGATTGCGGCCCGGATGAAGCAGGGGAAGTATGAGGGAAATCTTGATCTCTATTGTCACAGGGAGCTGGTGGAAACTCTGCTGACGATTGTGCGGCTGACGGTTCAGGGAAAGTTTGTAAAGCTCATAGGGGAACGCATCTTCCTGCATCCTTTGGAGGACGGAGATGTGAAAGAGATTCTGGGATACTCTGTCAGGTTTTTTGATATTCAGTCCGTGAAAGCAAAGCAGTATGGCTTTACCCTGACCTTACATAATGGAAAGAAATTTACCTTTGCAGGAGATGAGCCCTATCGGGAGTGCGAGTATGAATACGTAAAGGGTGCGGACTGGCTGCTTCAAGAGGCTTTCTGCCTTTACAGTCAGGCAGAGCAGTTTAAGCCCTATGAGAAATGCCATACCACTGTGAAAGACGCCTGTGAGATGGCGGAGAAACTGGAGATTAAGAATCTGATTCTGTATCATACGGAGGATAAGAATATAGAGAGGCGAAAGGAGCTTTATCTGGCGGAGGGGAAGCCCTGCTTTTCCGGGGAGCTGTATGTGCCGGAGGATTTGGAAGTGTTCGAACTCTAAGATAAACCTTATGGGTTACATAAAAAGCGTAAAGGCAAGGTGGAAACCACCCGGCTTTTACGCTTTTTATTATGAACTGGTATCATTGCGTATGTGTGTAAGAAATTGCATGCCGGATCTTTTGAAGAGAAGAATTGGCCAGCTTCTCATCCCGGAACATTACCATGACGAACAGTGTATCTATGATGCAGAGCTGGCATAGTCTGCTGGACAGAGATTCGGAACGCCAGGCAATTTCTTCCGATGTGGAGGTCAGCACAATATCCGCAAGCTTTGCAAGGGGAGATAAGGGGTAACTGGTCAATACAATGAGCCTGGCCTCGTTCTCCTTTGCGACCTTTGCGATCTCAATGCTTTCTTTCTTTAATCCGGTATGCGATATGACAAAGGCGCAGTCATCTTTGGTTAAAAGACCTGCATTCATTAATTGCATATGATAGTCAGAGGCATAGCCACACTTGACCGGCGAACGCAAAAATTTGTGAAAGCTGTCGAGGGCTACGGCATTGGAACCGCCAAGACCAAAGAACCATACCTTTTTCGCTTCCAGCATAATATCAGCCGCTTTTTGGAAATGATCGCCACGGCTAATCTGCCTGGTTGCCTCCAGTGCCTTGATGCTGGATTCAAATACCTGTGCAATCATTACATCTGCGCTGTCATCCTTTGATATTTTCTCATGAATTGAAATTTCAGAATCAAATTCCTCGGTTAAAAGGTGTACCTTAAAATCCTTAAATCCGTCATAACCTAATTTTTTTGTAAATTGGTAGACGGTGGAATCCGCAATTTTTAAAGTACGTGATATATCGTTGATAGTGCCTCTGGATACAAGCTTGAGATTTTGCAAAATATAATCTGCAATACGCTTTTCCTTTGGATTCATATCTCGATACATGGTCTTGATTCGCATTTTTACAGTCAAATTATCCATAGTATATATTCCTAAAAATTTTTTTCCATGTTCAGAGTAACACAAAAAAAATTTTTTGTAAATAGCTAGACTGTAAAAAAAGACGAATATAAAATATTTTTTTTAAAAAGATATTTACAAAAAAATATTTTTCGATTATAATAAAGCAAGAAAAGCATAGGAGGAAGTTCAAATGGAAAAAATGATACTGTTGGGAACCCATGGCAGATTTGGGGAAGAGTTAATCAAATCGGCAGAGCTGATTCTGGGAGAGATGAAAAATGTGCGCAGCTTTTCACTTTTACCAGGCATGGCTTTGGAGGATTACATTCCGTCTGTGGCGGAGACTCTTGGGAAACTGCCAAAGGGAACCTTATGTCTGGTGGATCTGTTTGGAGGAACACCTTGCAATGCTTTTTGCGCATTGAGCCGTGAATATGGAAATGCGGTAGTGACCGGATTGAATCTGGCCATGCTGATGGAGGTTTACATGAATAAGGATCAATTATCCAATCAGGAGCTGGCAGACCTTGCGGTTTTCACATTGAAAGAAAGCGGAAAAAATGCAACAAGGATTCTGGGTGAAACACCTTAAAGGTATCCCCTGATGCACAAAATCAAGTACGAATCAAAAAAAGAAAGGAGATAGGTATGGCAGACATTGTGTTAATCAGAGCTGATTTTCGGCTGATTCATGGACAGGTAATTACGAAATGGGCTAAGCAGACTATTGCAAATAAGATTCTTATTGTGGATGACATGCTGGCAAAAGACAGCTTTATGTCCTCCATCTATACAATGTCAGCGCCTCCGGGAATGGAGGTTGTTATTGATACGGCAGAGGATGCGGTTTCCAAGTGGAACAGCGGCGGATATGGAAATTGCCGCCTGTTTGTATTGATTAAGGATGTCCCCACGATTTACGCCCTTTTTAAAGGAGGATTCCCGGTAAAAGAGCTGCAGATCGGAGGCCTGGGGGCGGCGCCGGGAAGAAAGGTTGTGTTTGGGCCGATCACCCTGGATCTGCCGGATGCATGAAGCTTAAGGAGATGCAGGATTCGGGGGTTCGGGTATATCTGCATCAGGTACCGGACGATCCGAGCATGGAGTTTACAAAGATACTGGAGAAAAAGCTTTTTGATATTTAGAGAGGAGTACTGAGGATATGAATGTTGTATTAGTTGCCGCAATTTGTGGCCTGATGTATTTTGGCGGTACATCAAAAATTGGATATCATTTAACGACAGCTTTGGGCTCTCCCATTGTTGTGGGCTTTGTATTGGGACTGATTTATGGACAGGTTTCTCAGGGGCTTTTGATTGGAGCTTCCATTCAGTTGATTTATCTGGGTGTAATTGCGACGGGAGGAAATGTTCCGGCTGACCAAGCTCTGGCGGCGACCATCGCAATTCCCATTGCCCTTCAGACAGGTATGACTGCGGAGGTAGCGGTAGGGCTTGCAGTTCCTTTTGGCGTATTGGGTGTATTTATGGATCAGATTCGCCGTACTTCCAATTCCATTTGGGTAAGATGGGCGGATGGCTATGCGGAGAAAGGGGATCGAAAGGGTATTTTCAAATGTGCGGTGATTTATCCGGCAATTTTCGCTTTTTGCCTGCGGTTTATTCCCGTATTCTGTATTAACCTGGTAGGCTCGGATGCGGTTTCCTGGCTGATGGATGTTTTGCCTGCATGGATTATTACGGGCTTCAGCGTAGCAGGCGGAATGCTTCCGGCTCTTGGCTTTGCGATTATTATTATAACCATTGGAAGAAAGGAACTGCTTCCTTATTTCCTCCTTGGATTTTTTGCAGTGGCATACCTTGGGATCGGTACTATGGCGGCAGCGGTATTCGGAACTCTGATTGCCGTACTGATTACCATTAACGCAAGAAAAAATAAGAAAGGAGCTGAAGCATAATGTCTGGAACAGAAGCTTACAATGCTGCCATTATGGAGCAGGAACAGAAACTTACAAAAAAAGATCTCCGAGGGGTTTATAACACATGGTATTTTTCCACGGAGTTGAGTAATTCTTATGAGCGTCTGCAGGCACTGGCATTTTGTAATGCCATTTCAAAGCCCCTGCGTAAGCTGTACAGGGATGATGAAAAATATAAGGATGCGCTAAGGCGTCATCTTCAGTTTTACAATTCGGAGGGAACCTTTGGCTGCATGATTCATGGCATTGTACTTTCCATGGAGGAACAAAAGGCCGGAGGAGCAGAGATTCCGGGCGAAATAATCACAGGAATCAAAACAGGACTTATGGGACCCATGGCAGGAATCGGCGATACGATCATTTGGGGAACCTTAAAGGCGATTATTTTGGCTCTTGCCTGTACTTTCGCCATGCAGGGACAGTCTCTGGGGGCGTTGATTCCTTTCCTGTTCCCGCTGTCAGGTTACTTTATCGGCTGGTATTGTCTGACGCTTGGCTATAAGGTTGGTAAGGACTCTATTATGAAAGTAATGCAGTCCGGTTTGATTAATGACATTATCACAGGATCCAGCATTTTAGGCTTGTTTATGATGGGAGCATTGTCCAGCTCTTATGTAAAGGTAAAAACCGTACTGCAATTTAGTATGGAGAACACAACGGAACCCATTGTTCTGCAGAATATTCTGGATCAGATTTTACCGGGCATGCTGCCGCTGGCAGTCATCTTTGGAATCTACTATTATTTTACTCACAAGGGAGCCAATTACAACAAGGTTATTTTTGGCCTTTTGGGAATCTCACTGTTGTGTGCATTACTTGGAATTTTAGGATAGGTGAAGAAAAATGGAATTGTCAGAGAAGAAAAAAGCAGCATGTGATCAATATTTGGATGAGCAGATGGAAGCTATTTGGAATGTGTCAAAGTATATTCATGCAAATCCGGAATTGAATTTTGAAGAGGTAAAGGCCTGTAAGGTACAATGTGAATTTCTGGAGCAGTATGGCTTTCAGGTAGAAAAGGGCGTTGGCACCCTGGACACCGCTTTTTGCGCTACATATTCCAAGAACTCTCAAGGACCGGTGATAGCAATTATTTCTGAGTATGATGCCCTCCCCATTGGACATGCATGCGGTCATAATCTGATCGCATGCTCTGCCCTGGGGGCGGCCATTGAAGCTAAGAAATACATGGAAGAGTCGGAAACGGCCGGAACTTTGAAAGTAATCGGCACCCCTGCGGAGGAGGGCGGAGGCGGAAAGATTATCCTTTTGGAACAGGGAGTATTTAAAGGGGTGGACGCAGTTCTTATGATGCATCCTACCAGTGATACCACTCGTTTGGCAGGGGCTTGCCTCTCATCCAAACGCTATAAGGTGACATATCATGGGGCATCCGCACATGCAGGCTCTCATCCGGATAACGGAACCAATGCTTTAAGTGCCGCCGCACTGTTTTTGTCCGGCAGCGGATTGCTTCGCCAGCATTTCAAAGGGGACTGGCGGCTGTCAGGCATTATTACAAAGGGCGGTTATTCTACGGGACTGATTCCTGAGCTTAGCGAGATAGAGGGCTCTATGAGCTGTTTTAGCCTGAAAGAATTGAATCTCTTAGCCCAACGGGTAGAGCAGTGCGCCCGTGGCTGCGGCCAGGCCATGGGATGTGAGGTTAAAGTGGAGATTGAAGACGGATATCAGGGGCGTATTCCCAATCAGATTCTTTCGGATCTGTGTAAGGAGGAATTTCGGAAGCTTGGAGAGCCTTTGATGGATGGAATGCCGGTGGATTTTGGCGGAGAGGATTTGGGAAATGTGTCCAGAAAGATTCCTATCTGTAATCCCTATATGACAATTTTTCCGGAAAATAAGATCTCCAACCATACGGAGCAATTCCGGGAGCTGGCCATCTCGGAGGCGGGAGCTCATTGCATCAGACAGTCCTCCAAGGCGATGGCGAGAACTGTGATGGAACTTTTGAACAGGCCGGAAGTGATTGTCCGGGCAAAAGAAGAACTGAGAGAAAGACTTGAGAAAGAATAAAAATGCGTAAGGAAATGAAAAGCGGTATTGTAAAAACAATGTTCTCTGCTCTGCTGTATGGCTTTACGCCAAGTATTTGCGCACTTACCTACGCAATGGGCAACAATCATACCTCCATGACATTTTTTCGGAATTTTTTTGCGGTGCCGGTCCTGTTGGGACTTGTTGCATGGAAGAAAATAAGTCTGCGGATAGACTTTGGTACATTTTTGAAAATTTTTCTGGTAGCAAATCTGGGAGCTTTTATCACAACGCTGCTTTTGTATTCCAGCTATAGCTATATCTCAGTGGGAATGGCTACAACCATACATTTTCTCTATCCGCTGCTGGTGGTGATTTTTAGCTTTTGCTTTTACGGAGATAAAATTACCAAGCGGAAATGGCGATCTATCGGGCTGGCTGGCATAGGCATTATCTGTTTCCTGCTGAACAGCCGGATGGGCGAGACAAAGGGAGTGATGCTGGCTTTTGGAAGCAGTATTACATTTGCGCTGTATATGATGCTGTTAGACAAATTGAAGCTGTCGGAACTGGACGGTAGCAAGCTTATGTTCTATGCATCCCTTATTACGGCGGCTGAAATGTATCTTTTGAACTTTAAGACTCATGCTTTGATTTTTAAACAGTCCTGGGAAGCGCTTGGATTGATGCTGCTGGTGTCGTTTCTGGCATCAGTTGTGGCAAATCTGTTTTTGAAAGAGGGGGTTCATATCCTGGGAAGCACTATGGCCAGCTTTGTTTCCCTTTTGGAGCCCATTTCTTCTATCCTTTTCGGAGTGCTGCTTTTAAATGAAACCGTATCAGGAATACAGATTGCGGGATGCATAGCAATTATTATGTCGATTATGAATCTGATTGGTTTTTCCAAGAGGGTAAGCGCATGAAACATATTATGTTTGAACCGGAAATTTATCAATATACCATGAAAAAAATGAAAGCAGAGCCTAAGAAATGTCTGGTAGTGGAGGACTCTACTTACGGAATTACAGCGGCAAAGGCGGCGGGTGCTATTGTAATCGGGAGGGAAGATGAGCGTTTTGGGTACGATCAGTCAGGAGCAGATTATTTGATAAAACGTCTGACCGAGATAGTTAAGATTATCGAAGGAGGAGTAAGTTGAAGATGAAAAAAGCAGAGATAGGCTTAATTGGCCTGGCCGTTATGGGCGAAAATCTGGTTATGAATATGGAATCCAAGGGCTGCACGGTAGCGGTTTATAATCGCAGTATGGATAAAGTGCTTCGGTTTGTGAACGGCCGTGGAAAAGGAAAGCGGATTATCGGGTGCAAAAGCCTTTCGGAGCTGGTGGAGGCTCTTAAACGTCCCCGAAGGGTCATGCTTATGATTCGGGCAGGGGAAGCGGTAGACGGTATGCTTGAACAGCTCATTCCCCTGCTTGAGCCGGGAGATATTTTGATTGACGGAGGAAATTCTTATTTTAAGGATACCATACGGAGAGAGAAAGAGCTGAGAGAAAAGGGGCTTTTTTATATCGGAACAGGAGTTTCCGGCGGAGAAGAGGGGGCCTTGAACGGCCCGTGCCTGATGCCTGGAGGAAACAGGGAGGCATGGGAAGCAGTAGAGCCTATTTTCACGGCAATCAGCGCAAAGGTAGATGGAGAGACGCCCTGCTGCAGTTGGATTGGAGAAAGCGGCGCAGGCCATTTTGTCAAAATGGTTCACAATGGGATTGAGTATGGAGATATGGAGCTGATTTGTGAAGCCTATCAGCTTATGCGGGATGGGCTGGGCATGGACAATGAAGCTATTTATGAGACATTTGCCAGGTGGAATAAAACGGAACTTAATAGCTATCTTATGGAGATTACCCAGGACATTATGAATTATCGGGATGAGAATGGAGAGGTAGTTGTAGAAAAGATTCTGGATGTGGCAGGACAGAAAGGAACGGGAAAATGGACGATAGAGGCTTCCCTGGAGGAAAGCGTGCCCGTAACCTTAATCAGTGAGGCGGTTTTCGCACGCTGCCTTGCGGCCATGAAGCAGGAGCGTATAAAGGCGTCATCCGTTTACCAAAAGAAATATGGCAGAATTCAGGAAAATGCAGAGGAATTTGTGGAGGCAATCCGCAAAGGGCTGTATGCTTCCAAGATCGTATCTTATGCACAAGGCTACGCTTTAATGCGTGGGGCGGCTGAACACTATGGCTGGAAACTGGACTATGGTAATATTGCGCTGATTTGGCGGGGCGGCTGTATTATTCGGAGTAAGTTTCTTGGAAAGATTAAAGAAGCTTATGATCGGGATGCGGATCTTCCAAACCTGATTCTGGATCCCTATTTTAAATCAGCTATTTCGGATTGCCTTAAATCCTGGCGAAAGGTTGTGGCGGCATCTGTGATGTGCGGAATTCCTCTTCCGGCTATGAGTGCGGCACTTTCCTGGTTTGACAGCTATACCTGTGAAATGCTTCCGGCCAATCTTCTGCAGGCACAGAGAGATTATTTTGGTGCACATACCTATGAGCGTGTGGATCGTCCCAGGGGAGAAGTGTTTCATACCAACTGGACCGGACGCTCCGGAACTACGGCGGCAGGGACTTACAGTATTTAAAAATTTTGACAGTAAGCGAAACATAAAATACTTTTATTTATTTTATTTACAGCAGTAAAATAGTACTCGACTTGTCCCTGGTTTCGGGTTAGAATAAAAGGCAGAAATGTAGCTTTGCAAAAAAGCCGGGAAAAGGAGCGAGGAAAGATTTATGAATAATTTTCAGTATTATACCCCTACAAAAGTGGTCTTCGGAAAGGATACGGAGAAGCAGGCAGGTGAGCTTATAAAGGAGCAGAAAGGCAGCAAAGTTCTGGTTCATTACGGAACGGGAAGTGTAAAGAAAAGCGGACTTCTTGACAGAGTCTATGCAGCTTTGGATGGGGCAGGAATTTCTTATGTAAGCCTGGGCGGCGCAGTGCCCAATCCCCGGCTGTCTCTTGTGTATGAGGGGATTGAACTCTGTAAAAAAGAAGGTGTGGATTTTATTCTTGCCGTGGGAGGCGGAAGTGCTATTGATTCCGCCAAGGCCATTGCTCTTGGAACAAAATATCAGGGAGATGTGTGGGATCTGTATTTAAAAAAGGCTTCGGCCAGGGATGCAATTCCACTGGGCGTGATTTTGACGATTGCGGCTACGGGAAGTGAAATGAGTGATTCCACCGTGATTACCAATGAGGAGGGCTGGCTGAAGCGTGGACTTCACAGCGACTTGATTCGGCCTCATTTTGCGATTATGAATCCGGAGCTTACTTATACCCTGCCGGAGTATCAGACCATGAGTGGCTGTACTGATATTTTGATGCATACCATGGAGCGGTATTTTTCTCATGAGATGGATACGGATCTGGTGGATGGAATGGCGGAGAGTCTCTTAAAGTCCGTTATGCGTGCGGCTAAGGTTCTGCTGAAAGACCCAAAGAACTATAATGCCAGAGCCGAGGTTCTCTGGGCAGGAAGCCTGTCTCATAACGGCCTTACCGGCTGTGGCCGGGCAGGTGACTGGGCCTGCCATCAGTTGGAGCATGAGCTGGGCGGCATGTTTGACGTGGCTCACGGCGCAGGCCTTGCGGCCGTATGGGGCAGTTGGGCACGTTATGTATACAAGGATGATATGGCTCGTTTTGCCAAATTTGCAGTGAATGTAATGGGAGCTGCCTATGACTATGCGGATCCGGAGAAGACGGTCTTGGAGGGCATTGAGGCTATGGAGAATTTCTTCCGGACGATTCACATGCCGGTGAGCATCCGTGAGCTTGGCGTGGAGCTTACGGATGAGCAGATAAAGGAACTGGCTTATAAGTGTACTTATATGGATCAGCGGACGATTGGCGGTATTCGGAAGCTTGGGAAAGTAGATATTGCCAGGATTTATGAGATGGCAAGGTAGCTGTAGAAAGTAATTATTGTCTTGCAAGTAAGGATGGAACGTGCTAAAGTATTTTATATCAAGTAATAACAGGGACTTTGATAAGTCCCTGATTTTTTTGAGGAAGTGAATAAAATGGCAGACACAAGAACGGATCTGGGAACGGAGAAGATCAGCCGTCTATTGGTGCGGCTGGCTATCCCTACGATTACCGCACAGATCGTAAATATGCTTTATAATATCGTGGATCGTATCTACATCGGACATATACCGGGGGAGGGAGCGCTGGCGCTTACGGGACTGGGCTTATGTTTTCCGGTATTGATGCTGGTTACGGCATTTTCCAGTCTGGTAGGGATGGGAGGAGCGCCTTTAGGCTCCATCAAAATGGGGCAGCAGGATTCGGAGGGCGCCGAGAAAATCTTGGGGAACTGCTTTACCATGCTGGCTATCCTGGCAATTGTTTTGACAGTGACATTCCGACTTAATGGGCAAAGGCTTTTGTTCCTGTTCGGTGCCAGCGGGGATACCATTGGCTATGCTTTGGATTATTTGAATATCTATGTCCTGGGAACTGTCTCTGTTATGTTTTCTCTGGGGCTCAATGCCTTTATTACTACTCAGGGCTTTACAAAAATCAGTATGCTTACGGTAGTTATCGGAGCGGCGGTGAACATTGTACTGGATCCAATACTTATTTTTGGGTTTGGCATGGGTGTTCAGGGGGCGGCTTTTGCAACGATTATTGCTCAGACGGTTTCGGCTGTGTGGGTGCTTAAGTTCCTTTTGGGAAATAAGACTATTCTGAAGATTAAAAAGGAAAACCTGAAAGTTCATGGGAAAGTGATTTTTCCGGTTTTGGCTTTGGGATTGTCTCCGTTCATTATGACCAGCACGGAAAGCCTTTTGAATATCTGTTTTAATACATCTCTGCAGAAATACGGCGGGGACCTGGCGGTGGGTACGATGACCATCCTTTCCAGCTGCATGCAGGTGTGCAGCCTGCCGCTACAGGGACTTGCTCAGGGGGCGCAGCCAATTGTCAGCTATAATTTCGGCGCAAAGAATCTGTCCAGAGTGAAAGAGGCTTTTCGCCTGCTCTTCATCAGCGCTATTTGCGCTTCCTCGGTCATCTGGCTGATTGCCGTTTTTGCTCCCGGCTTTTTCCCGTCCCTGTTTTCCGGAGATGAGGAATTGATTGCTTATGCTTCCTGGGCAATTCGGATTTATCTGGGGATGGCTTTTGTGATGGGAGCGCAGATGTCCTGCCAACAGACCTTTGTTGCCATTGGGGAGGCAAAGATTTCCCTGTTTCTGGCCCTGTTTCGGAAGATTATTGTGCTGATTCCGCTGATTTACCTGCTGCCGAACTTTTTTACGGATAAGGTGTTTGCGGTATTTCTGGCAGAGCCGGTGGCGGATACTATGGCGGCGATTACCACAACCACGCTGTTCTTTTGGAGATTTCGGAAGCTGTCCCGGAGGACAGACTGGACAGGGTAAAGATATGTGGTTTGAAAGCCATGTTCGAGTGTTGGAAGAGGAAGGGAAAATTAAAATTAAGTAGGTGCATAATGGAGACACAAATCAAAAAGCTTAATTATGAGACGATAAATATGAATATTATTGAAGAAGCGGGAAAGATACTGAAAGAGGGCGGCCTGGTTGCTTTTCCCACGGAGACTGTCTATGGTCTGGGAGGAGATGCGCTGAATCCGGTTTCTTCGGAGAAAATCTATGCGGCAAAAGGACGGCCCTCGGACAATCCTCTGATTGTGCATATTGCGGACAAGTCCCATGTCTATCAAATTGCAAAGAAGATTTCGAAGGAAGCAGAGAAGCTGATGGAGGCGTTCTGGCCAGGTCCCCTGACCCTGATCTTTCCCAAAACGGATTTGGTGCCGCCGAAAACTACCGGAGGTCTTGACACGGTGGCAGTGCGGATGCCCAGGGATCCGATTGCGGCAGCATTTATCCGGGCTGCGGGCGGCTTTGTGTCGGCGCCAAGCGCCAATGCTTCCGGACGGCCAAGCACTACAACGGCAGAACATGTGGCGGAGGATCTGGATGGCAGGATCGAGATGATTCTGGACGGCGGACAGGCTGTAATTGGCCTTGAGTCTACCATTGTAGATGTGAGCCAGGAGAAGCCGGTGATTCTGCGCCCCGGAGTGATTACAAAAGCTATGATGGAGGCTGTGATTGGGCCGTTGGAAACGGATCAGGCTGTGATTGCGCCGGATTCCGGTATAAAGCCCAAGGCGCCGGGTATGAAATATCGCCATTATGCGCCTAAGGCGGAACTGACTATCGTGGAGGGGGAAACGGAAGCTGTAATTGCCGCAGTGAATCGTCTGACGGAAGAAGCGGAGACAAAGGGAAAGAAAGTTGGAATCATTGCTACGGATGAGACGGTAAACCGGTATGAAAAGGGACTGGTGCAAAGCCTTGGCGCCCGCAGCCATGAGGATGAGATTTCCATGCATCTTTTTGAGGCGCTTAGAAGCTTCGATGAGACGGATGTGGACTGTATTTATTCGGAGTCTTTTGAGAATGCGGCCATTGGGCAGGCGATTATGAACCGTCTTTTGAAGGCGGCGGGGTATCGGGTGATAGAAGTGTAGTGCAAAGTATTTTGAAAAGATGTTTGGAATAGAGGGGCTTCCGGGAAATAAGGAATCAGAAAAGTCTGCTGTCTTATTTTTCGGAAGCCCCTGTTTTGCATAGGGTATGAAATCAATTGCATTAATGAAATCATTAATAAATCAACACAAAACAGGAAGCTGTTGTGTTTAGAAGAAAAAGAAAGCTTGAAGAAGTGTAATTGAATAAGTTGCCTTGCAGTGATAGGCGAGGATGTGCAAGTAATATTATGAATATATTTGATAAATATTTATCCCGAAAGTAACTGCTGTTAAATCTTTTAGAAATACTTGACAAGTTTAAATTGAAAAAGTCATAGAAAATATAATAAATCTATCAAACCTGATATTGGACAAAAAGCTTTTGCCTATAGTGGATGACATTAATGTGCAAAAAGTGAAAGTCGATAAGTCTTCAATCCACCATTGACGTTGGCCTTTATTAACCTTGTGAAATCTAACGTACAAGACTATATTTAAAAAGAAGTGCCAAAACCGACAATCCTTAAAAACAAAAATAACGATAAATCTTGATTCTACAAGACTTATCGTTATTCCACTGCGGAAGATGGGACTTGAACCCTGAACAGAGAGCAAAAAATGTAGTAAAATCAAGGGTTTTTAAGACTATCAAAGAAAAAGTGACCAAAAAAGTGACCATTTAGGAAAAACACGCAAGAAAGGAGAATCTTGCACATATGTTAGGACATTTAAATAAGTCCTTTATCAGTTGTAGAAATATGATTGATAGAGGGCTTATTTATGTGGCTTAACAGTCACATAAGAAGAATAATCACAAATGGTATTAAAACCCCTGTATGAGCCTCACAGAGCCTTACAGGGGTGTTTTGTAACCACAATCCACAGTAACTTGAAAGTATAGTTTCATTGCAGGAAAGGAGGATGAATCACATTAGTTGATTTAAATTAAAAAGGGAAAAAATTGATTACTACATGGGAAAATATGGAGGTAAAAGAAAAAATGAATGAGAAGATTATCAAACCCGGAGTAGTGAAGCGGATTGCTGATTCACTAAGACACAAAGATAAGAATTATACGCAGGAAGATATTGAAACGATTCTGTCTGCATTCTGGGATGTCGTTATTGATGCGATTTCGAATGGCGATTCCGTAAAGCTCAATGGTTATGTCACAATAGGAACAAAACATATGGCTGAACGTAAATCAAGGAATGTGGTTGAAAATCGGACTATGATTCTGCCAGAACATTACAGGGTACATTTCAAGCCAGGTTCAAAGCTGAATCAAGCAGCAAAAGATTTTACAGCAAAAGAATTAGGAGGACAAGAAAAGAATGGATAATGAATTACATAAAAAGGATATTATTAACAAAATATCAGAGAAATTGATTGACGAAAAGATAGTCATAGGCGGCAATAAGAGTTTCTATAAAAGGAAGTACCATCTGAAATACACACAAAAAATTATTGGAAATGTATTGGATGCTTTCTGGGATGTAATAGCTGAAGTCATAGAGGATGGCGATTCTATTAAGCTGTATAACTACATCAAGATAGAACCTAGATATTACAAGGCAGTCAAATTAAATGCGAAAGGTTTTCCAGGGATAAAAGAAAATGTTGTTGCAGCACGATATAGAATGAAGTTTATTATGGGTGAACGTTTGAAAGAAGCATGTAGGAGGCTGTCACAAAAGAAATGTTCTGATGATACGTCAGAAAATACGGAAGCATCAGAATGTGAGGGAGAATGATTCTATGTGCGGTAAAGTGACAAGATATTTTCGGGACAAAGGATATGGATTTATTCAAGGAGAAGATGGCAATACATATTTTATTCATCATTCAAAGTTGAATGGGGAGCATATTGAAAAGGGATATTATATCTTTTTTAAGCCATTCCAGAATGACAGAAGTGATTATAATGCAAAAAATGTTATGGTGATTGAAGCACCGGAAAGGAAAAGAAAATATGGCAGTACACGTAAAAAACATGGATGAGCTGGCAAAGGCGATGCAGCCAGTATTATTGAAAATGGTTGACCAGTTGGCAGACAGAGTATATGAGACTTTGAATTATTTCTTACAAGATTATTATTCGGGGTATGAACCTTCGAGTTATCAAAGATCAAAGGATTTCCTGTTTTCGGCTGTGAAGGTTGATGCACACCCATATAATGGCGGTGTAAAAGCAAGCGTATATATTGATTACGATTCTATGAATAATTATGTAAATGCTAGCGGATACCAAGTGGCAAAGTGGTCGAATGAAGGCAAACATGGAGGCATAGAAGTAAATCATAAGCCCCATGTGTGGGATGATACTTTGGATGAAACTGTCAATAATGGGGTACTTTTAAAGATGGCAATTGAATATTTAAAGAGTAAGGGATTTTCAGTAAGGAATTAAGAAAGGAATAAATATATGAAATTTAAAGCAGCGGATAGAATGGCACTGGTAAACAAGAAGACCATGAAAAAGTTAGTCAAATATTTTGCAAGAGAAGATTGTACCAATTTTGATTTATCACAGGTGGTTAATTATCTTGTTGATATTGCGATTGGTGAATTAGAGGCAATAGATGAAATGGAGCATGTAAAAGATGAAGAAATGAATTGTGGTGAATGCGAATTTTTAAAATCGTATAACCATACATATAAGAATTATTATTGTGATCATGAAGACAGAATTGACGATATGGGGAAATTGAGCGTTGATGAGTTGCTGAATGGAAGTCCCGAATGGTGTCCATTAAGAAAAAATTAGTATAGGAGACATTAAATGCAATTCAAAGATTTAGAATGGAAAGACGTTGTATCAGATGGCGTGATTGTCTGTAGTCATTGTGAGATCAATTTATGTGGTGTAATTAGGATGGAATTCCGTATCAACCATGAGCCAGAAGAAAATAAATATCTTCTATGCTGTTTTGGTAAAGGCAGTCTCAGAAGATTAAAGCCTGAAAAGTATGATTCTATGGAATTAGCAAAGAATGCAGCATATAGGATATATTCAAATGAGATGGCAAGGATAAAGAAAGCGGTTGATTATCTGGTTTATACTGAAAATAGTAATAATAATGATTGACAACCATTTGGTGGCGAGTGAAATTTAACGACAACTATTTGGTGGTGGTTGAAAATAGCAAAGGAAAATTCCCGTGGCTAAATATAAATTATTAACATCATAGAGCAATCAAAAAATAAATTGTAATACTGAAATTTAAGTGATTCTGATAACTATCAACCTTTTCGATTGTGTGATTCTACACAATAATTCCATTAAATGATGATGAAAACTGAATATTTGAATGAGATAAATCAACAAGGGACATAAAAGTTTTAAGTCCCATTAGTGAACGTGAACAAAGGGCTGAATGAAATGTTTAGTCCTTATTACAATGTAAAAATTTAACATTTCTGGTCAGAGAGTGTAACAGATGCAAAAGTCAAATAATGAATTTTTGTTAAGTTTTTGTAGAAGAGTAATTATGTGATGTCCCGAAATGGGATGTCACATAGAAAAAGAGAAATAAAAAATAGAAGTATTATTTTGATGATTATTTAGAGGAGGCTTTATCTATGAATAAGAAAAAAGTAATTTACAACTATAACATTGATCAGAGTAATCAGTTGATTAAGAAGGGGATGTTTCCTATTGGTTGTGGCATAAATCCAAAGTCAGGAGGATTCTTTCTGGTATTCTCTGGAACACCTGGATATTTCAATACATTGGATTTGATAGCATTGGAGAACAAACAAAATGAACAGATACAGGAGTAGATTTTATATGCTGAATGTCATGAAATATTTGTGGAATTTCACCGTGGTATCAAATCGTACAGTTTAACGTACATTCTACTCCACTGGAAAGGGAAAAAGTGTACATGAAAACGTACAACTTGATACTGTTATTATATATGATGAATCCTATTATAAAAGATTAATAAATGCGTACTCAATTACTACCGTAATTAAGTACTCCTTAAATATTTTAATGATTGTTCAATATTCTATTTTGATTTTTGAAAGGAACGAAAGTTATTATGAAGAAATTGTTTTTAAATAATGCAGTCATAAGAGATACAAATTTAAGCGACTATGAGGTAGCTGTTTATGTAGCGTTGAGAAGTTTATATGATTCTCAAAAAGAACTACAGTATGTTACTTATAATTCAGTTGTCTTTGAATTGTATAAGAATTTGCAGATTTCAAGAAGATATTTGAATCATATTAAATTTGCTTTAAATTCACTTGTAAAAAATGGACTGATCAAAAAGATAGATTCCATTTCTGCTACTGAATTTATTGTAGATATGAGTGGTCTGCATTTTGAACAGAATTCAGAAAAGGGTGTATTCTATACAGCAATTACGCTTGAAGAAGTACATAGGATAATGAATATTGATACAAAGAAAGATAACTTTGCCATACTACGATATTTTATTGTCCTGATTAGTTCCATCTGCCATGATAAAGGTACATATGACCATTCTGATTGTTATGGTGCTCATACCGATTTTGTTGGATTTATGACACTGGATACATTGGCTGATTGGTGTGGAACAACAAAAGCGCGTATCATTGAGTATAATTCCATCCTTGAAACTGAGAAGATGATTTATACTTATCGTCATAACCAGAACAAAAAAGATAAGAAAACAGGACAGATTATGAGTTTTTCTAATCATTATGGCAGATATGAGGATAAGCAATGGATTATCCAGTTTGCAAATGAATATGTAGCTACTTATAATCTGAAGGAGACAGAAACACTTGTAAAAGCAGAAAAATTCAAAATAAATAAAAGATTTGCTGCTATTTTCAATTTACTGGTTAAGGATTTTGATAAGTACATAGATAATTTTTCGGATGCAGAATTGATTGGAACATATAAATATATTCATAATAAGAACCTTTGCAATGAGAAAAAGTTGAGGGAAATAGAAGAAGGTACTGTTGTCTATGATGATATTATTGGTAAGATTAAGAATGAAGATCTGTTTGATGATATTCCATGTGTGGTAGATTATGTCAATAGAATAGCTGATAAGAAAAGAAGTATGGAGAAGCGAAAACAAAATCTGGTCAATATTGATGCTGCTAATGACAACTGGGGAGAACCTGTTTCTATGGAACATGATTTTTGCATAGAAGAAATATTGGATTTGCCGACAGAAGGTGAGGTTCAGAATGAACCTACCCTGACAAATATAGATCGTATAGGACATAATGACCTATGCAAAGTGGTGTTCACTCCATTTGGTGTGGAGTCCAAAGCAGGTGATTATAAAGAACCTGATTATAAAGAACCTGATTATATGGAAACAAATACTGATACTCATGGTGAATGCAATCATGGGATATTTTGCGTTACTGGAAAAGATTCAGATTATATTGATATAGATGATTTGTTTTGATTGAGATAATAGGGATATTCAGAATCGAAGCGTCTTCCCTGTGATTAAAAAATAGGTTGAATATATCCTATAAATTGCATATAATATAAACAAAATATTGTGCTTAAGGAGATATTTGATTATGAAGATTGATACAAATACAATGGTTTCCATTACAGAAGCAAACCAGAATTTTTCTAAAGTAGCAAGATTGGTTGATGAGCATGGAACAGCTGTGATTTTGAAAAATAATGTGCCAAGATATCTTGTTATAGATTTTAGCAAAGCTGAAAAGGATTCCATAGCATCAGATGAAGATATAATGAGTATCTCAAAAAGGCTGATTGAACAGAATAAAGAAGCGTATGAGGTATTAGCAAAATGATTCGGCTGACAAAGAAACAGGTCTTGATGCTCCATACCCAACTGATAGAATTTACCGGAGGCTGTGATGGAATACGGGATGAGGGATTGTTGGATTCTGCATTAGAAAGCCCATTTCAGTCTTTTGATAATGAAGAACTATACCCAAGTATACAGGCGAAAGCAGCCAGATTATGTTATGGGTTGGTAAAAAATCATGCAATGCTGGACGGCAATAAACGGATAGGTGCGCATACCATGCTGGTTTTTCTGGCGGTGAATGGATATGAGCTTGAATATACACAGAAAAAATTATCTGATTTAATTCTTGATGTAGCAGATGGCAAAAAAGAATATGAAGATATACTGGCATGGATTTTAGAACATCAGATTTAATGTGTGATGTATTACTGTTTTGGAAAACCATTAGAAGGTGCGTCAAATTTGACACTACATATAATAGTGGTTAGCGTCCAAATGGACGGAGAGCATAAATATTACACTGGTATTCAATAGGCACTGTAATTCTCAATACTCAAAAATAAGTACTGAAAAGTACAGCTTCGTCAGAATTGGTGGAGCAGATTATTTGGGCTATAGCATTTCACGATATTCCTTTGAAGGGAAGATGTATTGTGTCCATTGTGGACACTCATTATAGGGGCTATCCTATTTCAGGGTATTGGTATCAATCATTTAGAGGGTAGGCATTATAAGCGTATCTTTTGAAATATACGGTTATTTGCCGATTAGTCCGATTGGAAGGAGTAAGCGGAGGTCACTGACAGTTACCTTCAATATAAAAGTGGCAAATTAAAAACTTTTTCATTTGGGATTGTTAATATAATTAGCGATTTCGGTTCAAACAAAATCCGTAAAAGTGGAAAGTGCTGTCCACTGTGGACAACGTTGTGACGCTATGACACAATGCCTGCTGCCAGCATGAATTATTAGGTATACTGTATTTCAACGTAGACCCGTGGGACGGTGGTTCCCCGTGAGGAACTGGTGTGTACTTACAGGTACGGTTGTTATACAAGTGTACCTGAAGTACAGTTGTTATTATAGTTGGACAAATTTGTCCATAAGCAGATCAATGGGATAATTTTGTTATGATTCTCCCATAAGTGGTCAAAAGACCCCAAGAAAAATTTCCTACGGCTAATTTTTATAAGTGTTTTAAATCCCATTTCCGTTTATAGTAGTAGAACCGAAAATTCGGCTGTACTGGCTGATGGTTACAATATTACTGCCAGATGACAGCTTAAAATCGGCTGTCCCGATTTTAGACATCCGAAAGTGCAGAGTATGTATATCTGAAATTTGATAAGTAAACATTTTAAAATGTTTGTTCATTAAATCTTACGATAGGTTTAAACTCATCCCCTATAAAGAGAAGAGTTTTTCACAGGATTGTGTAAAAGGTTGTCCCACAGTGACAACTGCAATCATTATCATACTCCCCGCAAGTTGGGGAAAATCAGTGTTTCCCAATTTGGAAACGTCACATTATGATTACGCAGAATTGAAAAATCGCAACTTTTTGCGAAAACATACAACTAAATATATGGATTATATCAAGGAGCCTGTTCTGGCTCTTTTTTAGCGTTCGCTCATAAACGAATGCTGTCTAAAATCATATCGAAATTGAAAGGAATTATTATAGGAATAATGAGCAGTAAAAGAGTAGTAGAACATGTAGAAACAAAAATATGTAAAAAATGTGGCAGAATATTGCCAGTAGATAGATTCAGATTGGTTAAGGGGCAGTTCCATAATCCTTATTATTTAGGACAATGCAAGGAATGTGAATACAAATATCAGCGTGAATATTTAGACGAAAAGAATAAGATTGAGTTTTCTCATAATCTGGAAATATTGATTCAAAGGCATTATAAAGATATCAAGCCTGAAAGGATACTTGATATTTCTAATTTTAAGTTTATTTCATTAGGTACAGATGAAGTATTTGTGAAATTAATGGATTATAAGAATACATGGCTTTCAAATTATGGGAGAGTAATTCGGTTTTTAGATGGTAAATATAATCTTTTACAGGGAAGCTATGATAAATATGGAGCATTATTCTATTCGCTAAGAAAGAATGTATTCTTTGATGGAAAATGGATATATAAAAGTGTACATTTATATGCAGCAAAAGCAGTAGTAGAAGAGTTTATTGTGAATCCAGATATAGCAAACAATGTTTACATATGGCACAGCGGATTTGACAAACAGGATCATTATTACAGAAACTTATATCCATTAAACCAGGAGCAATATAGGATAGTAAAGAATCATTTTAATAAAACAGGTGATGATTCGGAAGAATTTATTATAAAAGTAATGAATGATATCAGATATAAGCCGGATGATTGGAGCAGAAGATGTATGGAGCCTGTAATGTGTGGGATTGGATATCGTGGGAGTGAAAATGTAGACTGCAAATCAGAGTCTTATTTAAAATGGCATGATATGATTAACCGCTGTTATAACGCAAAATTCCACGAGAGACAGCCGCAATACAAAGGATGTACAGTATGCGAAGAATGGCTGAATTACAGTAATTTTAAGGTGTGGTATGACAAGAATAAAATTGCTGGTACGTTATTAGATTTAGATAAGGATATTCTGTTTAAAGGGAATAAAATGTATAGTCCTGAAACAGTGGCATTTGTCCCTCATGCAATCAATACATTGTTTCTGAACTGTAAAAAGAATAGAGGGGCTCTGCCTATTGGTGTATCCTTTAGTGAAAGGGATAAGAAATACAGTGCTGAAATGTCATTTATGGGAAGGCAGATAAAACTTGGTACATTTGATACTGCGGAGTCTGCTTTTGCCAGATATAAGGAGTATAAAGAAGACTTTATTCAGGATTTGGCAGAACAATATAAGAATATTTTACCGTATAAAGTATATGAAGCTATGATGAATTGGAAGATTGAAATTGATGATTAGGTAAGAGTATAAGGCATATCGGATGTGGGAATCTGGTATGCCTTATTTTTTTGTAAGTAAAAGATATTGCTGTTAAGAGATGGGTTGAGGATTAAGCTTGCTATTTATTATTTCCATAATTCGGGATACGGTTTCGTTATCATTAAACACGGATGCGGCTAATAATGTATTAATTATTCCCCAACAAATATTTATATATCTAATATAAAAATTCATATCTATACCTGATTGTGAAAGAGAGTATAGAATTTCATCAAGAGTAAAAGATGTATGATTTGTATATTTTTGGATTATTATTTGTGCCATTTTACAAAAAATAAATTCTTGTAAAGCATTGTTACATGTTATCCATGAATATATGCTATTGAATAAAGCATATTTTTGGTCTGCATCCATAGAATTATGATTCATAGTATTTGAATTAGTGGCATTATTTGGATACATATAAGAAACTTGCTTTTCTACATTATTTATAGACTGAATTATTTGTGTTAATTGTTCTTGCACATTTTTTAATTCATCTAATTGTCTGCCTATGGTTTTTTTATGCCTTTTATTAAGTACTTTTATTTCTTTAGAAGTACTAGATAACCTTTCGGTGGATTCGGCAATGCTTATTCTTATATCATTAGTAGAACGCTCACCAGAAATACTCATCCAAATTGCTATTACAGATAAAATTATTGATGTTATTGTACTAGCAAAAGAAACTTGGTTAACAAATTCATTTTGATTAGAAGTTGCTAAGACTATACCCCCAAAAAGAAGTATGAGAGCTATGGCAGCAATATATTTAATATGTAATTTGAGCTTTTCATGTTGTATAGGATCTATATTTTTATTATTTTCCATGTATTTTCTCCTTTTGATTTTTTGATATTGTAACATAAAAGATTATGCAAATAAATACTAAGTATTATTAAATTTACGATATTTTTAAAAGGGCGTATCCTTATATAATAGGTACTTAAAATTTTCAGATGTAAAGCATAGCCCCTATCCTTAAACATTCAGAGCATATCAGGTAGTAATACTTGGTATGCTTTATTTTTTTGTGTGGCAGAAAAGGAATTAGGATATTTACATATTTTTCAAATAGGCTATAATTAAATTGTAATGGAAAAAATACAAAATATATAAAGGGGGTCTAAGATATGAATAAAGAAAAAATAATTAGTACGAGTAACTTTAAAATTGAAAATAATATAATTTCTTTTAATGATGTGTTGCTACAAATTAGCAATATTTCATCTGTTAGTGTTGAGCCAGTTCCTAAAAAGAAATTTAATATGTGGTTTATAATAATATTTGCTTTGGGATTATTGGGAACAGTACAAAGTGATAAAGATATCAAGGGTGTTGGCATAATTCTTCTTATTATAGTAGTTTCATATGTGTGTTGGCTATTAATAGTAAATTATGGTAGTGATACAAAGTATTTATATATCTTTTTAAATTCGGGTTTTTTATATTACATAATATGTGAGGATGAAAAATTTCTACAATCAGTGATGGAAGTAATTGAGTATTGTATCAATCATCATTATATTAAAAATATTCAAATAGATTTTAATGAGTGCAAGCTATATAATTCTCCAATAACTGTCGGAAATGACAAGGAGGTAATTAATACTGTAATAACCGGCGATAATAATTCAGTAAATATTAATAATTGGGAACAACTTCAAGATGAATTAATAAAAGTATATGAGAAATTGCCAAAAACATCTGAGGAATATGTCGCATCTGGAGAAGCCCTTAAGTATGCTTTGAGTAGAGATGAGAGTGGTTTGCTCAAAGTTTTTAACAAATATTCCAAGTGCTTTTTGTCAGATGTTTTTAAAGGTGTTGCTAGTGGGGTATTGGTAGATATTATTAAATCTATGCTTTTATGAAATCATACGCCCTCTTGTATGTTCGGTTCGGGGATGAAAAATCGGGGTGACATGAATGTTGATTAGATAGGCACTTTCCCACATTAAAGTATCCAAAAAAGTATGTAAACCTACCCGGGTACACCCTTGCACCCACCGCCCCCTATATCGTCAAATAAGCCACGAATAACCACGCTATAAGCTGATTCTAGCCACTTTTCACCCATACCCTAACAGGGCTACACCCAAGCCATTTAAAGTCGAATTTGCCCCTAAAATCATAACGTAGCTATACAATTATGAACCAATAAATAACCAAAGTAAAAGGCTGTGAGCGTCAATACTCATAGCCTTTATAAATCCTATATGCAATTACTGATAAAACCAATATAGTACTAATAGGTAAACAACTCATGATATAATTTATCAAACTTTTTCTTTGCGTTTTTTTCTGTATCTGATACAATTCTATCTAAAATAAAAGCCGCTCTCATTTCAACTCTATCACTATCTAATTCAGATAAGGCTACCATCATAGGCACATATTTATCAATCATTTTGCGCATTTCCTTACTCTTCATATCCCTATACCTTCCTTTTCTTTATGTCAGGGTGTAGCCGTTTCTACTGGTTACACCCATTTTTTTACTTGTTTCTATACTTCCCCAAGTATATACTTGACAGCCTTTTCTGCCTTGCTTGACGCTGATACAATGAACTTGATATCATTCTGTAAAACGGAGATCCAACTTTGAATATAAGCGGCTGAGTTGCGAAAACTTTTTGTTGTTTCAATGCCTAAGATATTCAAAATATTAGCACTTCCGATCTCTGCCACGAGTTCTTCCTTGCTGTATTCATTACTACCAAAAGCAACAAGTTTCCCTTTCCTATCCTCGGCACGATTGCAACGGCTTTCTTTCATGGTGCTATGTACACTCTCATGATAAGCTGTGCTGTAATATTCACTTGAATCTGTAAATTGCTCAAACAGTGGTAAACATATCATGTCATGGGTAGGTGAGTAATAAGCCCTGTCTCCAGCTTTATGTTCAACCTTTATATTTTCCCTTGTCCAATAATCATGCAATACATTTTCAGCCTTTTCTATTGGTTCTATCTGGTCTAGTTCATCCTCTGTTAAAGGTTCCACGCCTTCCACTTGTGAGATATGAAATACGTTGTAATATCTTAATAAAGGTATCTGCTTTACTTCTTTTGTTCCGTCTTCCTTAGCTTCTTCTACAGGTGTGATTTTCCAGAATACAACTATTTCTGATTTTTCACCTTTGCGAACATGACCGCCAAGGCTTTCCCACTGCTTGAAGGTGGCATACTCTCCATCATGTTTTAACATCAATTGATTAATAAGAGAATAACTTTTCTTGCTGATTCGGTTATATGCTCCGCTTCTAATGCCTGTCCAAGGCTTCTGCCAGGGGATGATTCCTTGCTCTAATTGATTGATAATTCTTTCCGTTACCATTTCATATACTGATTTACTCATAAGTGATTTCCTCCTTAAAAGTGTTTACAAGGTTTGTTTCTAATAATATAGTACACTAATAAGTGTATTATTTCAATGGTAATAATACACTAAAAAGTTTATTTAAATTTGTGAAAATCAACTAATAGGTGTACTTTATGTGCAAGAATAAGTAAACTATTAAATGTATATTTGTGAATTGTGCGAATTGAAATAGTACACCAATAGGTGTATAATACAATTACAAGGTCAAGCAAGAGACCAAAATACAAGCAACCGAGCAAGCCGAAAGCACTCATAAACTTAAAGCAATATACTTGTGAACGGTATCGAGACGTGAGAGGTAATAGTCAAGAAGATTCTTTAAGGGCTACTTAATAAAAAAGAAAAGGGGATCGCCTATGTGTGCAAATATGCAGGATTTACAAACTATTTCAGAAAAGATTTTCGAATTGGAGCAAAAGAAAGCCAAAAAGAAAAAAGAGATGGATGCTTTAGAAAAGGAAATCAAGCAGCTTAAAGCTGAGGCATCTTCTTATATGAAGAAACGGCAGAAAAAAATACTTACAGTTGCAGGATTAGAAGTTCTATTTACATCATTTACCAAACCTATATTTGACAAAGACGCTTTTATTACAGGTGAAGAAGATGGGGAAGAAACCTATAGTAAATATTTAAGGATCGTACCTATGGAGCGAGTTACTGTAAGACTTGCGAAAACACAGTTATAACAAAGTCGTCACGGCGACTATAAACAGGGCTTTAAGCCGTGAGCGTTCCTGTTCCACAAGGGGCAGGAGGTAGTCAACAAAGAAGGAGGTATACCCATGACAAGAGAAGAATTTGAAAATGATACCAATTACAAAATGACCTATGAACAATACCAGAAATGTTATTGCCCCGATTGTGACAAAGCAAACTGTCCGCACAAAGGAGCTTTTAGACGGCTTCCCAAAATTGACGGTGGTTTAGGTCTTTGTCCTAACTTGGAATAATCATAGAAAGCAGAAAGGCAGGTAAAACAAAAATGAAAACACAAACAGTTAATTTTGCAGTAACGAAGAAAGGTAATGTCATTGACCGAGTAGGCAGGTCAAGCATCTCTCAGCCGAAGACAAATTTCTCTGGCGGTTCTATCAAATGGTATCAAGACAAGCCCAGGAAAGAAAGCAAATAATCAAAGAATGGGCGAATGGTTTTTGTAGGGTTCGATTCCCTACACGCTCAATTTCAATGGCCAATTGAATGAGTAACTAGCAGACATTTTATTTAAGGAAAGGGGCTGAGGCTATGGCAAATGAAACATTAGCAGTATTGCAACCATATATATTGGATACATATTACGCTGATAATGCTAAAAAGCTTCGTAACGTAGTAGACAAGATATTGTTTAAGTTTGGCGGTTTGTCAAATAAAGACAGAGATGATTTTTATTCGCTTGCTAATGAGGTTTTTGTAGATGTTATAAAGCGGTATGACCGTACAAAGTCATTTGATGGCTTTCTATATGCCTGTTTGTCAAACAAAATCATGACGGAAATAACGAGAAGGAACAGAGAGAAGCGTAAAGCGGATAGATTTTCAATTTCGCTGGATGGAATTAATGAAAATGATGAAGAATGTAATTTGTTGGAATTTTTACCATCTGATTTTGACACTTTTGAGGAAGCAACTAAAAGACAAGGAAATGAGCAGTATCAAGATAAGGTACAGCAGTATATTTCCAAGTTATCCAATCGGCAGGTGAATATATTAAACCTTTTGGTAGATGGATATAAGGCTAATGAGATATGTCAAGTATTGGAAATTTCTTCAAAGGAATATGCAAACGAATTAAAAACTATGAGAAGTTATGAGAACGTAAAAATATTATTTTAGGAGGGAATCACCATGAAGATTAGAAAACAAACATACAGCTTGGATCAGTATCTAAAGTTAATGAAAGCGGAAAATATTCGGACGGATCAGGAATGCCAGAGATTATCGGGTCAGTGGAACCCTAATATGGTCAATGAATTGATTGCTACGGTTTTAACGGACAATTATATTCCGCCCATCATTCTTGGGGAGGAAACCATAAACGGAATTACAAGGCAGTGGATAATTGACGGGCTTCAGCGTTCTAGCAGTCTTTCAATGTTCAGGTATGCCAATACCAAAATCACAAAAAACCTGGATGAATATTTAGTATCCTATCAGCGGAAAATTTTAGACGAGAGCGGGAACCCAAAGAGAGATGAACAAGGTGAGGTGGTATGGGAATCTGTAAAATACGATATCCGCAACAAGACCTATAATCAGCTTCCGGAGGAATTAAAGGATCGATTCAATGGATACCAGATTGAGGTTGCCATACACCAGAATTGCGACACGATGGAAATATCAAAATTAGTCCGCAAGTATAACAATCATAAAGCCATGAATCAGGCACAGAGGGCTTTCACCTATGTAGATGCTTTTGCAAAGGAAATAAGGGAGATTACAGGAAACAGATTCTTCCTGGATGTGTATTCGGGCAGCCGCCAAGCCAAGATAAATGGAACGGTTGAAAGAACGGTTGGTGACATGGTGCTTTTGTGCAGCTATCCCAACAAATATCGGAAGGATACCAAGCAGGGCTTTAAATGGCTGAATGAGAATGGAACTATGGATGATTTTAGAAAGCTTAATGACCTGCTTACAAGATTGACAGCTTCAATAGAAGCCACAGCGGAAACAAGGGCATTATTCAATAGCAAAAATGCATATATCTTTGTGGCAGCATTCAAAGCATTTACGGAGCTTGGAAGGAATGATACAGAATTTGATGGATTTCTTAAATGGTTTATGGGTGGTGGAAAAAATACAGAGATTGATGGAAAAGTATGGGATTCATTGGATATCATCCGTTCAACCAAGGATTCAAGCGTTGTGCACGGAAAGGTTGATTTTCTGGTGGCATTGATGGATAGATATTTCACGGAAAATAAAAAGGCGGCATAGCGGAGAGGGGGAGGTTATACTTCCCCTTCCATTATAAGAAACGGAGAAAATGACATGTATACAGTATCAGACATTATTACGGATATAAACAGGGGATGTACAGCCAATAATATGGTTGAAGACAGGTTTTCATATAGAATAGTCTTTTTTATAAATGAAGGAAATAAAGGCTCCAAGCATTATATAGATACTGCCTATAGCGGTTTGCGGAAATCCTTAGAAAGCATTATCAGGAATTATTTATCTTTGAACAATAATGTTGTGATAGCGGAAACAACGGCCTTGAAAAATGGAAAATGTGTTTGTTTACAGAGCAGATCATACTCATTCAGCTTGGATGGGTATTTTAAGCAGATAAGTGGAGAATATGGAGACAGTAACAGAAGTGGAAAAAATAGCAGGTATGCGGTAGGATAGTCGGGCTAATAGCGGATAGCGGAAAGGGTGGAGATTATGTATTTTGATTTTGGGATTCTATAAGTAGACATAATTATTTGGAAAATTTGGAAATGCTTGTAAATTTGATAAATTCATAAGTGTACTTGAAAAAAAGTAAAATATAAAATATAATGGAGGTATAAATTTATGGGAGATATTGATATGTCAGCAAAAGGTGTAATTAAGGATATTATAAAGACTAAAAATATTACTCAAATAGAATTGGCGGAAAAGATTCATGTTACAAAACAAAATTTAAGCAATAAAATGAATAGGGATAATTTTTCAACATTAGAGTTAGTCGAGATAGCGGATGCATTGGATATGCAACTATTACTAAAGGATAAGTCTGATGGAAAAGAATATGTAATTGATTATCCGGAAGAAGAAAAGGGAAAGCCCAAAAGGACGAAGAAAGTTATAGAATAAGGCCAGGGCTATATAAATAAGGGTACTATGATGGGAAACTTGGATAAACTTAGCAAGCAAAAAATTGAAACAAGGGCAGAGAAAAGAAGGCGGTTGATTGATACGGATGCCTTTGTCATCCCTACTGGAAGAACTGCGGAGGAAATAGATGAATACATAAGGAAATTAAGAGGATAGTACCAATAATTTTTTACGGAAAAAAGAACAGGAGTGATGCTCTATGCGGAAACTAAAGGTATACTTAGATACATCGGTTATTAGTTATCTTTCACAGGAAGATGCGCCGGAACGCATGAAGGATACATTGGAACTATGGAAAGATTTTGTCAGTGGAAAATATGACGTATATCTTTCTCAGGTAACATTGGATGAAATAGAGAAGTGTTCTGAAAGCAAAAGGAATAAGCTGTATGACTATTTGAGTGATATTGAATACACTAAATTGGAAATTAATGCGGAAATCGTAGAACTTGCACAGAAGATTATTGATATGGGGATATTAAGACCAAAGAGCTTTGATGACTGTCAGCACATTGCCGCTGCTGTTGTCAATGCTTGTGACTGCATCATATCATGGAATTTTAAGCATATCGTAAATATCAAGACGATTAGGGGTGTGAGAGCGATTACTAATCTGGAAGGTTACAAGGGAATAGATATTATCAATCCATCTGTATTATTGGAAAGTGAGGGATGATTATGGAAGCATTAGTTATTAGTCCTGATTTTACCATTGAGGATATTCACAAGATCAGGGAACAGAATTATGAACGGACAAAAGATATGACAGTAGCGGAAAAAGTTGCATATTACAATAATTCCGGCAAAGAAGCGGAAAGAGAGATTGAGCGGAGAAGGGCATTAAAGCGGAAAGTTGTAGCGAGTATGTAAAAACTTAACATTTTGAAATCAGTCAAACTTGTTTAGCCGGAAAATCAAAATGTTAAAAAAATGTGGGAAGCACCAACGGATTAATTGTCTGAAGGTGCTTCTTTTGCGTCCTGCTGCTTATTATGGATTTCTGTAACAGCTTTTTGGAGATAGATGTTTTTCCAATTTTGTTTAATTGTTTCTTGTTGTAGTTGGAAAATGCGTTTGTTTAAATATTGCTCCATCCACTCTATGAGACAGTGAGGAATAAGGCGTTCTGGGAGCCTTTGGATGATGGAAAATAATGTGTCTTCTAATCTGTCGTGGAAATTATGTAAAAGTTCTTTTATTCGGTTTGGTTTTCTGATTTCTATATTTATGGTGTCCAATCCCCCTTTCTTCCTTATTATAATGAAAATTTTGAGATAATACAATGACTATAATTCAGATTGAAAATCTTGTTCAAGAAATCACCTGATTTTGTGAACTGTGAATTTGATGGGGAATTTACCCCTAAAAGCATGAAAATTTGTTTGCAAAAAGGAATCACCTTTTCTTTAACAATTTGATGTCGAAATGGAGAAATTATGATCACTAATATTGTTTAGTGGTAAATCAGATAGGAAAAGGAGTGATTGTATGGAATATGGTTATGCTAGGGCATCCACTAATTCAGATAAGCAGGATATAGGAAGGCAAAAAAGAGAATTGGTGGCTATTGGAATCAAGGAACATAATATTTTCTGGGAATATGAATCCGGTTCCCATGAGGACAGGGAAAAGCTGATGCAACTTCTTGAAACAGTGAAACAAGGAGATACCATTGCTTGTACGGAAGTTAGCAGACTATCACGCTCTACAAAACAGTTATGTGAGATTTTGGAGTTTGTGGAGAAAAATAAAATAAAGCTGATTGTTGGAACTTTTATTGTAGATTGCAGAAATGATGAAATTGATCCTATGACTATGGGGATGCTGCGAATGATGGCTGTATTTGCACAGATGGAAAGAGACATTACTATACAGCGTATTAAGTCTGGAATGGAAAATGCGAGGGCAAAAGGAAAGCATATCGGAAGGAAGAAAACTACGGAGGATGATATACCGCAATCCTTTTTTCGGTATTATCCTCAGTTTGTAAAGGGCAGTATAAATCTTTCTGAATTTGCTAGACTTTCTGCTCTTAGCAGGAATTCCATATATAAATATTTAAAAATTGTGGAGAAACAATAACTTTATACGGAAATGGAGAAATGCATAGTGTTGAGTAGCTTTAATATTGTGGAAAATTTGCGGAACTTTGGAGAATTACTAACTGAGAGATGGAAAGGAGGTGGAAAGTTGAAATCAAAATAAGTAAATATGGAATTAATATAGAAAGAAAATTTTAAATCATGGAGGAATGAGTATTGAACGAATTATTGGAAAATGAAGCATTTTGTACAGGTGTAGCTGTTGGAGTAAGCCTTTATGAACAAAAAGTTGTTATGGCACATGAGAAAAAGCAATATTTGAAGATTGGAGAGAATTTATATTATGTTCAGGATGGAAAGGAACGGTTGGCACAAGTATTAGAGAAAATATGTAAGTAGGGCAATTAAAAGGAAAGGACATGCATAATGGGAAGAGGTAAGCCGCCAATAGGAGCACAGAAGAAATTGACTATAAAAGCTGTAAGTAATCAGGATAAAAAAGAATTGAGAAAGTTAGCGGATGATTTTGGACTTCTCTATAGGAAAGAGGTACAGGAAATTATTGAGACCTGTAAAAACTATTCAGAAGGACAGCAAAAGATTATGAGAGTGTACACGGCGGTATACTTAAAATAAAAAAATATATGGAGATAAAATTATTATGAGTACATTAATGACAGTAGAGGATACATTTTCATATTTAAATAAGCATTTTGGAGGGATAAGCATAAAGCAGTTAAGTGAATTACCTCCAACAAAAGACGATATTGTATCTACTGGTATTATGGGGCTAGACATTGCTCTTGGTGTAGGCGGAATCAAGAAAGGAAGCATTATTGAAATCTATGGTCCTGAAAGCGGAGGTAAAACAACACTTGCATTGCAGATGTGTAAACAGTATCAGAAGGACAAGCCTGTACTTTACATAGATACAGAGAGGACATTGACAAAAGAAACGATTGAGAGCATGGGAATCAAGGAAAAGAATTTCTATCTTATGCATGTGTGCAACCTGGAACAGGCACTTGAAACATGCAAAACCGTTGGACAGGCAGGTACTTTTAGTGCCATTGTTATTGATTCATTAGCCGGACTTGCACCAAAAGCACAGATAGATGGTGATATAGGAGATTCGCATGTTGGTTTGTTTTCACGAATTATGTCTGATGCATTGTCAGTATTAACCCCGATGCTTGATAATAGCGGATGCACACTTATTGTTATTAATCAGATTCGTGAAAAGGTTGGCGTTATGTTTGGAAACCCAGAGAAAACAACTGGCGGACGGGCATTAAAGTATTATGCTTCTGTACGGATGGATGTGCGCAGGAGTGAATCTATAAAAAATATGGGAGATACGGTTGGCTTTCGTACTAATGTGCTGGTTTCCAAGAATAAATTAGCTACACCGCTTAAAAAAGTTGAGTTTGATATTATGTTTGGTCATGGTATATCTGAAGAAGGGGACATTCTGGATCAGGCAATGGAAAAAGATGTTATTAGTAAAAGCTCATCATGGTATTTGTATGATGGAAATAAAATAGGACAGGGGAGGGAGAATGCTAAAAAGTATTTGAAAGATAATCCGGCAGAATGTAAAAAGATTGTGACTGAATTGAGGAAGGTCAGCAAAATTGCATGATTAATAAAAGTAATATATTAGGAAGAGAGGTATTAACTTATGGGAGTACAAACAAAACGGGCAGAGAAAGCGGTAAGGAGTAGCCGTGATAGTTGGAAGAATTTAATTACTTCAAGGATTGATACTGCTTTAGAGCGTGTCAATAGAGATAATTCAGAGTACATAGAACTATGTCAACAGCAAGAAAAGGATGAAAGGATAGTTGACATGCTGCTTAAAAAGTTGGATAAAGAAGAGCAGGATATTGTACGCCAATATTATGATAAGGAGATTGAAAAGGAGAATTATGAATTGGAGGAAACTTATATGCAAGGTGTAAAGGATGGGATTTGGTTTTTGCTTGGGTTGGGAGTGCTTCGGGTTAAAGATTGGTCGTTGTAATATTATTTTATTAGAGAGAAAGCTGTGTCAGTGATGGCATGGCTTTTCTGTTGTTTTTAGATATATACAATATATTGTGATTCGCAAAAATAAAATACAATATATAGTTGAATGTCAAACTAATTAGTGATAGAATAATAAACCATAAATGTTGAGAAGAATATACGGAGGTTTTATGCATAGTTTTTGGGATTCTGAAAGAGATAAAAAAGAAGAAGAAAAACTGCGAAAGAAAAATTTAAGATTGATTTCAACAGAGGTAGACTCTTTTTTTATTGATAAAATGAAAGAACTGAAGCTTGAAGAAAGAGCTGGACAATGGGAAATGGCACTTGAGATTGTGCAAGGTATGATTGATGACCAACATGTATTAGTGGAAGCAGGCGTAGGAATTGGGAAAACATATGCTTATGTGGTTCCATTATTATTTTATCATAAAAAATATGGAAAACCTATTATCATTGCTACATCGACAATAGCGTTACAAGAACAATTAGCAAATGATATAAAAACCGTGGAGAAGATTCTTAATTATTACCCAGAAGTTCTTATTGCAAAAGGTCAAAGTCATTTTTTGTGTAAAAATCGGTTGGAAGAATATTTTTTTGGTAAAAAGAATACTGAGGAATATGTGTATTATGAGGAAATAGATAAAGGTGGATACGAAAGATCAGATTGGAATTTAGAGATACCTGATAAAATATGGAATAGGATAAATGTATTAACGTTTAATCCGGTTACATGCAGGCAGACATGTCCATATAAAGATAGTTGTTTCTACTATCAGCTACGAATAGAATTGAAAGATACAAATGGATTTATTTTATGCAATCAAGATTTATTAGCTATGAATATGAAAAAACGCAACAGAGGGAGTACGGAAATTTTTGTGTCAGATTATGAGTACATAGTTATAGATGAAGTACATAATTTGGAAAGCAAAATTAGAAATGCATATACCATAGCAGTATCTTACTTAGAATGCAAAAGGGCGATGTGGGATTTAGGTAGAACTAGTAAAAGAATGGGTGGATTATTAGATGATAGGATACAGAATTGTCTTACATTGCTTGATCAAGTTTTTAGTAACTTATTGTTGCAAGTAAAAAAACAGGATAAAAATGCTATAAAAGAAGATAAAGAAATTGAAAAATATTATGTTGATAAAAACATAAGGAAATTGTGTGATTTAGTTGAAATATTAAATGATATTATTGAAACAGCATCATTGGATTTTGGTATGGAGGATACATATAGAAACAGAGGGGAAGATGAAACATTAGAAAAATTGGAAGAACAGTATGAATTTTTTTATTCATTAAGTAAAAATATTAGCAATGATATTTTTTGGATGATGACTAATTCAAAAAACAAAAACGGTATCATTGTCTATAAATGTCCTAAAAATGTTAATGAAATTGCAGAAGAGTTATTATTTTCTAGCAAATGTTTTAAAACTATTATGACATCTGCAACTGTATCAAGTGGAGAAAATAATTATGATTACTTTATAGCGAATACAAACTTGCCACGTAATAAGACAATGGTATGTGATTCAAAAGAGTCGCCATTTGCTTATGACAGTCATGCAATTATATATTATACGGAAAATATACCGCATCCTAGTAATGAAAGGGAGGCATTTATAGAAAAGGGTGTAGATGAGATTATTAATCTTTTAAATATTACAGAAGGCAAGGCGTTGATATTATTTACTGCAAAAAGAGATATGATACAAGTATATGATAAATTACTCGAAAGAGTTCCATATAAGATTTTAATGCAGAAAAATGGTTCGTCGCAAACGGATGTAATTGCAGAATTTAAAGCAGATACAAATTCGGTACTACTTGGAACAGGAGCGTATTGGGAAGGAATAAGTATTGAAGGAAGAACATTGTCAAATTTGATAATTTTTCGATTGCCATTTCCTGTTCCAGAACCTATTATAGATTATAAAAGAAGTGTAAGCAAAGATGGTCTTATGGATGTATCGGTTCCAGAAATGGTTATAAAATTAAAACAAGGTATTGGACGTCTTATTAGAAATAAAAATGATTCTGGGATTGTATCAATAATAGACCCAAGATTAGGGGAAAATAGTAAAGCTCCATATAAACAGCTTACATGGGATGCTCTTCCTATAAAAAATAGGACTAATGATATTGAGAAGATAAAAGAATTTTATTTAAAACTCACTAATGGTATAAATTAGTAATGGTTCGGTAGAAGTGTGTTATAAATTAATTATTCGCTTATTTTTCAAGGATTTTTACAATTTTAAGACAGTCATTTTTTAATTTCTTGGTATAAAAAGTATGGATTTAAAGTGATGTTCGGTAGAGTGGCAAATTTAAAAGCATTTGAGTAATAAATAATCTGCTATTTTCTTATGGGAATATTAAGAAAATGGCGGATTTTATTACATCATAAATCCTAGTAAAATAGTGGGAATTATATTAAATATGAGTAGTTCGGTATGCTTTTCGGGGTGAATACTGGGAAAAGGGGATATTTTTATTTAAATGAGAATGATTATCATTTAGAAGTGTTGGAATTATGGTTATTGCTGAAATGCTAAGAATTTTAAGGGATTATTGATGATTGCTAGGTAAGATGTTTTTGTGTTCGGTAATGTTTATAGAGAGAGCGTATATGAATGTAAGATAATATACACATAGCGATTTCGAAGAAACTGTTCAATATAATCTACAATAATTCAAAAATATTTCCATTATATTGAAAAAATGTATTTGTCCAGTTACAATAATAAGAAAAATATATTAGATAAAAAGAGGTTCACAAAATGAAAATATTAGTAATAGGAAATGGATTTGATCTTGCACATGAACTTCCAACTAAATATCCAGATTTTTTAGAATTTTGTAAACGTGTATTCCCGGTTTATGAGAATACAGAGGGTAGGGGAGTTAATTTATACCAACAGGAATATTTATTTGATTGGGATTTTAATAAAGAGATAAAAGAAAAATTGGAAAGTGTATATAGTAGCAGAAGAAAAAATACTACAAAAGAAAATGTAACACAAATTGAAACATCCAATTCAAAATTAGATGAAATGTATACACTTATTAAAGATAATATTTGGATAGAGTATTTTTTTCAATGTAATATGTATCAAAAAGAAAATTGGATTGATTTTGAGAGTGAAATATCAAAAGTAATTAAAGCACTTAATGAAGATGTGCAGGCTTTCAAATTAGAAAATAATATACAGCGTCTATCTAATATATTTTTAAGTGAAAAATATTGTAATGATCCACAAACTATATTTACATACAAAGGAAAACAATATTATTCTCAAAAACTTACATATAAAATTTTAAGAGATAAGTTATTGGATGATTTAAACCGATTGGTAAGAGCGTTTGAAATATATCTAACGGAATATGTAGAAAAAATTAATATCAGGGTTGTTTCACCAGATATTAAAGAAATAGCAGCAATTACACATGATGTAAATGGTAAAAAAAGTATTTTATTTAGCAAAGTAATAAGTTTCAATTATAGTAATATTTACGAACAACTTTATTTAGACAAGTATAAAATAAGTAATAATGATTTTTTGGATTATATACATGGAAAAGCAGATATTAACAATACAATAGATACAAATAATATGGTATTAGGAATAGATGAATATTTAGGAAAGAAAAAGCGAAATAAGCAAGTCGAGTTTGTTGCTTTCAAGAAATTTTATCAGAGAATACATAAAGGGACAGGATGTACATATAAAAGTTGGATAGATACTATTAAGGGAGAGTTCGTAGATTATCAGACTGAATTAGAAAAAAGTAAAGCAGAAAAGAATATTATGAATTTAAAGGCAATGGCTAATAAAATAAAGAAGCAATATTTGAATAAACATCATTTATATATTTTTGGACATTCCTTAGATGTTACAGATAAAGATATACTAAGGGATTTAATTTTAAATGATAACGTACATACTACCATATTTTATCATGATAAGGATGCAATGGGGCAGCAGATCGCAAATCTTGTTAAAGTGTTCGGACAAGAGGAACTGATTAGAAGGACTGGAGGAAAAGAGAAATTAATTGAGTTTAAACCACAAAAACCTATGATAGAAAGAAAAGAAGAATAAATATTTAGTGTGACCGAACACAACCGAAAATAAGCCGATTTTCGCTTTTAAAACCATAGAAATCTTTGAAAAATACGTATTTTTATAAAGGGACCTTATGAAAGGAATGGTATCTAAAACATGAAAGAAATTATCTGGAGAAGGGCATGAAGTAAATGTGAAAGTTCTTTTTACTGAGGGAGATGAAGCTGGTACTTATTCACCTTTCTGGTGTATTCGAGAAACTCTTGATAAAGAAGAGGTAAATGAATATGTAATAACCAATGATGATTTACAATAGATAAATAAAATGTTATTAAATATAGAAGGACATAATATCATGACAATTTTTATTTGCTTAGATGATAACAATGGTATATTATTTAATCATAGGCGACAAAGCAGAGACGAGGCTGTTTTGAAAGATATGCTGGATATTGCGGAAGGAAAAGTCTGGATGAATACATATTCTTCAAAACTATTTGGTAGGGCTTCTGATAAAGTTATTGTAGAAGATGATTTATTTGGATGTGCTCCAAAGGAAAGCTGTTGTTTTGTAGAAGATATTTCTTTGAAACCACATGAGGATAAGTTGGAGGTTATAATTGTTTATTATTGGAATCGGACATATCCGGCAGATGTATATTTGGATATAGATTTAAATTTGGGCTGGGAAATTACACATACTAAAGAATTTGGAGGAACCTCACATGAAAAAATTACACGAAAGATATACAAGCACAAAAAGCAATAAAACGATTTCCTTATTAATCTTTTTGTTTGCTATTGTATTATCAGTTTCAGCTTGTGGCAACTCTACTACTATAGAACCAGATTCGGAATCGGAAGTTGAGGAGATTCAGGGAATTGAAGAAGAACCAATAGACGTTCCGGAAGAGGAATCACCTACAGAAGAGCAGATAGAAGAAATTCTTTCTATTGATGAAATTGTTACCAGCTTTGAGCCGGAAGCTTCTGTTGATATTCCTGACTATGCTGGTGAACTATATGTCGTAATGAACGATAATATTCCTTTTTTTACTAAAGACAATCTTCCGACAACATCCTTTGAATATTATTCAGAGTTGGATGAATTGGGAAGATGTGGAGTTGCCTGTGCGAATATAGGACAAGATCTCATGCCGACAGAAGAACGTGAAGGTATTGGACAAATAAAGCCTTCGGGATGGCAGACCATAAAATATGATAATGTAGATGGAAAATATTTGTACAATAGATGTCACTTAGTTGGTTATCAATTGTCGGGAGAAAATGCAAATGAAAAGAATTTGATTACGGGAACCCGATATTTGAATGTACAAGGAATGCTTCCGTTTGAGAATATGATAGCTGATTACGTGAAAGAAACAGGTAATCACGTATTATATAGAGTAGCTCCTATTTTTGACGATGATGATCTTTTGGCTTATGGTGTTCTGATGGAAGGCTGGTCTGTGGAAGATGAGGGTGACGGAATCTGCTTTAATGTGTTTGTTTACAATGTACAGCCTGATGTTGTTATAGATTATGCCACCGGCAACAGTCAGATGGATGAACGTGCGTTAGCATTTACAGAGCCGGAACCGACAGAATCGCAAGACAGTAATCCAGATACACAAAATGGGAATGAACCCGGTACGCCGGAGCCTCAAGAATCTGTAGAACAACAGGACCCCACGCCGGCTGGTACAGATTATATATTAAATACAAATACAAAGAAGTTTCATTATCCTACTTGTGGAAGTGTAAAACAAATGGCTGAAAAGAATAAGCAGTTTTATTCCGGAAATAGAGATGATGTGATTGGTATGGGATATGATCCTTGTAAGAAATGCAATCCGTAGATTTGCGAAAAAATTTCACTTGAAAACCATAGACAGATCATTTATAATCAGTGTAGAAGGTAACGGAGATATTGGACGTCCCCATTACCCTAGACGGAAACTAATGCAAAATGATTTACAAGTTACACGAGCTATCCCCTATTTGCGGTAGAGGATAGCTTTTTTCTGTCTATTTACGGTTGCTGTGATTATCTATGTAAGTCAAGGCGGCAAATACCACCAGAAGCAACGTCAAAATTTCTAACGTATTCACAATAATCTCCTTTCCGTTTCCGAAAAGGGCAACCGAGGAACTATCCCCATACTGCTACACTGATTAAAATTAGATTACCATATATGACAGAAAACGACAAGATTTTTATTCGGGATTGGATATTTTTGCAAAGAAGTTTCTGCGTAGATTTCTATACCATTTCAAAACCACCTTGTATACTTTTCCGTCATCCCTCACATACTACTCTTAAAAAAGAGAGGACGTATATCATCATGGATAACCAAGAGAAAGTATACAACTATTTGAAATCTTTTATGGAAGAAAAAGGATATCCACAATCAATCTCTCAAATGTCAAAAGATCTTAATGTTCCAGAGCATGAGGTCAAAGAAGCAATGGATAAGTTGCAAGAATCTGGAAGGATAAAAATTACTACTGTTCCAAAGAAAGTTACAATAGAATTTTGTGATTAAAATTATGGGGTGAGTAATGAAGATAAAGCCAGTCCGGATAGTGGGCTGGCTATATTTAGGGTTAGATGAATTGTTTTATTGAGGAAAAATTATTGTATTATGTTTAGTTTTTTTGCTTTTATTCGTTATTTCCGCTTCTAATGCATGTGTTTTGCGGTAATAGTTATCTAATAAATTTTTGTGTGCACTATTTGCTCCAAAGAACACAAGTATAGAAATTACTATAGTAAGAATCGACAATCCTATATTAAAATACTTATAGGACAAAAAGGTTCCTGGAATTCCAATAAATATACTATTTATAGTTGTTGAACGTAATATTCTTATTCTTGATAGTGTAAAGTTAGCATATGAAGAATTTGAATAATCCTCCCATATCGCTATACTTGTTTGAGCCTGAAATTCAAAATTATCTTTAATATTTTTTCTTCTTTTTTCAAATAATTTATCTGCTATTCTGTCTGTCACAAGTCCTAAAACATAACAAACAATAATAACAACTATACTTGAAAGAATATTTGAAACACAATACTTTATGACTTCTTTAAACGAATCACCCACAATAATAAAAATTGACATAACTATCCAACTTAAAGTTTCCATGCCTATTACAATGTATTCCACATATAATGCTGTAGTTTCCATTCTTATCTCCTAGTTTTATGCATTTTTTATCAAATAATGGATCTTTAATTTATACATCGACATTTTTCATGGAAAATTTATATTTATCTCTTTATATATCATCTAATATTAGGACAACACCCGATTTTCATTCGAAAATGAAAGTCCGATCCTTGCTAATATACTTTCATATAATTATTCTTACGTTAAACATATCAAAATTCACTTCTTATTCACCCAACTTGAAAACCCCATTTCATAGCCATTCAAATAAAAATATAACTGTTAATATGTGAAAAATGTATTGAGGCAATTTTCTACTCCACTATTACCTCTTTTTATTGTGGTCATACTTATTGTGCTCATTTCCATAACTAAAAGAAAAGAACAAACGTTCTGAAAATATATTGACAATATCGAATATATGTTCTATACTTATCAACAGTGAAACATAAAAGACCCATCCTCAAACGGTGCTGGCACACCATCGGACAGGTCTTATACATACAAAACGCAGAATTGCGCTTGAATTTATTATACACTATCTTTGTTTTATTTCAAGCTTTTCTGCAATTATTCCTATTAGTAATTATTGGAAGTAAGTGAAAGTAGATAAAACTTTTTTCATGGGTGGAGAAAAATTCTATGGGAAAGGTGTATTTACTATCTTGTGTTAGAAATTATTAAGTTTTGGAGAATTGAATATCTGAAGGAGGGATGTTTATTAAGTAAGAAGAGTTAGGAACCTAATACTTGTAAGGCTTACAGCTTTTAGTTTTAGTTGGGTGCATTATTTATTTGTGCTAAAAAAGGAGGAATCAGAAATAAAAGCGAAAGAAGTACATAATACAGGCTAAAAGCCAATTATTTTTTACCATTGTATGAATTGATAAGCAATATATAAGCAATGCATAAGTAACAAATAACCATTATAAAAAGCATGGATATGGAGGTGATATATGTGGAAATTGATAAGATTCAGTTAGTGATACTGTCTATTTTAGCAGATTCTGGAGCCGTTGCTCCAGGAATGGGAATGACACTAAAGGAGATTGCAAAAGAATTGAATAATAATTCCGATCATAACTATTCCCAAACAACTGTCAATAGGAAAGTTTGGGCATTACGTGAGGTGGAATATGTTGCAAGCAAATTAAAGGTAAATAAAGCAGATATGTTTTATATTACATCAAAGGGAAAATCAATTAAGGAGGTATTGTTTAATGGAGAACAATAAATTAAAGGAAGATATTAGGTTTTTGGCGATTGGGGCGGCAGGTGCTAACGTGGCACAGATGATGGAGAAAAAGGGATACAAGGCATACTATGTGAATTTGGCACAACAGGATTTGGATTTAGTCAATAGTCCGAACAAGCTACATATTAAAAACGGCGAAGGCGCGTCAAAGAGTCGTGATAAGGCAAAAGAAGTATTGTCAGAATCCATAGATGAAGTTTTGGAGACGCTGGATAATCAGATTACAGAGAAATATGTATTTACGGTATTCTCTCTTGGTGGTGGTACTGGTAGCGGATGTGGACCATTTTTATCATCCGTGATTGCAGAGAATCCAGAAAAGAAAGTTGGACTTATAATAATTTTGCCATCAATGGAGGAATCGCTACAAGCAAGAATAAATGCCTATGAAGCTTTATCGGAGATCATACCACTTAAAAATAGCTTCGGATCAATCTTTATTCTTGACAACAATAAACGAAAAGACAAGTTATCCATTAACCGTAGCTTTTCAGGGCTTTTTGATTCGTTCATCAATATAGGTGATGTTCCAAGCTCTATTCATGGTGTGATTGACATTGCAGAACAGAAAACATTACTTGAAACATCTGGCGTAGCAATGATCCATAAGATGGCACAGAATGAACAGTCTAACTTGCTTGCGACTGTCAATGATGGAATTTATGCAACGATTGAGCCAAATAAGAAGATTAAATATATCGGATTATCACAACCAGAAGCGAAAGAAGATAAAGGAACTATTGAAATAAGTTCTGTGATTGATGTTGTCGGACAGCCTATTGATACCTACATGGGATATGGAAATACAGAAACAGTCTTGTATTTGAGTGGTATGTCATTTCCTAAGACATATATCAATAGTTTGGCTGAATCCATTAAGTCAGAACAAGAAAAAGTGGAAAAGGCTATGGAAGATGATGATATTTCTATGGATGAAGGTATTAATTTTCTTGCCAAAAGGAAAGCAGTTATTGAAGAACCACCTAAAAAGCAAATGTCTTTAAGAGAGCGTTTATTGGCTAGTAAAAATAAGGGTAAGTAAGTCAATAAATATGGATTGTGGGCGGTAAATATGCCGCCTACATCATAAAATATGATTTGATTATGTAACGATTGTGAATTGATAGAGCAACGATTAGGAATATATAAAGTATGGATAAGTTACCAAAATATCATTTATATATAAGTGTAACAGAATGAATAGGTAATTTATAATGCAATTTTGGAGGTAAATATGTCACATAATAACGATTCAGTACGAAAAAAGCTGATTGAGATTACAAATCAAGGATTGCTGCTAAAGACTATTGCCCTAAATATAGGCGTAGATGTAAATGATTTATCCAGATTCAAAGGCGGCATGGACTGTTTAAAGCAATCAGATGTAGAAATATTATCTGAATACCTGAATGAAGTGCATATTCCACAGTGGAATACAGTCATAAAAGAACCTAAAAAGGAAGAAAAAGTGTCCAGTCTCGATATTTTGAGTGAGTTTTTATAAAAGTTTATGTAAGGGATATCAGAAAAAGTAGAAGTAATCAACGGGTGGGATTTCTCATCTCACCCAACAAATAAAAACAAGGAGGATTCATATGTTATCTATATTGCAAGCTTTATTAAAATTCGTACTGAGATTAGGCGTAATATTCGGTTTAGCCTTTATGATAACATGTACGGTATTTGTGATTTATTGCATCATTCATGGTGACATTAAGATTAATGTAATCAGGAATGAGATTGAAAAAGAAAAAATGAAAAAGCAGCTATAAAAATGTAGAAATATATAGTGGATAGCTTAGAATTTTAGCTTTCCACTGATATAACAAAATAAATATTACAAAGAAAAAGGAGAATGTTAGTAATGAGAGGTACAATTAAATGGTTCAATGTACAAAAAGGGTACGGATTCATCACGGATTCAGAGGGAAGAGACCTATTTGTGTATTATTCAAATTTAGTTATGGATGGATTCAAAGCTTTATATGAAGATGATATTGTCAATTTTGAGTTGGGATCTGGTAAGGATGGTAGAGAACAGGCAATAAACATCAAGCCGATAATTACAACGAAAATGGTTGAAGATTCATTAAGAGCAGAAAATTTATATATTCAGATTATGAAAGATGGTTATGGAGTGACAAAATATCTTGTAGTTGATGAGGATGGTATGATTCAGACGGATGAACAGGGAATGGATTTTCTGAATCTGGCTGCATTTGCTGGCTATGATATTGAAGGATTGTAAGCATAAATAAAATAACTGAGAGATTTCTTTTCTACATAGAGAAGTAATCATATAGATGGAAGTCCTAATAGGATAAGCCCCTATCGCATCAAAATATTAATAATTGAGGGCTGGCGGAAGGCTGGCTCTTAATAGTAAAGATATATGGAGGGATGAGTTATTACGAGCGAAAAACTAACACAAGATAGGATATGTCATATCCTAAAAACACAGCTTTATTATATGGCAGATAATGAAAATCTGGATGTATATGAGCCCTTACAGTTAAAATGGGTATTTCCAATCAATAGTATACAAGGGATATTATCGGTATTGAAAAATGCTATTTTTCTTTTAGGCTATGCCCAGAACAATAATTGTAACGAAACAACTATTGATAAGATTATTGAAAATGATATTCGTCCTGTGGTTAAAGAATTAAAGGATGAATTTGATTTTTTCATTGCTGGTACAATAATGGCTATGTGCAGTTCTGTAGATGATTTTTCTAGTCCCAGTGAACTGATGGGCTTGGTTAAAGAGATAACAGGAAAGTTTATTTGTTTATTAGAAGCAGCAGTTGAATATGTTAATTCCGAAAATAATAATGGAACAAATAACAATGAGTTGGAATGGGAAATTGATACAAGCACACTTGTAATTGGAATGGTAATAAAGAATTACAGGGAATTATGTGTAATTTTGAATGAAGAAGCAAAAACAGGTAAAGCCAAACAGCTACAATTAAAAAATTGGAAAAGATATTTTGATTGGGAGAAGGACGGACAAAAATTTATTATTGTAGATATATATGATACGCCCTTACCAAAAGAAGATTTGCGGAGAAAAGGGAATAATTCAATTTATAAGAATTATATTGAACTTATCCTATTACAATATCTGTCAAAACAGGAAGGATATAGAAAAACTTTTACAAAAAGAAACTGGTTAGAATTGCTTGGGATGATTAACAGTAAATATGGAAAAGAACCGAAAATGAAATTAAAACAGCTTGATTATTGTATAAATGACCAGGAAATTACGCTGTTTTATATTCGTTCAAATAAGAAATTGGAACGTGTGTTGCATGATGCCTTGAGCAATCTGCAAAGAGAAAAATTAATTATTGTGGAATATGAAACAGTAATTGTATTTGTAGATGAGAAAGGCAGAGAACATCGTTTTATTGCAAATGATTATCAGAAAAAGAAAATATTACAAACAGAAAGATATGTATTAAAAAATGTCATGCAATATAAAAATATGTTTTATGTCTATATCAAGAATAAATCCAATGAATATTATAACAAAGTTAATGAGAAGCTTAATGAGTTATATGGGTGGAAATATTACTATAAGCAAATAAAAATTATATACGATCAGCCCAATATTATTGAAGCAATACCTTCTAAGGAAGTTATGTTACAGAAAGAAATTTTGAATAGTAAAATAATTGATTTTCTCAATGATAATGCAAAAAACGTATATGAAAAGAAGGAAAAAGAATATGAAGATGCATTGGATGAATATCTGAATGATTGGATAGGTGATAAGGAATATTTGAGGAATCGAATTAAAGTTCCTAATACATGGAAATATCCAAAGGCATACATAGAAGCACAGAGAATATTAACTGATGAACTGATCCGTATAGGACACAGTAATATTGTTTTTATGCCTGATAAATTATTAACAGTGGCAGAGGAAAGTAATGAATTTTTGGCATGGATGGCATAAGAATAAAAATTGTCACTTTAAAAGGGTTATATATAAATAAACCCTATATGGGACTTATAAAGTGACAACTTTTTTGAAGGTATAAAAATTTCACCAGAAAAAGGAACCATTTAGACACTCCAATATATATACATACCCTATTGTTAGACTATTTAAATGGTTCCTTTTTATAGAAAATAAAAAATTGGACATATTCATCTACTATATATAAAAACCCTATAGTAGATATAAATGTCCAACTTTTGAAAAAGCCAGTAAATACGCTGATTATATGGCCTACGGCGTTGCCCATCCAACGGCTTGCGCCGTTGTCTGCCTTGAAATAAAAAAATGTATATGTATTTATGATTGGTTCGCAGGATTTATATCTGATTTGGCTGGATGATTAGTAATTTTGGTGATTATCAAGTTAAATTTCCCTGATTAAAAGCATTTCACAACAACATATATGATTTTTTTATTTTCACGGCAAGGTATGTGAGCGACAGCGAACATACCGTCAGGCAACGCCGTAGGCTATACATTAATACTGAAGGAGATTAATAATAAATGGGATTTGAATTTAAGGAGGAATTGAAACAGCTATTACCTGATTATCTGGAATTATTAGAAGAACAAGGAAAAGTAGAAAGTAGAGGAGAAGGATATTATGTCTGTCCTTTTTGTAACTCAGGTGACAAAAAGAATTATACGGCAGCATTTCATATAGACGGTACAAGATATAACTGTTTCGCCTGTTCTAAGCATGGAGATATATTTGATCTTGTAGCACATATGGAGAATTTGCCATCCGACTGGAAGAAACATTATAACCGTACACTCAAGATCATGCGTCCCTGTTTGGATGGTGATAAACCTACGAAAAGCAGAGAAGAATATATTCCTGAATTCACCATACCTGTGGATTATACAGAATATCTATATAAATGTCATAAGAATGTGGGACAGACAGATTATTTCAGCAAGCGTGGATTGAGTAAGAAAACTATTGAAAGATTCAAATTGGGATACGATTCAGAAAAGAATCTTGTAACAATTCCATATAATCCTAACTGTAAGGGTTATGTCGATCGGGTTTTGTGGGATGGTAATAGCAAATATTATAAGCATGGTAATGAATTATTTAATATAGAGGTATTGTATGAGAAAAGTTTATTTGGTAATGAAGAGTATGTATTTATTACGGAAGGTCAGATTGACGCTATGTCTTTTGAAGAAATAGGTTTAAGTGCTATTGGACTTGGTGGTGTAAATGAAGTTTCTAAGCTGGTACAGAATTTAAATGAGAAACCATCTAATAAAGTGCTGGTATTAGCACTTGATAATGATAAAGCTGGAAGACGTGCAATAGGTAAATTTATTGAAGAACTTGCGGAGACTGAGTTGGAACAGGACTTTATTGTTGATAGTGGCATGTATAAGAAATATAAAGATGCTAATGAATTTTTGATTGCTGATAGAGATGGATTTATAGAAAGAATGAAGAGAATAGCTGATTGACATTGTAAAAGGAGAAAAGAATACAAATGACCAGAGAAATAATTATACAAAATATTATGACCAATTACGGCAAATACGGAATCACACCAGATATGATAAATGAAGTTATAGATGCGGGATTAGAAGGTGGAATGTCCTATGATTTGATTTATCTGGATACTTGCAGAAGGATTTCTGAAATAACGGGCGAAGAGTTTTTGTGTTCTTCTTCAGATATGGCGAGGGCTATGGGTGTTAGTGAGGATGAAATGACACGAATGATTGAGGAAGCCAGAGAGGAATTGATTGAAGCTGGTGAAGATCCGGATGAATATTTTAAGGAAGTTCAGAGCACAAGGTTTATGATGTAGAAGAAAGATAATATATGGTCTGTCAGTCAGACGGGTAAAGAGAACTACAAGGGTATTCCTTATCTCTGCCATTAATTTTTTCAATGAAATTGCTCTTTCAATAGTTGGGTGATTATGCTTCATATTTAGTTCTGATTGTATAGTGTGTAAAGGATTTTTGGGGTGATTTGGGACTTTTGAGGTGTGAATGGGGAATTGGTAGGGTGAGAGGATTTAGGGGAAATTTGAGAGAATATTTGTTCTTTGACAATTGAATATTGATGGTTGAGAGTATATAATATTCTTATCATAAAAGATGGGAGATATTATATGGATAAGCGTTATCAAGTGTTTGTTAGTTCCACATTTACAGATTTGAAAGAAGAAAGAAAAGCAATTATCGAAGGATTGTTAAATGCCAAATATATACCGTCAGGAATGGAAATGTTTTCTGCTTCTAATGATGAGCAATTTAAGTATATTAAGAAGATTATAGATACTTGTGATTATTATGTGTTGATTGTTGGTGCAAGATATGGTTCGATTAATCCAAGTACAGGCAAGAGTTTTACAGAGCAAGAATATGATTATGCAGTTGAAAAGGGTATTCCTGTTTTAGCATTTCTTCATGATGATCCATATAACTTGCCAGTAGAAAAAAGAGACGATGAAAACCGTGAATTGCTAGAAAACTTTAGAGATAAAGCATCAGATGGCAGGATGTGTAAGATGTGGCATACATCGTCAGAACTAATATCATCAGTTATAATTAGTTTAGTTGAAGAAGTTGCTAATAATCCACAAATGGGATGGACAAGGGGGAGCATAGAGGATAGTGTTGAGCTTTTAACGCAGATTAACGAATTGAGAATTAAATTAGATGAAAAAGAAAAACAGATACATTCATTACAAAAGGCTTTAAAAGAATATACCGATATGCCGGATGATTTGGCATGTGGAAGAGATTACTATAAAATTGTAGGAATGAAAGAGGTATATAACGGGACTGATGGGTATGGCCATAAAAAATATAAAGACGAAAAAAGAGTAAAAGAAATGACTTGGGATGCAATATTTTCAGCTTTTGCACCATATTTGTTTTCATATGTGAATTATGAAAGTTTTTCAAGTGCATTAAAAAAAGGTATTAATTCAGTTATTGATAATGAATCATTTTTTGGAAGTATCAATGAGGATTGTATACAAACGATAAAGATTCAGCTAAATGCACTTGGATTGATAGAGGTGGCTCCAAAGAAATCAACAGGAATGGGAGTTATTGAATTCATTAAACTTACAGAAAAAGGGAAAACATATTTACTCAAATTAAAATCAGTTAAAAAGGGTTAGAGCAATGATATCAGCTATCAATAATAAAATGGTGGCTGGTATTTTTTTACCCTTGACAAACGAACATGCATTCGATATAATCGCAATATAGAACATAAGTTCGAAAAGTTACAACGATCTTTTGTATTAGCAGCACGATAGTTAAAAAAACTGGAACTATAAACACACAGATTCAAAAACTCATTAGATTAAAAATTGCATAGAAGCCATACAGATTAGGAAGTATAGGTAAGCATATAAGCTTGGAGCAATAGAAGTGGTTTGCTCTAAGTTTTATTTTGCCATGGAATTTTTATATTTTATGATATTTTGCGGAAATTTCATAAAAGTTGGGAAATGAATGGAGAAGTAAAAAGGGAAAATAAAATAATAATTTTTTTCAATTCCTTAGAAAAATTGAAAAAATTTTATTATTTATACAGTGTAAGAAAAAAAGGAGAAATATGAAGTGGAAACAAAAAAGAAAAAAAGGAGACAAACATTATGAATAATTTGAAAGCAAACAGAGTTATTGCACTTAAACAGGTAGGAGTTAATAGGAAGGAGGTTGAAGAGTATCGTAAATCAAGTAGAGAGTATTTTGTGCAGTATAGAGGTAGAGAGTGCAAAGCAATAACACAAGAAATGTTATTAAAAGTAAACATTCTTGCGAACATACGTAGAAATATGGGAGTAGAAATTGCTGGCGTACTTTTTGAAGACAATTTCAATGTAACCTTTATTTTTTACGTTAACGATGATCCGAAAGATGCCTTTTATGAAAAGAACTGTTTTAGAAGTACATCTGATTTTGAAAAAGAAATGGACAGACAGATTGCACCTAATTTTATACCAGATGTGGATGAACAGAAACATATGATTTACAAGTGTGGGAATGAATTAGAAATTTATTCAGTTAATGAATAAGTGGGAGAAGAGAAATATTACGGTAAATAATGATAGAAATTTCTATCTATATGGAAGATGAAAAAGAGAAGTAGATTGTAGTGAGTGGATTTTAAATTGCCACTATAAAAATGGAGGATGGAAGTTACATGGAAAAAAGGAATCAAGTTTACAGTTTAGAAGAACTTATGGAACAAATGGGTAAAAAGAAGCTTTGTTTTGATTATCCGATTCAAAGAGAATCCGGACAGTGGGATAAACAACAAAAGGCATTGCTTATTGATACAGTACTTAATGGGTATTTTATTCCAGATATTTATATCATGAAAGAGGGAACCGAAGATTTTTCCCCTATGTCTGTTTTAGATGGAAAACAACGGCTTACAACTTTATATGAATTTTCAAAGGATGGTTTTGTGCTTCCGCAAGACATGGATGATGTAATTATAACTGATATTTCCTTTGATGATGAAAAAAATCCGGTCAAGGAAGAGAGAGCATATTCAGTATGTGGGAAAAAGTTTTCAAGTTTAGATCCTGAAGTGCAGAAAGTCTTTAATAAGTTTAGAGTGTCCGTTTCGCTATTAGCAGGATTTTCAGATGAACAGATTGAAGATCAGTTTTATCGTCTAAATAATGGATGTACTTTTACAAAATCACAAAAAGCGAATGTTCTGCTTGGCACTGAACTTGCAGGAAAAATAAAGGAATTGGAGCAGTGCGATTTTTTTGTAAACAGAGCGGTATTTGGTAATCTTCAAAGAAAGCGTGGGGAGGTTACAAATTGTATTTTGCAGTCTATGATGCTGATTTCTGGTTTTGAGTATAAGAGTTTTTCACCGAATGAAACATTACGGTTTGCGGAGCAATTAAATGAAAACCACGATTATGAATTAATAGATAGGACAAAAGATTTATTTGATGAATTATTATGTGTCCTTCCGCCATATGACAAGGAACTGGACAAAAACTGCTTAAAAAAGATACATATTCCTATCTTAATTAAAAATCTGGATACTGTCCGTAAAATGAATATAACAGTTACAAATGATGAATATGAGGCATTTTTATTAGACTGGTTTACGGCGGGAATGGTATGTAGCAATTACATTGATTTTTGTGGACATGGTTCTACAGCAAAGGTAAAAGTTGAAGGAAGAATACAGGCAATGGAAGAGTCATTGAATGATTTTTTAGAGAACTTGCACAGGGGGTGTGAATGATGGGAACTGATAAACAGTTTAGAATATTCCGGCTGACAGAACTTAAACCTCATCCAAGGAATACGGCAATCTATGGAAAAAAAGAAGATGATAAAACATTTTCAGAATTAGTGAGCCTGATAAAAGAGCATGGATTGAGAACAAAGATCATTGTCAATGAGGATGGATTGATAATTTCAGGACATAGAAGATTTAAGGCATTACAAGAACTTGGCTATGTTGAAATCGAGTGCGAAGTTCGCCATTATGATAATGAGATGGAAGAACTTAGGGATTTGGTTATCTGTAATTCAGGCCGCAGACAGAAAACAAGGGTTCAGCAGCTTAGGGAGGGCGAAGCTATTTATGAAGTTGAATCTTGGAAAGCAAATCAAAGAAGTGAGCTGAATTTAGTGCAAAATGCCGATAGGGAACAAAGTTCCCACTCGAATAATGAGGAAAAGGGACGCACAAGAGATATTGTTGCCAAAATCATAAGTTGGGGATCAGGTGCTAAAAGTTCTGGAAAAGATTATAGCCTTGGAAGGTCTGCTTTAAAGGAAGCTGACCGTTTGCGAGAAGAAGGTAATGAGGATTTAGCAGATATTATTATCACACAGATTAACAAGCGTGGAGCGCATGCTGCATATGAGTTGGCTTTCAAGGTGGATATTGAGAAACTGAATGATATAACAATGGCAGGATTAAGGTCAGGTCAGATTAGCGGAAGGTCAAATTCTTTGCCTTTAAAACCAGAATTTAATAAAAACCAAAAAGAGAAGGGAAGAGCAGAGAAAGAAAAAACAGGAAAGCCAGTTAGTGCAGGTGTAGAGAATAAGCATAAAGAAACTACAATGGAAAGCATTGAAGAAGAGACTGTAAGGGAATATATTGCAAAAAGTCGTGGCGAGATTAAAATTGTTATCCCCGAAAAAGAAAAAGGTTATGTTTCGAAGACATATGAGGCGGCAATGACCGAATTTCGTAGAAAAACCGCACAGTGCATGACACATCAAAGGGAAATCCAGAAGATGGATGCAGAAGAAAAAATAAGGCTTAACCGGATTATGACAAAATTTATTGAGGACTTTGAAAAGGATAGAAATTATATTACGGGAGGAATGTAAAATGTTGGAAAAGTTTAAAAAGAATGTTTTTGTTGACAATGAGAAAAAGATGGAGGACTTAATTATTTTGTATGATATGGGATATGATACAGGAAGATATTCCCATATCAGGATACAGCTTGGATTGGTGGATGCAAGGACAGTAAAGAGTGCGACAGAGGAAGAAGAAGGGGGTTATCAAAGGCTTTTAAAATTCAGGCGGGTTATTGATATCACTGGTGATTTCCATTGGTCTAGGCTGAATCCGATTACTATATGTATCAGAGCAGATGGGGACAGGTATAATGTTGATGGCCAAGCAAGAGTATCGAGTGTCATAACATTGTATAAAAAAGGTGAAATATCTACACCAATGATACCATGCTTAATCTTAACAAATACAACATTAGAGGATGAGGCGATGTTGTTTGGCACACAGGACGACGGGAAAACTCCATTAAGAGAATACCAGAAAGCCAAGAGCAAATACATAGGAAAAGATAAAAAAATTTGTGCATTAGCAGATACGTTAAGTGATTGTGGGATCAGGCTTTTTACGGATATTCAGGCATATAAAACTATCCGTGAGATTTATGATAATACAGATTTGGAAGTTTTTAAAAGATTCTGTAAGGTTATAAGTTCTGCATGGTTGAACGGTACAAAAGCACAGAAAAAGAATGCGACCTGTGGTGATATTTTGACAGGGTTGTCAATATTTTATTCAAAATATGCGAATGAAATTGATGATAGGAACCTAACAAAAAAGTTGTCTGAAAAAACACCGGATGCAGTTCGAGAACTTTTTAATAATTATAAAAATGAATTAGATCCGGACAGAAAATACTTAAAGACTTTTACGGTACTTTATAATAAGGGGAAACGTAAAGATAGAATTGATTATATGTAGACAATAAAAGTGCAAGCCATTTCGGAGAATAGAAAGCAATAAATCTATTTCCGATCTGGCTTATCTTATCTGAAGTAGCGTATGGATTTATTGAAATTGTGTGGTTGGATTTGATTTTAAATGGAGAAGTAATAAAATAAGCGATTAATTTGTTGTTATTGTGGATAGACTTTTAGAATTGTGGAGGGAACTGATTATTGAGGAATTCAAATAGGAGTAAAAATGTATTATTGGTAAATAAGGTCGAAGCAGAAAAGCTATTTCAAATTTATATGAGAGTACAATCTGGCGAAAAAACTGCTTTGAATGAGTTATTTAAAACAATAGATAGTAAGCAAATAAGTAGAGTGGATGAAATAAATAAAGAATACCGAATGTCTCATATGGATAATGTACTTGATTCGGAATTAGTTTTAGATAATGAAAAAAATAAGCAAGAAGAAAATTGGATAGATTCAGTAAATTCAAATGTGACTTTCCAGTTTCCATGTTTGAACAAGCTACTTTACAAAAAGAAGAAAATGTTCTTATCTAGGGCAAAAAATACAGGTTATGAGAATGGTAAGAAGATAAAGAATAGTGGTCATAGCAAGTATTATGAGGGTGAATATGATATTTCTGATTTTAATGAGCTAATGTATGAGATAATAATTGAAATCTTTAATGAAAAAACAGATGAAAATAATTGCTTAACATTAGATGGTAAGAAGAATGAGAAATATCCGATATGTGATGGCGTGTCTTTGTTAAAGAATATATCCTATTTTACTTCAAGAAAAATAAATAAAAGAGCGAAGAATAGTTATTTGGACATATTTGATACGGAATCTTGGAGTGAAGAGACAGATGAAGAAAATCCGTGGGCTACACATTCCCGTTTCGATGAATATGTGGTAAAAAAGTTTTTTGAATCTAAAAGCAGACCGTCACGGCTGGCAATATATGCGGAATATCTGGAATGGTTGGAGAAATATGATGTACATAAACTCTTTAAGACAAATGCTTGTGATATCAATGCAATTATTGAAACGATAATGAATTGTGAAGATACTTTTATCAAAGACATGTCAGGTGATAAGGAAACCGGCTTAGGCATGCGTTTTATAAAACAGGAAATGTTACAAGAAATAATCAAATCCAGGTATGATATGAACATTGAACAGGAAAATATATCAAAAGATTTGGAAATTATAGAAAATCGTTTGTTAGATCATTTATTGTACTCATTAAATTATAAGATTGATAAGGCCTGGGAAAGCGAAGGGGTTTATGAAAAGGAATCTGAGCGGTTTTTGTATGAACTGGAAAGAAAAAAATATATCAAAATATTTAGTAGAATAGGTTATGAGATATATGATAAAAGTGTTGAATTTATCAATAGTGATGTCAATAGTGATGATTATGACAGTTATTTCAGAATAGTAAATAAGTATGAGGATATGGTTACTGATATTGTTTCCTTAGAAAAAGGAAAAAAGAAGTATGATATGATCAATTTAATACTTGAAAATGATGATTTAGTGGATGATGAAAGCGAAACACTGCTTAATATAGCAAAAACAATAGTAGCATATTATCAAAATAAAGAAGAGGAATATAAAACAAATGAATTAGACGATTATAAACTAGGTAAACTTATTGATTGGGAGAAAGGTTACTGGGAAGCTGAATTACAAAGTGAGCTTTTGAATATTAAATTGTGGTCAAATAAAAATGTGAAAAAGCCAATTCAACACAGCATAAATAAAGAAAGATTAATGGTTTATTGTGGATATATGAATTTTTACTTTTGCAATGTAGACAATAAAGTGTGTTATAGAGTACCTAAAGACAGACGTATTATTAGTAGAGCAAATAAAAATCATGAAATTTTTATGTATAATGTTGGCTGAAAGGTGCACTTACTTACATAATCTAATATATATAAGTAGAGAGACGAGAAAGAATATATGATTATTGAATTTTTCTATTTAATATCAATGAAAAAGGTGCATTTACTTATATAAGCTAGTATATATAAGTAGAGGGACAAGAAAGCAAGATATAGTTCTTTAAGGTGATGTTAATAACTGCATATGCAATTAACATAAATTCATCCATATATGATTGCCCTTTGTGGGTATGGCTGGTATGGGGTCATAGCTATATCAGCCCTTCGTGCTTCCACAAGGCACACAATAACAACATAAAATCCTGCACATACCACATATGCAGGTCATCCAGTGACAGGAATCCACAGCCTGTTGCTGGATGTTAGTATGATATTTTTTTATTGATAACTACACAAACAAATAGATAAATGAGGAAAGGGGTGTTTAAATTGGAGTTAAGAGAAAAGGTCAAATCTTTTTTGAACGATACTGGGGCTACAGTTACATCTTTTTGCAAAAAGATAGAAATTAGTCCTACCTATTATTATAAATGGATAAATAATAACGTGGAATTTTCAGACCAACTCATCAACCGTATCAATAATTTCCTAAATGAAGTTTATGCAAAGTAAGCGTATTAGTAAATCATATGTAAAGCAACCCGTTAACTCAGCAAATCTTTGAAATTCAAAGAAAATCTTATAATCTTAAATTCAAAGCGGCCTAATAATTCGGGCTACAAAAATCAAATTGAGACAACTAAATAATGTAGAAAAACTGAATATGGAAAAGAATCGGATTTGTGGATTCCGATTAAGAGAATAATGAAATATGGAGGAATTAACTACGGAAAGGAAACAGACGAGTAATACTAACATCACCCTTAATAACATTTATAATGGTATCAAAAAGCTGAAGCCGGAATATCAGAAGATAATTCTTGGTTATAAGCTTCCCGATTTGTATTTGCTCTTTGAGAATAATACAGAATACCAGAAATATTTGAAAGAACTAATCGACAATGCAACAATATACATTAATACATTTGGCGCATTGATTGCTCTGCATAAAGAGGCACTTGAAGAAAGTAAAAGAACACAGGAGTTTGATATCTTGGATACTATGAATGAGGTTTATGATAGCCTGCCAGAAGATAAGAAAATAGAATTTTGTGAGAATATGCTTTCTAAGAAAGAATTTTTTGTAGATGCATATAAAAGGATGATGGATACGTTTGAAAGTGCAATAGATACGCAAAAATGTGAGGCGGTGGAGGGTGTAGCAGAGAATTAATTATACAAGGAATGATTAAAAGAGAAAAAGAAAATATGTTCGACAGTACTTGAAAATGAGTAATGCTTATAGTACAATGTATTAAAATGATAAGGTTCCCTGTTGGATGATTAAGTATAGGAGACAAACTATGATCAAATTATATGAAATAAATCAATGGACTGCAAGTAGTAAAAACGAAGCATTAATTGCTGCAAGTGATTATACAGGATTCAATAAAGATGATTTTAAGTGTGAAGTAATCCGAGAACCCAAAAGAGTTGGACTATTCAAAAAAGAAGATGGTATTTATCATTGTTGGTATGAATATATGGGCATGAATGCAGACAAGGAATTAAAGATTGTGGATGCACATTTATATTTTGACACCACACAGAAAAAAATACTCGTTATTAGATTTGGTTTTAAATCATATGAGATTGATTATTCTGACTTAATAGATTATGAAATGGTCATAGCATCCAGTACACAAACACATACAATAAGTAATAAGAATAAAGCACTTAAAGGGGCTATACTTTTTGGAACAACAGGAGCGGTTGTGGGAGCAGCAGATTCAGAAACAGTGACACGTACATCTGAAATTGCAGAATTAATTATTAGACTAAGGTTTGCGAATAAGGAATCATTTGAAATTTTGACTTGTAACACGAAATGTAATACGCAAAACAAAAAATGGCGGGATATTTTAGACCAAGGCAAAATAGCTGATGAATTTTTTAGGGAATTACTAGAAGAGCAGTAGAAAAAGAAAACTGAATAATGAAACACAAAAGGGCAGTCTTAAGACTGTCTTTTTGAATGCAAAAATATATTTAAAGGAGTATGTAATACATGGCACAAAATAATTTTATACTTGATCTAATTGCTATGCTGAAGAAATCTGAATCCAAAAAGCAGATCAAAGAGGATCTTAAAAATCTTGGAGATTTTAAACTCCCTTTGATTGGTACGCTTAATAAATCTAAAACAAAATCCCAGGTAAAGCAGGATTTAGCATCTTTAAATGGCACGGTAAATTTAACAGGAAAAATTGATGGCAAAGGTATTAATTCATCAGTACGGCAGGCAGCACAACAGGCACAAAAGCAGATGGATGCAAAACCTGTTGAAGTCAGCTTTTCAGTTAAGAAAGATAAGCTGGTGAAGGATATTAAGCTGTTAGCGCAGCAAAATAGCAGACTGTTCAAAGATGCTGATATGACTATGAAATATGATTCTTTGCTTGACAGTGTAGAACTAGCCTCCAATACAACGGAATTGAGTATTTTAAGAACAGAATTAGGAGCGTTCCGTTCAGAATTAAAGATTACAGGGAACAGCGGCTTGACAATGACGGATGCATTAAAGAATGGGTTCTCAAAGATATTACAGCTTTTTGGCGGACATGGAATTATAATGCAGTTTGCAGCTCAGCTGCGCAATGCCTGGACAGAAGCAAAAGAACTTGATGCATCAATTGTATCATTAAGTAAAGTGTGTGATGAACTGGCTGATAGAAGATCTTTTCCGGCATACATAGATAAATCTATCTCTAAGGCAAAAGTGCTTTGCACGGATGTAAACGATCTTCTATATGCGGTTACAGAATTTAAAAAATTAGGCAATTCTCTTGAAAACAGTGAAATACTTGCAGAGTATGCAATAAGGCTGCAAAATGTAGGTGATACCGATATTGACACTGCTATTTCTTCCATAAAAACAGCTATGGCTTCGTTTGATGAAATAGGCGGATATACAGATAATGAATATGAAAATAAAGTTGAAGCCTATATTGATCTTATCAACAATTTATCTAATAAGTTTTCAATAGACGCTGAGTCGCTTGCTAACGCTGTACGAATTAGTGCAGGTACCTTAACTGAGGCGAATACAAGTATTGAAGAAGCAACATCTATTATTACTGCTGCTAATAAATATTATGATGATCCGGCATATTTGGCTAATACTCTTAAAATTGGTGCTTTGAGGCTGAGAGCATCAAAGACATCCAATGAAGCAAAGAAACTTGCAGAGATGGGAGAAAATGTAGATGACTTGGCAGAATCTGTTTCTAAGCTGAGAGATGAAATGATGTCCCTTACAGGCGTTGATATCATGGTAGATGAAAAGAATTTCAAATCATATTATCAGCAGCTTCTTGATATTTCTGAAGTTTATCAGACATTGGACGAAACAACACAGGCAAACGTTCTTGAAAAAATGTTCGGCAAAAATAGATCGGCAGCTGGTGCTAATATTTTAAAAGCAATGTCAGACAGCGTAGAAATTTATAATGAAGCATTGCAGTCAGCAGGATCTAGCGAAGAAGAATTTTCAAGATGGTCGGAGAGTGCCGAGGCAGCAACCAAAAGATTTGGTATAGCTATGACTGAAACCTATAGCAGTATTATCAGTGGTGATACGGTAAAAGGACTAGCAAACGCAGGAGCAGCAGTACTTGATTTTGCAAATTCCTGGAATCTCCTAGAAGGAACACTTAGAGGGTTCGTGGTGTTAGGTGTTCTGAAAGGTCTAACTACCCTTACAGTAGCATTTAAGAACAGTACGATACAGATTAGTAATTATGGAAAAGCTTTGGATACTGTAAAAAAAGTGGAGAGTTTGACAGAAGGTACAGCTGATTACGTAAGAGCTTTAAATACATTGAAAACATCATGTGTCAACCTGACAGATGCACAATTGAAACAGGTTCTTTCTAATAGAAGTTTGGAGAAATCCCAATTAATTGAGATTTTACAATTAGATACATTAAAAAAAGAACAGATAGAAGCAAGGTTATCCCAACTTGGACTAATACAAACAACAGAAACGCAGACAGTAGCACAAGGAGCAGCCACAGCAAGCACATTCAGTTTTACCGCAGCAGTCAAAGGGCTTGGTGCCAGTTTAAAAGCAGCCTTTTTAAGCAACCCTGTTGGAATTGCCATCATGGCTGTTAGTACAGTTATTGGTATTGCCACATCCGCCACTGCAAAATATAACCAGCAATTAGAAGAAACACGCCAGAAAAACATAGAAGCGGCAAATGCAGCATCCGAAAAGGCTAATAACCTAAAAGACCTCTACAATGAATATAACCGTCTTGTATCCATTCAGGCAAGGACAACTTCTGAGGAAGAATCTTTCAAGACAGCGGTAGAAAACATTACAAAAGCCTTAGGCGACAAGGCTCAGATGCTCGAAGGACTTACAGTCGGTACGGATGAATATGCACAGGCTTTGTCCAGAGCTACAAAAGAGGAATTGCAAAGTCAGGCAGTAACCGCCGCTATTGGAAGAAAATCAGCAGAGGAAGCGTTACAGGAAAAGATATGGAGCAATTGGGCAGGCTCAAAAATATCTGTTGATTCTAATAATAAAGGAAGAGCACTATCCGATGAAGCACGAAAAGCAGTAGATATTGTTTCAGATTCTCTGAAAGAATTTGAGACTATAAACCGTACATGGAATAATCTATCATGGGATATTTCATCAAATAATCCAACAGAGGCATTAGAATTTTACAATGCATTGATAGAAGCAAGGGAAAGGCTGGTTTTAGCATCACAAGATAATGAGAGGCTGTTAGACACAGAAATTTATTCAGATATGAACAATGCAATCAATACCATGTCTGAAAGCCTTGATACCTATATACAACAGCTGTATGAGGAGAAAAAGCTTAATTATTTAGCAAATAACAGCATTCCGGTTACAACAGAAGAATATAACGCCATGGAAGCAGCTATGATGGATGCTGCTGGTGCAAGTGTTGATTTACAGGATAAATTCAAAGAATTATTAGTAACAGATTTTTCAAGCTTGGCTGTAAATGTTGAGAATGCTGTTGATGCGGTAAAAGATACTGTAAATTCAGTTTCGGAGAGTAACGGTATTCCTTTATCTATCACCCAGACAGTAGACCAACTAAATACCCAAATAAAGCCAGCCTTCGATTCGCTTAAATCAGCATGGCAGGACATTTTCACAGATGAAGGATTCAAGCTGAACGGCATAGACATCCTTTCAACATGTGATTCCATAAAGTCAAAGCTTGACGAAATGTCAGAATTAGGTTTATCCATAGACTATTCTGCTTTTGAGGATTTTGTACAGGTGTTGAATAATGCAGAAGCTACGGAAGAAGACGTGGAAAATGCATTTGATGGGCTTGCATCCTCTATTACAAGTGCAGGACTGAGCGGCGCAGAAGATTTTGAAACATTGAAATCAGCCCTTGAAGATTTGGGGATAATCAATGATGAGCTTGTGGCATTTGAAGCCTTAATCAGCAATACAGATGTATTGAAGGAAAAAGGGCTGGATTTAGCTGATGCCACGGAAGAACAGATACGGTCATTTGCTAATGAGGTTGTTTCTGCCGAAAATCTTGAACAGGCCATTGCAATGCTGACATTCCAAAAAGAATTATGTGCGCTCCAGGGTATGGATACTTCCGGAGAAGTTGCAAATTTACTTACGTTGGCTGAGAATGCAGGGTATACAGGAGAAGTAATCCAATATTTAACCGAACTGGAACAATTATATCAGCAGGTGGCAAGCGGTACATTAACGCCGGGACAGTTGGATGCCAAATTAGCAAGAGCCGAAGAACTACAAAATTTAATTAAAGAATCTGCCAGCCAAATCAATTATGAACCAAAAGTTGATTTTTCCAATGTTGGAGGCGGCAAATCAGGTGCATCAAAAGCAGCCAAGGAAGCGGCAGACACATATCTGGAATCCTTTGAAGACGAGCTGAAAGGCTTAAAGGATCTGAAAGATGCCGGAGTCATTACAGAGAAGCAGTATTTGGATCGGTTAAGGGCATTATATGTAAAATATTTCAAAGATAAAAAGCAGTATGCAGAAGAATACGCAAAATATGAGAAAGAATACCTTAACGGTATGAAATCACTCTACGAATCTGTATTTGCCCATTTCATTTCTAAAATTAATGATAGAATTAAGGGCATTGAGGATGAGAAGGATGCCGCCGTGGATGCATTGGAAGAGGAAAAGGATGCCGCCGAAGCTGCTTATCAGGCAGAGATTGATGCTATAGAGAAAGCTAATAAAGCAAGAGAACGCCAGCTTGACCTTCAGCAGAAACAGTACAACCTTGAAAAGCTCATGAATCAAAAGACAGCCCTTTTGTACAGCGAAGGCAAGGGAATGCATTATGAAAATGACATGTCCGGGGCACGAAAAGCAAGGGACGAAGTGGAAAAGGCAAAAGATGAAATCCGTGTCGCAGAACTAGAGGAAATGCTAGAAAAGAGCAATGCATACTATGATGAACTGATTGAACAGACAGAGAAGTATTATGACACTTTGATAGATGCACTGGAAAAGCAGAAGTCAAAGTTTGAAGAACTTCAAGATCTTCTTGATCAGGCACAGATGCAGGCTGTTCTTAAAGAACTTGGAATTAATGAGGAAGAACTTCTGGCAGGTTCTGAAAAAGAGTTTAATAAGCTTCGTGATTCTTATATAGGCATACTGGCTGATTTGAACGCAGGAAACAGCGACGTGCTGAGTGCTCTTTCAGAATTGTCCGGCATGGCATCCTTACCTAGTTATCTGGGTGAGACGGTTAATACGGTAAATGCTCTTGCAGACAGTGCAGGTTCTTTGAATTCAAGTCTTTCGGGCATAGATGCTTCTGCTGTAAATTCTGACTTTGATAATATGGCAGCTTCATCTTCTAATGCAGCAGGAAAAGTCCAGAGTGTTACAGATGCGCTTAATAACCTGTCAAATGATGTTTCCAACTATATAATCCCTCCGGTCAATTCAGATAACTTTGTATCCTCTTTTGCTGAGGATGGGGTTATTCTGACTACATTAACAGGATTTGTAGAGAGATTCAAGGAAATATGCAGCGATATTCCTGACATATGGAATTCTACGCTTTCTGAAACATTTGGAGAAGGTGGAGGAAGCGGAGATCCATTAGCCGGAGGTCTTTCAAATGATACAAAATATGATGCTCTCTTTGAACCAATACTTACAGCACTTGATACATGCAAAGCAACAATGGAAGAGAAACTAAAGGAATGTGCTGACACATGGGTGCAATTTCAAACGGATTTGTCTGAAATAATCGGTGTCAGTGGAGGTTCATCTGATCCTGAAGGCAATAATGGAGCTTCTGCTGGTGCTGGACAAGGAACAGGGAAACAGGGAGAATCCGGCGGCTCAGATACAATTGTTGGTGCCATTCAGGAAGGCGGCACGCTGATTGATGAATCTTTAAACGGAGAAGAAGGCTGGGCGGCATCATTCATCACGGCACAAGATTCCATACACGGGACTGCGGCATCTATTGTTGAATGTATTGAGTCCATGGTACAAGAAATTGTAAATGCGTGCATTGCAGCAATTGAAGCCATAAACATGTTGGAACGGGCAAAGGGAGGAAAAGGGAACCATCCTACTCCACAACCATACGGACGTGTCGGTCACAGCCATGCAAAAGGCGGAAGCGCATTCGCTGAGGGAACCGTAGGAAACGCATTTGCAACTGGAACTGGCTACCGTGGATTGTCTGAAGCAGCGAAAAACGCTCTCCGTTCCGAATATGGACAGCCAGAACTAACACTCTATCCGGATGGCACAACGGAACTTACCAATCAGCCTATAATGAGTGACTTGCCCAAAGGCACGATTATCTTCAATGAGGAACAGACCAAGAAAATTTTAAATGGTGAGCCTGCCATGAAAGGCAAAGTTTATCCAACCGGAGCAATAGCATTTGAGAATGGAACAATTGCCAGACCCAATGGCGAGATCCTTACCCCTCTCCCAGATGACGATCCGTTCATGATAGCCCAGAAGAAATTCGAAGCTTATGTACAGAAAATGGGGAGTGGCATAGAAACCGTTCTGGATGCCGCTGTAACCAGCATGATGAATGAACGTAATAAAGAGGTAGATAAGTTCATTAATCAGTTGAACGCTGGGAATGTTATAACTAATAATAAGAATATTCAACCTAATATTAACAATGAATTCCATATTACAATGCCAAATGTAACAAATTCAACTGCGGCTGAAACATTAATGAGGGATTTGCAGTCATTAAGAATTAAGAAATATCAGGTATTTGATTAATTTTTAAAATACACCTGGAGCTTAGTTACAAAATAACTGAGTTTCAGGTTTTAGAATAGGAGACAAAATATAATGAAGCAATTAACAAAAGAACAATTGGAAGAATTAGCATATAAAATTACTGTAAAGGTTGCTGAAGATAATCTTGATAACATGACAAAACATGTATTGGATTCTATTAAAGATGTATCTGATTTTAACATTGCAATTGTAAATGCAATGGCAGTATATGGAGCAGAAATAGAGAAAGAATGCAGCCGTGTTATTGCGGACGTTTTATATGATATATTTTATGCGGAATAAGTTATAAAAGTTTTAAGGAGTATAATGATAAAATGATGAACATAGCAGATGAAATTCTTAAGACAATCAAATATGCTGTTGGCAAAAAGGAAATTAATTGTGATCGTACATACCAATCTATAATAAAAGAAATCAAACCGAAAGGCTATGTAATTTTAGACCGTGCTGGAAGTGAAAGAACTGTAAAGTGCTGCATACCTGGAGTTACATTGCAAAAGTTCCAAAGAGTCTGGATAAAAGAACCGATGGGAGATTTGAAAGGGCTTCATATATGTGGCGTGGTAGGGAAGTAAGGTTTCCTGCCCGATTTTGATTCAAGTAACTGATAACAAAGCAAAAATGAGGATATGATTCTACTAAAAGTCGGCTCATATCCCATCCCATGTAATATATAGATGATGACTGAAAACTGAATATTGATATGAATATAGGGCACTGCTGGTTTGGTGGTGCCTTTTTATATAGATTTTATATGAACTGGAGGCCGATTTTTATAAAAGAAAATAATACAAATGATTTGTTGAAATATATATTAGAAAACGGTATGATTGATTTAACATATGTGCAAGAACAAATTGAAATGAAAAAGAGAGAGGAGATATTAAAACGGCATAATTATTCAATATGGCATAGCGATAAAGAAGATGTGTGGTATAGTTATCTGCCAGATGATTCTAAGCCGAATAATCGTAAGAAAATTAAGAGAAAAAGGAGGAGAGATTTAGAAGATATCATTTGTGATTTTTATATTTCTATGCAGAGCGAACATACGAAAGCAACGCAATCAAAGGATTGGTCAATAGAAAGTATGTTTTATGAGTTTATGAAGCACAAGGCAAATGAGGTTAATAGTGGTACGATTAAGCGAATGATGGCAGATTGGGAAAGATTTTATAAGCCTGAGAAAGAGTTTATAGCTATACCAGTAAAGAATCTTACCAAAATTAATATTGACGATTTCTTCAATGGAGTATTAGGAAAATACAATTTGAAAAAGAAAGCATTTTATAATATGTGCGGAATCTTGAAACAGACATTGGAATATGCTGTAGATGCTGAATATATAGAGAAGAATCCTTATCGTATCAAAGTCAATAAGAAAAAGTTTGCCAGCAGTAGCAAAAAGCCGAGTACAAAAGAGGTTTTTCAAACTAACGAAAAAGAAATGCTTATTGATGAGATGGAACGAAGATTGAAAAATAACCCATCAAATACAGCACCATTGGCTGTTATGCTTGATTTTGAGTTGGGTACCAGAAAGGGAGAAATCCTTGCAATTAGCAAAACAGATATTGTTAATAACAGAATTCATATACATAAGCAGCTAGTAGAAGAATTTGATACAAGTGATCTCAATAATATTAAAAGTATGGGATTCCATGTTGTGGATTATACAAAATCAGAAGACGGCGACAGATGGCTTCCTTTAACCGATAAGGCAAAAAGGATTATCAAAAGGATAGAGATGATCAATGAGAAATTTGGCTATCAATATGAAGATTTTCTGTTTGTTAAAGATAATAATTGCCTTACACCGGACGCAATAGACGCACAAATAAAAAGAGGCTGTGAGCATATAGGGATCCCGGTAAAGACAATGCATAAGATTAGAAAGACATATGCATCAACACTATTGCATAATGGCGTTAATCTCAGCATTGTAAAAGATATGCTAGGTCATGCGGATGAATCAACAACCCTAAAACATTATATCTATAATATTGAGGACAGCACGGAGACGGACAACAAGGTATTAAATGCTTTAGAATCTCTAAATTATGAAAAAAGTGCTCAAAGTGACCAAAATGTTATTCCGTTCACAAAAAGAAAAAGAACCGAAAACCTTGAAAAATCAACGTTTTCAGTCCTCTAAACTACTGCGGAAGATGGGACTTGAACCCACACGGCACGAATGCCACAAGATCCTTAGTCTTGCTCGTCTGCCAGTTCCGACACTTCCGCAAATCCCCTTGTGTTGAAGCTCTTATTACAAGGCGCTTAATTATACTATCATTTCCGGAGAAAAAAGTCAAGTACTAAATTTACAAAAAAATGTCAAAAAATTAAAAAAAGGTGTTGACATTTTATCTCAAATTCGATAGAATATTATTTGTTCGCAGGAGTGGCGGAATGGCAGACGCGCAGGCTTCAGGTGCCTGTAGTCGCAAGGCTGTGTGGGTTCAAGTCCCATCTCCTGCATAGAAGGAAGCCGGTAAAATCAAGGCTTCCTTTATTTTTGTCTCAAAAGATTTGCTTACAGTTGCTTACACCCCTCCAAGTGCTAAATCCCGGAAGGCTTCTCATAGTCTTTCATGATTTAGTTTTCAGAAAGATGTTTTAACAAAGGTCCAAGATATTCCCTCGAAGAGATATCATAAGAATGGGCAATCGCCTCAGCAAAACCAATTTCATCCGGAGTTTTGTTATTTTTCCTTTTCAGCATAAAAGAAAACACTTTCATCATAGCCTTATCCGTAAAATTCATTTTCTCATAGCATAATCCGCTTTGCAAATAAAAATGGGGAAGGAAAGACAATTCTTCCCGGTTCAGATTGTTCTTCCACATTTCCTCAATCGTTTTCCTTTCCGTGTTCGGCATAGCGCCTGTCACAAAGAGGGCCGAGAGCCGGACACTGCTTTTTAGAAACAACCTCCGCACCTTTGGCAAACCTTCGATTCGGCCGGCATGCATTCTGCTTCCAAGGAGAACCCTGTCAAAAGAAGATAAAAGTTCAGGTGTTCCCTCCTTGAAATCCATTGCCGTACCGCCTGTTTCCTCCGCAATCATGTCCGCATACTTTTTCGTAAATCCTGTCTTGCTCTTATACAGGATTAATATGCTCTTACTCATTCTCCATCCCTCCATTTATCAGTAACTGGTTTAAAAATGCCTGACAAGCACCTTCCTGCAGGCTGAAAATCTCTTCCGCCGAAATTCCCGGTGTGGAAACAGAAAAGATAGTACCAAGGCCAATGGTATAGATGAGCATATTTAAGTGAAGCTGCCGGGCCTCAGCCAGGGAAATACCAAAGCTCCCGGCAATGGACGGGGCAATTTCAGGACGGGTTTCTGCCTGATACAGCTCTTTTAGAGAAGAAATTCCCTCCCTTTGCTGCAGTATAAACATCCGAAATAAGTGTGGCTCCTTCTTGGCGATCTGAATATATGCCTGGCCGGTGCTGCGAAATAAGTCCTCCTTGTCAATGTGAGCAGCCAGATAATCTTGAATATAGGCCTTGGCCTGACGCTCAATATCTCGGCGCAGTTCGTCCATATTTTTGCAGTAGCTGTAAATAGGCTGGACAGAGCACCCCAGCCGTTCGGCAATGGTTTTAACCAGAACATGATCCATCCCTCCGGTACGAGCCAGTTCAAAGGCAGCATTTACAACTATTTCCCGGGTAATTCTTTGCTTTGGCATTTTAGCCTCCTTGAAAAGTAATTTATTTATATAAATGATTTATATAAATAAATTATATATCGTAGCATAAAGGCTGTCAACATAAATCCGAAGAATCATGCAACAGAACAAAAAATCGACGAAAAGAACCGGCATTTAGACTTGAAAATCTTAAGAAGTAAAATAGAAACTTGCATTCCCATGTCAATTTCTATAAAATAGAGAAGAACACGAGAAGGCAGGAAGAAAGCGAGTATGCGGAATGAGACTAAAAAATGTTTTAATTGTAGTAGAAGATATAGAGCGTTCTAAAAAATTCTATCAGGATCTCTTTGGCCTTAGAACCCTGACTGATTTCGGCAGCAATGTGATTTTGACGGAAGGACTGGTACTGCAGGACAGAGGTATCTGGGAGCGGTTGGTTAAGAAGAAGGTTGTTTGGGGGGACAGTGATACGGAGCTGTATTTTGAAGAAAATAATATGGATGATTTTATAAAAAAGCTGGACGCATATCAGGAGCCTGTCCGGTACCTGAATCGACTTATGGAACATGATTGGGGACAGCGTGTGGTTCGAATCTACGATCCGGACGGACATGTTATTGAAATAGGAGAGGCCATGGAATTTGTTGCAAAGAGATTCCATAAAGCAGGTATGTCCCTAGAGGAGGTATCAAAGAAAACCCAACTTCCTATAGAACAGGTGAGAGGAATCTGCGGTGCGGAGTAAGAAATTGTGAATCATAATAAGATACGGAGAAAGGCAGATATGCTCAGTCGAAAAAAATTAATACAATTTTACACGGAACAATATGAGACAGAGAGCAGGAAGAAAGGGAAAAAGGTTCCCAAATATGCAGATGCTTCCGGGCGTATGAAGAATCTGCAAAAATCTCTTAGAAGAGCCAGGCCCTCCAAAATTCCCTTTCAAAATCTGGAGGATTATCACCGGCAGATCAAAAATATGGCACTTTTTGCATACCGGAAAAAGAGAGAGGATCTAACCCTTACCATCAATGCAGAGCTGATTCCCAAGCTGGTCGATCTGGACTTGGGGCTATTGCTGAAGGAACAGCGAGAGCGGATAGACGGCGAATTTCTTGCATTTCTCAGGCGAAAGCTTCCGGGAGCCGTCTGCATGGAGAACCTTTTCACCTTATACCCCAAGTTCCGTCAATACAAAGTAAAAAATAAGATAGTGGAGCTGGTACCCTCCCGTCCGGAAATGGAATTCCCGGAGGTAAGGCAGATGCACCGTCATTTTATCCTTCACATCGGTCCAACGAACAGCGGTAAGACCTTTCAATCCCTGGAACGCTTGAGAACGGCAGAAAAGGGCGTTTATCTCGGCCCCTTACGTCTCCTTGCTCTGGAGGTTTACGAGCAGATCCGCACTTACGGCGTTCCCTGCACCATGCTGACCGGACAGGAGTGCATAGAGGAGGAAAACAGCCGAATCACAGCCTCCACCATAGAGATGGCAGATTTTGACGAAGCCTATGATATCGCTGTGATAGATGAGGCTCAGATGGTAACGGATCCGGATCGGGGACATTCCTGGACAAAAGCTATCCTGGGGCTAAAGGCAAACGAAATTCATATCTGCATGAGCCCCGCAGCCGAGCTGGCCATGATTCATTTGATTGAGCTCTGTGGTGATGATTATGAGATAGAACGCTATGAGCGAAAGACAGCCCTTATCTGTGAAGAAAAGCCCTTTGCATTTCCGGAGGATGTACAGCCGGGAGACGCCCTCATTGTATTTTCCAAGAAATCCGTTTTGGATGTGGCAGGCCGCTTAGAGGAACAGGGCGTAGATGCCAGCGTTATCTACGGCAGCCTTCCGCCGGAGATCCGCCGCCGCCAAATGCACCTGTTCAATCAGGGGAAAACCACCGTAGTAGTAGCCACAGACGCCATTGGAATGGGCTTAAACCTTCCTGTCCGAAGAATCGTATTTCTACAGGCGGAAAAATTTGACGGCATTGGAAGACGCCCGCTGACCATATCGGAGGTACGCCAAATCGCAGGCCGTGCAGGCCGCTTCGGTATCTACAACGTGGGTTATGTAAACGCCATGGGGGAAGAAGAGCTGGAGTTCATTCGGGAGCATTTCGAAGCTGAGGAACAGCCCATAGAAGAAGTAAACTTAGGTTTCCCGCAGCTTCTCTTAGACATAGACGGTCCTTTAGACGAAATCCTGAAAATCTGGCATTCCGTAACTCCGTCAGCTCCTTTTGTAAAAGAGAACATTGATGAGGCCCTGGCTCTCTACGATCAGGCTCAGAAATGGAAATCCCAGATAGACGGCTTTGAGGACAAACGCACCCTATACCGAATGATCACCTGTCCCATAGACATCAAAGACAGAAAAGTAGTCGCCCTCTGGCTTTCCTACTGCAAAGACTATACGGCAGACGTTTCACTGGAACGTCCAAAGCTGGAATACGGAAAGCGAAAAGGCATCCAGCAATACGAGACCTACTATAAGCAGCTGGACCTTTACTACCAGTTCTCCCACCGCATGCAGAAGGTTATTGAAGAAGACTGGTTGAACGAAGAGCGAAACCGCACGGAAATGATGATTATGAAGTACTTAACCAAAGGGAAGACGAATTATATTGCCCGTTGCCGGTACTGCGGGAAGCTATTGCCCCTGGGAACGCCCTTTCAGGTGTGTGATCGCTGCTTTCATAGGAAACCCACATGCGCTCCATTGGCGCACTGCAATAAATAAAAGTCTGTAATGGCGCATGGGGCATCCCTGAACTTAGTTTTCTGCTACGCAGAAAAGGATCTTTCATAGTAAATAAGAATTTGAACAGCACTGAGGGGCAAATTATTTCAAGCGAACACAGAAAGGAAAATATTGCAGAGACAGGAAAGGAGAGAATTACCTTGGAAAAATTACTTATAGCCCATGATTTGGGAACATCCGGAGACAAAGCAACCTTGTTTACCACAAAAGGACGGCAGATCCGCAGCTTCACCGTACCTTACGACGTGCATTTTTTCAACGGAAACTACGCAGAGCAGGATCCGGAAAACTGGTGGGATGCGGTATGTGACGCTACCAAGGCCGTACTGGAGGGAGAGGATCCGGGCAGAGTGGCAGCCATGTCCTTCAGCGCCCAGATGCAGGGCTGCCTGGTAGTGGACAAGAACGGCGTACCCCTGCGAGATGCCATTATCTGGGCAGACCAGAGGGCCGTAAAAGAGGCAGAGCTTCTGGAAAAAGAGATTGGAGCAAAAAGGATGTACCAGATCACCGGTCATCGGGTAAGCCCCAGCTACAGCATCGAAAAGCTCATGTGGCTGAAAAAGAATGAACCGGAAGTGTACAAGAAGACCTATAAAATGCTCCAGGCCAAGGATTATATCATCGCCCGGGCCACGGGAAAGTTTGTAACAGATTATTCCGACGCTTCCGGAACCAACGCACTTGACTTAAGAAAGCTGGAATGGTCAGAGGAGATTCTAAAGGCGGCAGGAATTGACAAAGACAAGCTTCCAAAGCTTAAGAAATCCACAGATATTGCAGGTTATATAGAGGATCGGGTGGCAGGCGAGATAGGGCTCCCGGCAGGAACTCCTGTAGTCTGCGGAGGAGGAGACGGTCCCTGTTCGGCAGTAGGCGCAGCATGCATCAAGGATGGGGAATTCTATCTCACCTTCGGAACCTCTGCCTGGATCGGGGGAACGACCACAGACCCATTTATAGACGAGGACCAGACTTTGTTCTGCTTTGCCCATGTGATTCCCGGGAAGTACATGCCCTGCGGCGCTATGCAGGCAGCGGGAAGCTCCTATTCCTACATTCGTCGGGCTTTGTGTGACGGAGCATCCTATGATGAGCTGAACAAGCTGATAGAAAAATCCCCTGTAGGAGCCAAAAATCTCATATTCCTGCCCTACCTTCTGGGTGAGCGCAGTCCGCGGTGGAATCCGGATACCAGCGGAGCCTTCCTGGGAATCAAGTCGGAGCATGACAAGAAAGATTATGTGCGGGCTGTGATAGAGGGAATTGCAATGAATATGGAGCTGATTCTTAAAGCCTATCGGAAGCAGGCAGAGATCGAAAAAATGTGTCTTACCGGCGGCGGAGCCAAGGGAGATGTGGTGGCACAGATTTTATCCGATGTACTGAATGTTGAATTCCGGATGCCTGACTGCGTGGAGGAGGCCACAGCCATCGGTGCGGCCGTTATCGCAGGCGTGGGCGTAGGCGTTTTTGACGGGTTTGAAGAGGTGAAGCGGTTCTTAAAGTTCGAGAAGACTGTGAAGCCAGTCATGGAGCATCAGGAGAATTATAAGAAGCTGCTGCCTGTCTTTGATGAGGCTTATCACTGTATGCTGCCTTTGTATAAGAAGATGGCGAAGCTGTAAAAGAAATTAGAAGAATTTTTATTCCAATTTGATGCCGGGAAGCAGCAGTGCGGTTTGCACAGATGTTTTCCGGTATTGCTGTGTTGCAAGTAATAGCATAAGAGTATCCATCTATGTAAAGGTGTACGCAGGATAGTTGTAAAATAATTTGTTTTGCAATAAAGAGTAAGAAAGCCTCAACAGAAAACGACATTTGAGGAATTGGCGTTGTTTTTTGGAAAAAGTAGGATAGAATAAGGAATACAATAAAGGACTGATTTTGAGGCAGAACAAGAAGGAATGCTCTATGAGATTAAAAATTGATAATTTCGCAAAAGTAAAACATGCTGATATTGTGATTGACGGAATTACAGTTATTGCAGGAGAGAATAATACAGGGAAAAGTACCATTGGAAAGGTACTTTATTCCACATTTAATTGTTTATATCAAATTGATTCGAAGATTGAAGAACGCAGAAGAGAAGAGATACAGATAATATGCAGGGAATATATAGGGAATGCAGTGGCACACAATATGAACAATATAAAAATGCCCCATTTCTCCGGATCAATCAGGCAGGCTATTTTAGGAAAAATCACCAATGAAGTAAGCGGTTTGCTGGCAGAAACAGACAGGGATAAATTTAGTAAAGCATTGTACCGGCAGTTAGTGGAGCGGTCTTTTAAAAAGTATAAGCTCATCCTGCCGGAAGATGATATTGCGGAATTAGTCGAGAATTCTTATGATAAAATTGTATCAAGAAAAGTGAATGATGATGATAAAGTGGCAATGGAGTTAATCGAGCGCTTCTTTAATCTGTTATTTGATACACAGATACAATGTCTGAAGGAAACCAATGGAAATGCAAGGGTTTCTTTGACAATAAAAGAGAAAGATTTGGAAATACGGTTCCAGGGAAATCAATGTATAGACTGGAAGGCGGATTATCATATTCTGCATGAAGCCTTTTTGGTTGATGATCCCTTTATTCTGGATGATATGTCAGGTTATTTTCGGGTTTATGCAACACAAAGTATGCGTGGACAATTATTAAGCCGTTTAAATGAAACAAAAGATAATATTATGGCGGGGATCTTTGAGGCGGTTAATGCAAAAGAGAGTTTAAAAGAGATTTACGATATTTTAGAGCATGTTACAGAAGGGCAGATTTCTGAGCAGAGTGGTCAGTGGGAGTTGAATTCTTATCAGTTTAAAGAACCTGTCTATTTTGAAAATCTTTCAGCAGGCCTTAAGTCCTTTGTGCTTTTGAAGCTATTGTTGGAGAAAGGTATTTTAAAGGAAAAGGATGTATTGATTTTGGATGAACCGGAGATACACCTTCATCCGGAATGGCAGCTGGCGTATGCGGAACTTATTGTGCTTCTTGAAAAGAAATTTGATTTAAGTATTGTAGTGACTACCCATAGCAGAGATTTTTTGGAGGCTATTGAATTGTATTCCAAAAAATATGATCTGTTTTCAAAATGCAGATTTTATTTAGCCGATTTGGACCAGGGACTTGCTGTTTTTAAGGACGTTACAGCTTCATTAGATAAGATATACAGGCAGCTGGTAACTCCAAGCATGCTGCTTGACAAAATCAGATATGAAATGGAATCGGAGGAAAATGACTAATTTTGAAATTTTTAAAGATGTGGTAATGAGGTATTTATCAGAATATGATATATCTATGCCTAGCGATTCAACGCTTCATGAGGTTTCTTTGAATAATGACGGCATAGAATGCAAAATCCAATAAGATTTGCGGAAGAACATGTACATTACATATTAGTATGCAGCAGTGAAAAGAATCCAAATCTGTATAATCTAGTGAAAGCCCAGGTTTTATTAAAGCAGAATTATACACCTCCTTTTATGCAGAGACTGAAAGATTATCTTTTTAAGGATGTTTATGTCTATACAGAGAATTTTTTTGAGACAGAATTTGTAAAAAAATTTGTATTTTAAAATTTTCTTTTGAGTGTCTTCATAAATCATTATAATCATTTAACATCTTTGCTGCTATAAAAATTCCCATTGTATCACAAAAAACAGCACTCTGCTTTCCGTAGATTGCATATCCGTTCTGCATGCGCTATGATGAGCTTAGAATCACTGTGAATATCAGCTAATGCCTGGCAGCTGAATTTCTTTTATAAGGTCTGTCATATTTTATTGCGGAAAAATTATTTACTTTATGACAAAATGGAGTATAATAAAGTTAGATGAAAAGCATCAGGATACTGATTACGGAACTTTAAGGCAGGAGGACTTTATATGAACGCTGATGTTTCCAATATTGGGCCAAAGATAAAAGAGCTGCGTGAAAAGGCCAACTTAACACAAAAGCAGGTAGCAGATTATTTGTCCGTTGATCAAAGTCTGATTTCCAAATTTGAAAAGGGAGAACGCTCCATTCATTCTGACGGATTGAATCAGCTTGCGGAATTGTTCTGCTGCCCTGTTTCCGCATTCCTGTCATCAGATCCGGTGACGCCGGCGTATACAATTGCTTTTCGGACAACAGCTATGGACAGCGAAGATTTGCGTGCAATTGCTGTGATCAACAGGCTTGCTTTGAACCAGTTTCGGATGGATCGGCTTGCGGAAGGGGGATCGGATGATAGATAAGATAGAACTCAGCAGCAAGGCATCCAGTATTCGGAAAAGACTGGGGGAAGACGAGGCTTCTCCTGTAGATATATTTACACTCGCTCAAGGGATTGAAGGGTTGACACTGGTATTTTATCCTCTTGGCAAGAACATAAGCGGAGCCTGTTTCCGAAGTGAACATTCCTCTTTGATTGCCATTCATTCGGGAATGTCCATAGGAAGGCAGCGGTATACGCTGGCTCATGAGCTGTATCATTATTATTTTGACGAGAAAAGGACCTCAACAATCTGCTCAAGCAAAATAGGAAGCGGAAATGAGGAGGAAAAGAAGGCAGATCTGTTTGCATCTTATTTTCTGATGCCTCCGGCTGCCCTGTATGAAGCTGTGCAGAGGTATAAAGGGTCCGATAACCATAGCTTATCTATTCGCGAGATAATTCGGCTGGAGCAGCACTTTGGTATGAGCCATCAAGCAACACTCATTCGCCTGCAGGAGGATGGGAGCCTTTCCGCTGGTCAGGCCGCTTCCATGCAGTCAGGAATTATTGCTCTGGCATCAAGGCTGGGTTTTGACGTATCCCTGTATAAGCCTTCTTCAAATGAGAAAAGAATGCAGGTGTTCGGACACTATATCTGTCAGGCGGAGCGTCTCTTGGAGACAGATAAGATTTCGAATGGTAAATATGAAGAGCTTTTACTGGATGCTTTTCGGGAAGACATTGTTTTTGGTGAGGAAGCGGAGGGAGGCGGATACGATTGACAGAGCCTCTTTTCTTTGATACCGATTGTCTCTGCGCTTTTTTATGGGTACGAAATGAGAGCTTATTACCAAAGCTGTATCCGGAAAGGGTTATAATACCTAAGCCGGTCTATCGGGAGCTTTGCCGTCCCGGAATTCCCCATTTAAAAGCACGTGTAGATACACTGATAAAACAGAAGCAGGTGTTGATACAGGAAATGGATGTTTATTCCAAAGAGTATGCTACATATTATGAACTGACAGAAGAGCCGAAAAAAGGACAAAGGATAATCGGAAATGGAGAAGCGGCAGCTATTTCTCTGGCAAAACAGTATGATGGTATTGTTGCAAGCAATAATCTGCGAGACATTCAGGGATATATAACAGAATTTGGTCACAGGCATATGACTACCGGAGATATTCTGACAGATGCATTTCAAAGAGGGTTTATAACAGAGGATGAGGGGAATGATATCTGGGCTCAAATGCTTGCCAAACGCAGAAAATTGGGAGCAAAATCTTTTACAGATTATCTCAAATTAAAAATTTAAGACTTTCAGCGGACAAGCTTTGCCCGTTTTAAAGTGTATCTGCAGGTCCCCCGCAAATGCAAATTTATACATGGCAGACTTCGTTTGCTAAAAAATAAAGAAGCCTTCAAGTCCCCGATGCGAAAGCACACCGGAAGCTTGAAGGCTTCCTTTAACACTTTTTAATCATGACATTTGCCATTTGCCCTCCAAAGTCCAAAGAAGGCAGCTTTGCTTATTTCGCCAAAAGCATCATAATCTCATTGCTCCGGGCAATAAACTTCGTCATAGCCTCCGGAGCCAGGGGCTTATGGCTGATAAGGGCCAGATCGTAGAGCTGCTCACAGAACATGTTCACATGCTCGGAATCTCTGTTCTTTAAGATGTACTGTACCAGTTGATTGTTGGCATTGAGCACCAGGGTCTCCCCTCCGCCTCCGAACATATTCGGGTCCATGCCGTACATATTGTACATCTTCATCATTTCCTGCATCCGGCGGCTTTCCTCGGAGAGGGTGATCATGGAGGAAATGCTCTCATTCTTGATCTTCTCTACCTTCACATCCAGCTTCTCGTTGTTCAGAGCCTTGCGGAAAATCTCGGTTAAGGAATCAGCGGTTTCCTTCAATTCCTCTTCAGATACGGTTTCTACAAAATCCTCCGTCAGATCCGCATCAATTCTCTGGAACTTCACATGCTCATTCTTCATTTCCAAATGAGAGATAAAGGGAGAATCAATGTTGTGCTTCAGAATAACGGCATTCTTGCCTTCTTCCTTGAACAGATTGATATACTGGCTCTGCTGAACCTCGTCAGTCACATAGAAGATGGTTGTCTTTTCCGGCTCTTTTTCCTCGGCATTGTCCTCACTGGTCTCATCGGGATTCTCCACCACATCAACCTCCGGTGTCTCTTCCTCCGGAACCAGATCCTTGATAGTCTGATACTTGCCGTCAAGATCCTTGAACAGCAGGTAATCCATCATCTTTTCACAGAATTTGTCATCCTTTAAGCAGCCGAACTTAATAAAGGGATTGATGTCGTCCCAGTATTTCTCATAGTCTTCACGCTCGGTCTTGCACATGCCGGTGAGCTTGTCAGCCACCTTCTTCGTAATATAATCGGAGATCTTCTTTACAAAGCCGTCATTCTGCAGAGCGCTTCTGGAAACATTGAGAGGCAGATCCGGACAGTCAATGACACCTTTTAAGAGCATAAGAAATTCCGGAATAACTTCTTTAATGTTATCGGCAATAAATACCTGATTATTGTACAGCTTAATCGTTCCCTCAATGGAATCATACTCCGTATTGATCTTGGGGAAGTACAGGATGCCCTTCAGGTTAAAAGGATAGTCCATGTTCAGATGAATCCAGAACAGGGGCTCCTTATAGTCCATAAATACCTTCCGGTAAAATTCCAAATACTCTTCTTTGGTACACTCATTGGGATGCTTTGTCCACAAAGGAGAGGTATCGCTTAAGGAGACAGGACGCTTGTTGATCTTCACCCTATCCCGTGCCGGAGAGATCTCTTTGGTCTCCTTGGTGCCGTCCTCATTCTCCACTTCCTCGGTCTTGGCTTCCTCATGGATGTGCTCCACTACTACATCGTCATCCTTCAGATCCGTCTCGTCAATGGTCTCATATTCCTGCTCTGCATTTGCTTTTTCCAGGAAAATTTCTACGGGCATAAAGGAGCAGTATTTATTAATAACCTCACGGGCACGATATTCGTTGGCAAACTCTAAGCTCTCTTCATTTAAGAATAGGGTAATCTCTGTACCAACTTCTGTGCGGCTTCCCTCGGACATCTGATACTCGGTGCCGCCGTCACACTCCCAATGTACAGGCGCAGCATCCTTCTGGTAGGAGAGGGTGTCAATGTGAACTTCATCCGCAACCATGAATGCAGAATAGAAGCCCAGTCCGAAGTGACCGATGATCTGATCCTCGTTGGTCTTGTCCTTATACTTTTCCAAAAAGTCGGTAGCGCCGGAGAAGGCAATCTGGTTGATGTACTCCTGCACCTCATCGGCGGTCATGCCAAGGCCGGTATCGATGAACTTCAAAGTCTTCTCTTCCGGATTTACAATCACCCGAATGCTGTTCTTGAAATCATCCGGGTAGCTGTATTCACCCATCAATTCCAGCTTCTTTAGCTTTGTAATAGCGTCACAGCCATTGGATACCAGCTCACGGAAGAAAATGTCATGATCCGAGTAGAGCCATTTCTTAATAATCGGAAAAATATTTTCGCTGTTAATGGAAAGACTTCCATGCATTTCAGCCATAAATGTTCACTCCTTTTGTATTTGTTTTCGTATTCTGAGACATATTGTAATATGAGGGAAATAAAAAGTCAATAGAAAATTAGCACTCCATAGAAGTGAGTGCTAACAAATTTCTATAAACTTTCTAAAATTTTTCTAAAGTTGGTAAAAACCGGAAGTTAAAATAAACGGCTGATAATTTATGAAAAAATTAATAGAAATCCTCTGGATTTGCTTATTGGTAGGTGATATGATATAGATTAACAGCGAAAAAATGAAATAAAATGCGAATGCTGTAGAAGCCTGAAAAAGGGCGTATTTGAAATGGAATATAATTATGACAGCGCTCTTAGGAGGGCACAGAGGGCGCAATATTGAAATAGAACCGGAAATAGAGAAATAGAACAGGAGGATAACAGGGTGAGGCAGAGTAGGAAAGGAGCTCTGTATCTGCTTTTGGCAGTGGCCCTTATAGCTGGATATATATTAAATCTGGAGCAGAGCCGCATGGAGGGACAGGAGGATTTTCCGGCTGTGGACTGGATCCGGGAAAAGGAACAGGCTGACGTGGGAGCGATTGAGCAGGCGCTTCTGGTTCGGGAACAGGAGGAAGCACAGGCACTTAAGCAGGAGCTTTTAGAATCGAAGCCTGAGGAAGAAAAGCCTATGGATAAGCAAAGCCTTCGAAGACGCCTTGGCGCTGCTGTGATTGTAGGAGATTCCGTGGCAGAGGGATTTTTGGATTACCAGTTTTTGGAGGCGGATTCGGTGATAGCTGAGAAGGGACTGCGTGCAGATTCCGCAGGGGAAGAGATACAAAAGGCTCTGGATTTGATGCCTGCACAGCTTTTTTTGGCCATAGGGCTTAATGACCTGGAGTATTGCAGGGGAGACAGCGAACGTTTTACCGAGCATTACAGGGAGCGGATTAAGGAGATACGGGAACAGTTTCCAAAGCTTCCCATTTATATCAATGGGATTCTCCCCATATTGCCGGAAGCGGTGGAAGAGAAAGCAGAGCTGGGATATGTGGATGAGTTTAATGAGGCCCTTAAAAAAATGTGTGAGGAATTAGGACTTACATTTATTGACAGCAAAGATCTGCTGGAGGGCAGGGAGGAATGGTATCAGAAGGATGCCATACATCTGAAAGCACAGTTTTATCCCTTATGGCTGAATCGGATGGAGGAAACGGCAGGATTATAGATGAACAGATGGGATATGTTACTAAAGCTGGCTAAGGTATTTTTAATGGGGCTGTTAGTTGTAATGCTTGCCGGACTGATTCGGGGAAGTGCATGGAACCCGGACTTTAGCATGCTGGAAGCAGAAGTGGAAACAAATCTGGATTTGGCCCATATGCAGCAGGGGGACGAGCAGCTTCTCAGAAGGCTCTATGGGTTAAATTCCGGAGAGCTGAAAGCATGGGTTCTTTATACAGCTCAGGATAATATGGATGTGGAGGAGCTGCTTTTGGTAGAAGCAGCCGAGGCCGGGCAGGTTACGCACATCTGTCAGGCGATAGAGAAGCGGGTGGAAACACAGAAGAATAATTTTGAGGGTTACGGCCCGGAACAGGTGCAGTTGATTGAGAAATATGTGATGAGGGAGTCAGACCCTTTCGTGCTTTTTGTAATTTCGGAAAATGCGGAGGCTGTGAAGGCCGGATTTGTAAAGGGACTGCATGAGTGAAATGTACGAATGTGCTGACGGGGTAAGCATACGAAAAACCTTAAGGAAAGGCAGCAAGTCGTGGTTTTTAGCAGTATTTTTTTCATATTTTCATTTCTTCCGGTGACAATTGGAGTGTATTATCTGGCGCCTCACCGAATGCGCAATGGGATTTTGCTGTTGGCAAGTCTCTTTTTCTATGCATGGGGAGAACCTGTATATTTGTTTTTGATGCTGTACAGCATTTTGTTTAATTATGTGATGGGGATTGATATTGCCCGAAAGAAGGGTAGGAAGCGAAGGGCGGGCGGCAGTCTGTTTTTTGGCGTACTGGTAAACCTGCTGATTTTGGGATTTTTCAAATATTACGGATTTTTGGCGGAGAATATTCAGGCATTGACAGGATGGATGCTTCCAAAGATTTCCCTTCCGCTTCCTATTGGATTGTCCTTTTATACCTTTCAGTCTCTCTCCTATCTGATCGATGTATATCGGGGGAAAGCGCAGCATCAGAGAAATATTCTTTCTTTTGGATTGTATATTTCCATGTTTCCTCAGTTGGTGGCAGGACCTATTGTTCAGTATGCAGATATTGATGCGCAGTTAAAGAATAGGGAAGAGTCCATAGACAGATTTGGACAGGGCGTTCAGTATTTTATCTGGGGACTGGCAAAAAAGGTTCTGCTGGCCAATAATCTGGGTGTTGTCCATGAGGCGGTGACGGCCCTTCCCTCTTTATCGGTGCTTTCTGCGTGGGTGGGGGCATTTGCCTATACCTTTCAGATCTATTACGATTTCAGCGGATATTCGGATATGGCCATTGGCCTTGGGAAAATGTTCGGTTTTGAACTGAAGGAGAATTTTTCCCATCCATACTGTGCCAGAAGCATCACGGAGTTTTGGCGCAGATGGCATATTTCTCTGGGATCCTGGTTTCGGGAATATGTGTATATTCCCTTGGGAGGCAACCGGGTAGGAATCCTGCGCCATATCTGCAATTTACTGCTTGTGTGGGCGCTGACAGGACTCTGGCATGGAGCAAGCTGGAATTTCGTAGTGTGGGGCATCTACTACGGGGCGCTTCTCATTGTGGAAAAATATCTTTTGCATCGTGTAACAGAACGGATTCCGATTATAGGGACGATTTATGCGATGCTGCTTATTCTTGTGGGCTGGGTATTCTTTTTCAGTCCAACCCTGGCAGGGGCCTTGGAATATTTGAGGGCTATGTTTGGGATGGGAGTGACAGGGATTACGGACGATGCAGGAATGTATTATCTTCTGACAAGTCTGGTTTTATTCTGGTTCTCCTGGGTATTTGCCACTCCGGCAGCTTCCCGGATAACCGGAAAGAATATGGAGAAACCAAATACATGGACGCCGCTGTTTCTTCTGGTGCATATGGGAATTTTTTTTGTGGCTGTGGCATATTTGATTCACGATACGTATAATCCGTTTTTGTATTTTCGGTTTTAGGATTTTAGGAGGCTCTGGAAGAGGGATGCGGAACTGGAATAAGGAGTTGAAAAATGGGTTGAGAAGGAGAAAAGAAAGAAGGCAGCTTTCGCCCTATTCCTGGCTTGGGCTGTTGTTTCTTATAAGTATTATTTCTTTTGGGGCGCTGAACCTGCTCTGTGAGGATCGGGTATTTTCCGAAGCGGAGAACCGCTATCTGGAGCAGCGGCCCAGCCTGCAGCTTTCCGGAATTATGGATGGAAAGTTTATGAGCAATTATGAAAAATATCAGACGGATCAGTTTTTTTCACGGGATGCATGGATTCAGTTTCGCTCGGCGGCAGACCGTTTCCTTGGGAAAAATGAATCCGGCGGTGTGTATCTTGGGGAAAATGGACAGCTTTATGAGAAACCGGAAAAGCTAGAGGAACAGGTATGGAGGAATCTGGATGCCATAGCAGCTTTTGCAGAGAAGCATCCAAAGACAGGCATGTATCTTCTGCTGGCTCCGGGGGCGGCCGGAGTGAATCCGGAGGGACTTCCGCCTTTTGCTCCGGTGGAGGATCAGGCGGAGCAGCTTAGCCGAATTTATTCTTATTTGGGCGGAAGGGTTCAGGTGATTCCTGTTTATAAAACATTGCGGGAGCACAGAGAAGAATATCTGTATTATCGGACGGATCACCATTGGACGACGCTGGGAGCATGGTATGCTTTTCTTCAGGCTAATCAGGTGATGGGACTTGAAGCGGATTTGAAAATGAACGCTTATCCTGTGACAAACAGATTTAAGGGAACACTGGCTTCCAGAAGCGGTTATCAAGTTCCTTCGGATACGATCTCTGTCTTTTGGCCGGAGGAGGAAGAACGGCTTGTGGTTACTTATGTGGAGGAGCAGAAAAAGTCAGCTTCTCTGTATGCCTCAAAGAAGCTGGAGGGACGGGATAAGTATGGGGTGTTTTTGGATGGGAATCATCCCATAGTAAGGATTCGCACTATGGCGGAAAGCCAGCGGACGCTTTTGTTGCTTAAGGATTCTTATGCTAACTGCTTTGTACCTTTTCTGACCTCATCCTTTCGGGAGATTGTATTGGTGGATCCCCGGTATTATTATGGGAACTTGAATTCGCTTTTTAAAGAACAGGAATTTACGGATATTTTGGTTTTGTACAACCTGAATACTTTTTTGGAGGATGATGTGCTGCATTTTGTTCTTGAGGATCCGGAGGAAAATGCTATAGAAGGGTAAAGGCAATGTCCTGCTTTAGGAGGAACTTTTGGACCATTTGATCCCAGGATTGTTCCAGGGATTTGTCCATGGTGAAAAGAGCCAGGGATGCTGCTGTGGTGCAGAAAAGGCCGGCGGAGTCGTAGCGGATGTTCAGGATCAGGCCGTTTACATCTTTTGGGAAAAAGGGGCTTTCTGTCTGGGTCAGCAGCTTCTCGGTGTTCTCGGGGGATAGCTGGAAGGTGAAGCGGAAGCCTAAGGGCGTGCGCTTTCCCTTGATTAGTTCCAGGCAGAAGGGGCGCAGCTCCTGCCAACGGGAGAAGCGGCGGCAGCCAAGACCTAGTGACTCCTGCTCTTCTTTGGAGTAGTAGTCGGGATTAAGGTGGCCGTCGATGTGGAAGGTGTTGCAGGTGGTGACGGTGCCTTCTACTAATAGAAAGGCGTCAAATGTGGGGTGGAGCAGAAGTTTGTTCATGAAGGGTTTGATGGCTTCAATTTGCAGTGAAATCATGGCGGGGACCTCCTGATCTTGGAAATATAGTTAATAGTATATATTGAAATGAAGGAAAATGCAATTGGGGACGGCAAAGCAGGAGAGTCTGGTATGGCAACAAAGATTTTTTTAGTCTAAGATTGGATTTAGGTCCTTATTGCTCCTTATTCTTATGAAATGCTTGACAAACTGCCTGATTTTGCATATTCTAAACCATAGAGAGATTTGAAGAATGAAAAAGGCAGTGAACGGAAAAGTAGTCCATATTCGAGGCAGCAGAGAGGAACTGTCACCGGCTGAAAGCAGTTCTTGTCAAGGTGTGGGTGAAGTGCATCCGGGAGCAGATCCGGTGAGTGCGTAAGCATCAGCCGGGTACGTGACACGCGTTAAGTGGAAAAGGGAAAGGGCATAAGCCCTTTTAAAAGAGTGGAACCGCGGATTATTTCGTCTCTTAGAGACGGGATAGTCCGCTTTGTGTTTTCGGTCCGGATTTCTAGTAGAAGGGAGAATATATGGGTATTATTCGTTATATTAGGGAAGAGTTTCAGGTAATTACCGAACGGGATCCAGCCATCAAAAGTCCCATGGAGGTCTTGCTATACCCAAGCTTTCGTGCTATCTTAAGTTACAGGCTGGCCCATAAATGGTACCAGAAGGGCCACTATTTCCTTGCCCGCTGGCTGTCCCAAAGGACGGTGCGGAAAACGGGCATTGAGATTCATCCGGGAGCGGAGATTGGCAAAGGACTTTTCATTGACCATGGTTCCGGCGTTATCATCGGGGAGACTACCATCATTGGAGATAATGTGACACTCTATCAGGGCGTGACCTTAGGCGGTACAGGTAAGGAACGCGGAAAGCGCCATCCTACCTTGCGGGATAATGTCATGGTCAGTGCAGGGGCCAAGATTTTGGGTTCCTTTACCATCGGGGAAAATTCGAAAATAGGAGCCGGTTCTGTGGTGCTCAAAGAGGTGCCGCCGAACTGCACTGTAGTAGGTGTTCCGGGCCGCATTGTGAAACGGGGAGATGTAAAGGTGCCCCGCAGTGACATGAATCAGGTGGATCTTCCCGACCCGGTTATGGACAGTCTCACGGAGCTTCGCCGTGAGAATGCCCGGCTTCAGGCAGAATTGACAGAATTGAAGAAAAAGAAAGAAAAAAAGGAAAAAGATAAAAAGGACAAACAAAAAGCAAAGAAGGAGAAGCAGAATGAAAATCTATAATACCATAACGAAGAAAAAAGAGCCCTTTGTTCCTTTGGAGGAAGGCAAGGTTAAAATGTATGTATGCGGTCCCACGGTCTACAATTTTATCCATATTGGCAATGCAAGACCCATGATTGTATTTGACACTGTCCGTCGTTATATGGAGCATCGGGGCTATGAGGTCAATTATGTGTCCAACTTCACGGACGTGGATGATAAAATCATCAAAAAAGCCATTGAAGAAGGCGTATCCGCTCAGGAGATCTCCAGGCGCTATATTGCCGAGTGCAAAAAGGATATGGAGATGATGAATGTAAAGCCTGCCACCACCCATCCTCTTGCCACTCAGGAGATTGGCGGAATGCTGGAGATGATTCAGCAGTTGATTGACAAGGGCTATGCCTATGAGGTAAATGGAACAGTTTATTTCCGCACCCGGAAGTTTGCAGACTACGGAAAGCTTTCTCATAAGAACTTAGACGATCTGCGCAGCGGCAATCGTTCCCTTCTGGTATCCGGCGAGGATGAAAAGGAAGATCCTCTGGATTTCGTGCTCTGGAAGCCGAAGAAGGAAGGGGAGCCTGCATGGGAATCTCCCTGGGGAGAGGGACGTCCGGGCTGGCATATTGAGTGTTCCGTTATGTCCAAAAAATATTTGGGTGAGCAGATCGACATACATGCCGGCGGCGAGGATCTGGTATTTCCTCACCATGAAAATGAGATTGCCCAGAGTGAGGCATGTAATGGTAAGGAATTTGCAAAGTACTGGATGCACAATGCATTTTTGAATATTGACAATAAGAAGATGTCCAAATCTCTGGGGAATTTCTTTACAGTAAGGGAGATTAGTGAGAAATACGATCTCCAGGTGCTCCGTTTCTTTATGCTCAGCGCTCACTACCGCAGCCCCTTGAATTTCAGCGCCGAACTGATGGAGGCATCCAAGAACAGCCTGGATCGGATCGTGACAGCAGCAGAGAATTTGAAGCATCTTCTGGGCGCAGCCCCAAAGGGAACTATGACGGAGAGTGAACTGGCCCACTATGAAGCGACTGAGGAATTTGTGAAAAAATTTGACGAGGCCATGGATGATGATTTTAATACGGCCGACGCCATTGCTGCCGTATTTGAACTTGTGAAATATCTGAATACCCATACAAGCGGAGAGAACACAAAGGATTATCTGGAAAAATGTCTGGATCGTTTAAAAACTCTCTGTGATATTTTAGGCTTGATTGTAGAGAAAAAGGCGGAACTTCTGGACGAAGATATTGAGATTTTGATTGAGGAGCGGCAGCAGGCCAGAAAAGCCAGGAACTTTGCAAGGGCCGACGAGATTCGGGGGCTCCTGCTTGAGAAAGGCATTGTGCTGGAAGACACGCGAGAGGGTGTAAAATGGAAACGGGCGTAACCAATCTGATGGCGGATATCCACAAGGCATTTGCGTTTAAGGATGTGGATATCCGAACCTATTCGCCGCTGGTTCTGGCATACATTGGAGACGGCATTTATGAGCTGGTGATTCGTTCCCTTCTGGTGGGGCAGGGCAATGCGCAGGCAGCCAAGCTCCACAAAAGGGCCAGTGCTCTGGTAAATGCCGGAGCTCAGGCGGCCATGGCAGAGAAGGTGAAGGAGCAGCTTACAGAGGAAGAACTGCATGTGTTTCGGAGGGGACGCAATGCCAATTCCCCTACTATGGCAAAGCATGCAACCATGTCAGAATACCGGAGGGCTACCGGTTTTGAGGCGCTGATGGGATATCTGTATTTGGAAGGGCGGACAGAGCGGCTTCTGGAGTTGGTAAAACTGGGACTGGAGGAAGAACCATGCGATACGAAGAACTGACCATAGAGGGAAGAAATGCCGTTCTGGAGGCATTTCGTTCCGGAAAAACCATAGACAAGCTGTTTGTTCTGGACGGCTGTCAGGATGGGATTGTGAATACCATCAAACGGGAGGCTCGCAAGCAGGGAACCATTGTCAATTATGTGAAAAAGGAGCGTCTGGATCAGATGTCCGAGACAGGGCATCATCAGGGCGTCATTGCCAGTGCCGCCGCCTATACTTATGCAGAGGTGGAGGATATTCTGGCAGCGGCGAGAGACAAGGGAGAGGATCCCTTTATTTTCCTGTTGGATAATATTGAGGATCCCCACAATCTGGGGGCTATTATTCGTACAGCCAATCTGGCCGGAGCCCATGGGGTGATCATTCCCAAGCGGAGAGCCTGCGGCCTGACCGCTGCAGTAGCCAGAGCTTCTGCAGGCGCCCTGAATTATACCCCGGTAGCCAAGGTGACAAATCTGGCATCTGTTATTGAGGAACTGAAAAAAGAGGGCCTTTGGTTTGTCTGCGCCCAGATGGGCGGGGAGAGCATGTATCGCATGAAGCTTACAGGACCCATTGGCCTGGTGATTGGAAATGAGGGGGATGGCGTGGGACGGCTGATTCAGGAAAAATGCGATTTTACGGCATCCATTCCCATGCGGGGAAACATTGATTCCCTCAATGCCTCTGTGGCGGCAGGGGTGCTGGCCTACGAGATTGTAAGGCAGAGATTGCAGGAACAGTAACTTCGGATACGGATTATCGGTGCAGGGACAGGATGCAGAGTATGGAGAAAAAAATGGAAAGATGGGCGCGGCTTACGGATGAACAGTTGATAGAACACATCAATGCAGGAGAAACGGCATGTATGGATGTGCTGATTGAACGCTATAAGCGTCAGGTCCGCAATCAGGCCAGACCTCTGTATCTCATAGGCGGAGACAGTGACGATCTGATTCAGGAGGGAATGCTGGGGTTATTCAAAGCGATCCGTGATTATCGGCCGGAGAAATCGGATTCTTTTGAAGCTTTTGCAGGACTTTGCATTTCCCGACAGCTCTACAGTGCGATACAGGCGGCAGGACGGCTGAAGCATGCTCCTTTAAATTCCTATGTGGAGCTTTCGCCGGAGCTTGGAGAGCAGGCAGAGAGGCTGAAAGGAAAGAGCCCCGAGGAGCTTCTTATTGATCAGGAGAACATAGAGAGCCTTCGGGCGGAGATTCTGAAAGTAGCGACGCCTTTGGAACAGGAGATTCTTACAGCGTATCTCAATGGCCAGAGCTATTCAGAGATTGCTCTTCGGCTGAACAAGGAGCCAAAGTCCATTGACAACGCCTTGCAGCGAATCCGCAGAAAGCTGCGAAAAACGAACGGATAACCATAGAAAGCTCCCTTTAGAAAAAATTAATGAATTAAAATCCCCTTTTTCCCTATTTCATGTTATAATTCAAATGGGAAGGAGGGAATTTTTTGTCAAATTATGTAATGAGCACCGGATCCTACCTATTGGCCGGCGTGCTGACGTACCTGATTTTTCGTGCAGTTATCTGGCTTTTATATTACAAAGGAGAGATGCGCATACCCATTTCCCACGAAGTGGGTTTTGGTGTGCTGGCTTTTCTTTTTCTGGCCTTGTTTGCCTCATCCGTAACACCAGCTCTTGGATTTTCTATAAAACCGGACTGGAAGACCATCGCTTTTATTCCCATAAAGGGTAGTATTGATTTGGTAAAGGATCAGGGAGCGGGGGCTCTTTTCAGGGCAATTTTTAAGTTTATGCCCTTCGGTTTTTTAATTCCCTTTTTGTTCCGGCGTTATCAGAGGTTTTTAAAGGTACTCTTTCTGTGCGGGGGAGTATCCCTTTTTATAGAAGTGTTTCAGATTTTTCTTGCAAAAGCTTCGGCCAGCCTGGATGAATTTCTCTTAAGTCTTCTGGGAATTTTTCTGGGCTATTTTGTCTTCGGCGTAGTTCGGATGTATTTCCGGGAGATTGAACGCATGGGGACAGTAAAGCGTTCGCGCAGGCGAGATGTGCCTTTTATTGTAAAAAAGGAATTGGAGTTTCTTATTATTTTCATGCTTCTGGCAGTTGTGGGAAAGGGAACTCAGATAGAGGTTCAACGGGTGAAGGAGGAAAAAGCGGCTCAGGCAGAACTGGAAAAGAAGCAGGAGGAAGAGCGCAAGGCGGCTGAGGAAGCTGAGGCGGCCCGAATTGCAGAGGAAGAGGCCAAGAAACTTAAGATTGTGGATAATATGCCAAATCTTTCACTGGAAGCCGGAGCGGCCTGTCTGTTTTCTCTGGATGATGATATGATTCTCTATGAGAAAAACGGAACGGATCGGGTAACTCCTGCAAGCACAACAAAGCTTTTGACGGCTCTTACCGTTTTGAAATATTGCGGAACAGATGAAGTTCTGACAGCCGGGGAGGAGATTAGTCTGATTAGTCAGGGAGCTTCCACCGCCAGTCTGAAGGTGGGAATGCGGGGAAGTGTCCGCACCTTTTTGGGAGCCATGCTTGTTCCCTCCGGAAATGATGCAGCTTATTCATTGGCCAATTATACAGGACATAAGATTTTAGGAGATGAAAATGCTTCCACGACCGATGCTGTAGCGGCATTTGTGGAGGCCATGAATGCTTATGCTGCGGAGCTGGAGCTTGAGGATTCCAACTTTGAGACACCAGACGGAGACCAGACGGAGAATCAGTACACCACGGCCAGAGACATGGTGAGAATTGCAAAGGCATGCCTGGAAAATGAGACCATTATGGAGCTGACAGGAAAAAAATCCTTCCGTGCGCTTTTTGAAAATGCCGATGTTACCTATCAGAATACGAACCAGCTTGTGCGGTCCGGGGACGACTATTATTATGAAGGGGCTGTGGGATTGAAAACCGGAAGTCTTAATGATGTAAAGAATCTGGTTGGTGCTCTGGAAGTGAACGGGCGCCGTTATGTGACGGCAGTGATGCAGGATTCGGACGAAGGGCGGTATAAAGATACAAAGATATTGTTTGATGAAGTAACCGGAGGCGGCGGTGAGCCGGAAGGCGATTAAGAACAGCCGAAGCTCTAAATGAAGCATTGGAGCATACGGCTGTCCTTCTTTGATTTTCACTGCTTGGGAGCTGCTTTGGGCTGATAGTGATAGACGTCCTCATAGGAATCCCGTTCAGCCTTTGATGAAGGCGCACTGGGAATCAGACCTGTACAGTCTGTGCTGGAGCAGGAATTACCCAGGTAGTCGTAACCTTCGATGATTTCTTGATTCGTCTTTTTATTTTTTTTATTTGCCATATGGTTTTACCTCACTGTTTGTTATGCTTCTGCATCATTTCCGTCCTTCCATGTTTAGTGTGCACCGAATATTCAGGAACATGCAGTAAGACACAGAAAAAACACAGGAACATCACAGATTTTCCATATAAGCACCACAATTGCGCCACAATTTTTGCCTACAATAACCAATATAAAATAAAAACAATCGGAGGTTGTGGATATGCTGAAAAAAGGAGTAAAGACAGTGGCTTTGGCTCTGGCGTTTGGTGTGACAGCCAGTGCGGCATTTCAGGGAAGCAATTATATGTTAAATCAATGGATAGGTGAAGAGGAACAGGCGGAGACTGTGGAAGGCGTAAAGCTGAATCAGATGGCAGGCGCAGCAGACGGAGAAATAACGACTGCCAATACAGGAAACAGTGCGCTTAATATTGCTGCCATAGCAGAGCAGACGATGCCTTCCGTGGTATCAATTACTAATAAAAGCGTTCAGGAGATGCGTCTTTTTGGACAATCTCAGGCTTATGAAAGTGAGAGCCGCGGAACGGGAATCATCATTGGTCAGACAGACACAGAACTTTTGCTTGTGACCAACAATCATGTAATAAATGGTGCAGAAGAGATTAGCGTAGGTTTTGTGGACGGCGAAATGGCAGAAGCAAAGGTCAAAGGGACAGACAGCAATAAGGATTTAGCGGTTCTTTCTGTAAAAATGGAAGAGCTCACTGAGGACACAAAAGAGCAGATCCAAGTGATTGAGCTGGGAAAATCCTCGGAGCTTCAGGTAGGAGAGCAGGTGGTTGCCATCGGCAATGCATTGGGCTATGGGCAGTCTGTAACAACAGGAATTGTAAGCGCCCTGAATCGGGAAGTAACGATTGAAAATAATACCAATACCCTGATTCAGACAGATGCAGCCATCAACCCCGGCAACAGCGGCGGAGCCCTTCTGAATATGAGCGGCCAGCTTATCGGTATTAATTCGGCCAAATACTCTGACACAAATGTAGAGGGCATGGGCTATGCAATTCCGGTGGATGATGTGGTAGATATTATTGAAGGACTGATGAACCGTACGATACGGGAGGAAAAAGTGTCGGAAGGTGAAAGGGGCTTCCTTGGAATTACCGGTCAGGATGTGAGTTCGGATGTGGCGGATGCCTATGATATGCCGAAGGGAGTCTACATTACCTCTGTGGAAGAAGGCTCCGGCGCTGCGAAGGCAGGCTTGAAAAAGGGAGATATTATTACAAGATTTGACGGCAGCAGTGTTGCGTCCATGGCAGAACTAAAAGAACAGCTTTCTTATTATAAAAAAGGCGAACAGGTGAAGTTTACTGTAAGTCAAGCTTTGGAAGGCGAGTACCAGGAGCAGACGGTGACTGTTACGCTTGGGGAGAATACAGGGAAGTAAGAAAAGAATTTTACATTTCTTCCTGTTTATGCTATACTACCCTCGATTGACAAGCAACAAAAAATTCTTGTCAACCGAGGGTATTTTCTTATATAAAAATTTTTCGGCTTATATTTATATATAAAATTACGGAGGAACATTCGATGGCATACATGGATCAGAGTAAAATAAGAAATTTCTGTATCATTGCACATATTGATCATGGCAAATCCACCCTGGCAGATCGAATCATTGAGATGACAGGACTTTTAACCAGCCGGGAGATGCAGGCCCAGGTGTTGGACAATATGGAGCTGGAGCGTGAGCGGGGCATTACCATCAAGGCCCAGACTGTGCGTACGGTATATAAAGCGAAAAACGGTGAGGAGTATATTTTTAATTTAATTGACACACCAGGACATGTGGATTTTAACTATGAGGTATCCCGGAGCCTGGCTGCCTGCGACGGGGCGATTTTGGTGGTGGATGCGGCTCAGGGCATAGAGGCTCAGACCCTGGCCAATGTATACCTGGCTTTGGATCATGATCTGGATGTGCTTCCCGTTATTAATAAGATCGATCTGCCCAGCGCAGAACCTCAGCGTGTCATAGACGAAATTGAGGATGTAATTGGCATAGAGGCCCAGGATGCTCCCCGGATTTCTGCCAAGACAGGTCAGAATGTGGGGGATGTGCTGGAAGCTATTGTAGAGCGGATTCCGGCTCCCGCAGGAGATAGCCGGGCACCTCTTCAGGCATTGATCTTTGATTCTTTATATGATTCATATAAAGGCGTTATAGTGTTCTGTAGAATTAAGGAAGGTACCGTAAAGAGAGGTACACCCATCCGCATGATGGCTACAGGTGCAGAGGCGGATGTGGTGGAGGTGGGTTATTTCGGCGCCGGACAGTTTATTCCCTGTGAGGAATTGTCTGCGGGCATGGTAGGCTATCTGACAGCAAGTATTAAGAACGTAAAGGACACTCGTGTAGGTGATACCATCACCAGCCGGGAGAATCCCTGTAAAGAGCCGCTGCCGGGATATAAGAAAGTTCTTCCTATGGTATACTGCGGCATGTACCCGGCGGACGGCGCCAAGTATCCGGATCTGCGGGATGCCTTGGAGAAGCTGCAGCTTAATGACGCTTCCTTACAGTTTGAACCGGAGACTTCCATTGCTTTGGGTTTTGGTTTCCGCTGCGGTTTCTTAGGACTTCTTCATCTGGAGATTATTCAGGAGCGCTTGGAGCGTGAGTATGGTCTGGATCTGGTAACGACAGCTCCGGGCGTTATCTACAAGGTTCACCGGACAAACGGCGAAGTGATTGAGCTTACCAATCCTTCCAATCTGCCGGATCCGGCGGAAATCGAGTATATGGAGGAGCCCATGGTCAGTGCGGAGATCATGGTGACTACGGAATTTATCGGCTCCATTATGGAGCTGTGCCAGGAACGCAGAGGCATTTATCTTGGAATGGAATATATGGAAGAAACCCGAGCACTGTTAAAATATGAGCTTCCTTTAAATGAGATTATTTATGATTTCTTCGACGCTCTGAAATCACGTTCCCGGGGGTATGCCTCCTTTGACTATGATATGAAGGGCTACGTGCAGGCGGAGCTTGTTAAGCTGGACATTCTGATTAACAAGGAAGAAGTGGATGCCCTGTCCTTCATCGTTCACAGCAGTACGGCCTACGAGCGGGGACGGAAAATGTGTGAGAAGCTAAAGGAAGAAATTCCAAGACATCTCTTTGAGATACCCATTCAGGCGGCAGTAGGCAGTAAGATTATCGCCAGGGAGACAGTAAAAGCTATGCGCAAGGATGTACTGGCAAAGTGCTATGGCGGTGACATTACCCGAAAGAAGAAGCTTCTGGAGAAACAAAAAGAAGGAAAGAAGCGGATGCGTCAGATTGGAAATGTGGAGATTCCCCAGAAAGCCTTTATGAGTGTGCTGAAGCTGGATGACAGGTAGTTGATGAAAAGAACAGATTGGGGAGCTATAATATAGAGGATAAGGGATATGCATGAAAATGGCGAAAGACAAACAGAGCTGGAAATATACATTCATATCCCTTTTTGTGTTCAAAAATGTGCCTATTGTGACTTTTTGTCAGCACCTGCAGATGAGATGGTACGAGGTCAGTATATAGAGGCTTTAAAGGAAGAGATTCTACAACGAAAACCTCTTGGATCAGAATATAAAGTTACTTCGATATTCATGGGAGGCGGAACTCCTTCTATCCTGGAGGGAGCGCAGACAGCAGGGATTCTTAAGAAGATTCATGATCATTTTACCGTGGAAGCAGATGCGGAGATCACATTAGAGTGCAATCCGGGGACACTCTCAGAGGACAAGCTTTCCTGCTATCGGCAGTCAGGAGTCAACCGCTTAAGCCTGGGACTTCAGTCAGCAGATAACCGGGAGCTGAAAATCCTTGGACGGATTCACACCTATGAAGAATTTCTGGAGAGCTTTTCTCAGGCACGTAAGAAAGGATTTCACAATCTGAATGTGGATCTAATGTCTGCGCTTCCGGGCCAAACCAGAGAAAGCTGGCAGGAAACCCTGCATCAGGTCATTGCCCTTCATCCGGAGCATATATCGGCCTACAGTCTGATAATTGAAGAAAATACGCCTTTCTATGACCGCTACAGGCCGGGAGGGCGAGAGGAACATTTGCTGCCGGATGAGGATACGGAGCGGCAGATGTATTATGATACCAGGGATATTCTAAGAGCAGCCGGATATGAACGCTATGAGATATCCAACTATGCCAAAGCAGGTTTCGCCTGCCGCCATAATCTGGGTTATTGGGAGCGCAAGGATTATCTGGGGCTGGGCCTTGGAGCTTCCTCTTTGATAAAAGGAGTGCGCTGTCAAAATCAAAAGAAGCTTTCAGCATATTTGGCAGGGGATTATACTTATGAAGAGGTACAGAAGCTTACCAGACAGGAAGAGCAGGAAGAAACCATGTTTCTGGGGCTTCGAAAAGCAGAAGGAGTACCGCTGACAGAAGAACTTTTGGAGGTGTATGAAGGAACATTTCAAAGGCTGGAACAGCAAGGGCTTCTCTACCGGGAAGGCGGACGGGCACGTTTAACAGATCTGGGGATTGATGTGAGCAATTATGCCCTGGCAGAATTTTTACAGGATGAAAGGTAAAGTCGCAAAGGCACACGAGAGGAACTTTCATGAGTGCCCTTTCGAATGAAAGTTTCTCTCATTACAGGCGTGCCGAAGTGACTTTACCCTTTAGTACCGTTGCATAGCAACTTAAGATAGGGAGGATAAAGTATGATAAAGGAAGCAATTTTTGATATTGACGATACATTATACAACTATGAGAAGGGGCATGAAGAAGGAATGCGCCGGCTTTGTCTCTATGCGAAAGAGCATTTACAGGTGGAACCGGAGGAATTTCGTGAAGCCTATAAAAGAACACATCATGAGATTACGGAAAAGCTTGGCAGGGACAATGCGGCCATTCACAGCCGGAGTATTCGGATTCAGAACCTTCTGGAAAAATGGGGAAAGCCCCTCTTTCCCCATGTAAAGGCTATGTATCATGCTTATTGGGATACCCTTCTTAAGGAGAGCGGTCCGGAGCCGGGAGCCGTTGCCTGTATGCAGGAACTAAAGGATATGGGAATCACCATTGGAATCGGGACGGACATGACGGCCATGATGCAGTATGAGAAGCTGGAAGCCTTTGGCTTCGCTCCTTATGTCTCCCATATAGTGACCAGTCAGGAGGCTGGCGTGGAAAAGCCCCATCCGGATTTTATGGCTCTGTGCATTCAAAAGTCAGGAGTGCTTCCGGAGGAATGCGTTTTTGTGGGAGATAATTTTAAGAAGGATGCCTGCGGGGCGTCGGCGTATGGTATGCATGGGGTATGGTACAATTTCCGGGGAAAAGAGCTTCCAAAAGGGGCGGAGGAATTTGCGGGTAAATATAAAGAAATCCGGCATTTCGACGAGCTTGTGCCCTATATCCAGGCATTAAATAAAGGAGAGTAGTATCCCTTTATGCGTAAAAATCCATGTGCGAATTTAAGAAAGGAATGAATAGAACATGAAGGAACTGCAGTTTTTGGAGGAGCAGGGTGTGTCTCCCAAACTGATTCAAGAGGTGGAAAGCTTCAGGAAGGCACATACGGTTTCGGATGAGGTAAAAAATCGAATTGTAAAGCCCCCCATTCCCTTTTACGGGAAAGAGATTCTGGAGATGGCTATTGCCGCCTTGCTTCAGGGAGAAAATGTGTTATTAAGCGGCTCCAAAGCTACCGGGAAAAATATTCTGGCAGAAAATCTTGCCTGGATCTTTTGCCGCCCCTCCTATAATATTTCCTTTAATGTGAATACGGACAGCAGTACGCTCATCGGAACGGACACCTTTATAGACAATGAGGTTCGCCTGCGCAAAGGGCCGGTTTACCAGTGTGCCGTAAACGGAGGCTTCGGAATCTTTGATGAGATCAATATGGCAAAAAATGACGCCGTTTCCGTTCTTCATGCCACGCTGGATTACCGCCGCATCATAGATGTTCCCGGCTATGACAAGATTGAGCTGCACCCGGCTGCTCGGTTTATCGGAACTATGAATTATGGCTATGCAGGGACAAAGGAGTTAAATGAGGCATTGGTTTCCCGGTTTCTGGTGATTGATATGCCGCCCCTTACGGAGACTGTGCTGATGCGGATCTTAAAGGAGAACTTTCCCGATGCCAGGGAGGAGGGGCTTAAGCACTTTGCGGGTTTGTTTTTGGATCTGCAGCTAAAGGCCCAGAACAGCGAGATTTCTACAAAGCCCATGGATCTTCGGGGAATGATAGGGGCGCTTAAAACTGTACGGGCAGGGCTTACGCCCCGAACAGCCATTACGATGGGAATTACCAATAAGAGCTTTGATATCTTTGAAAAAGAGATTATCGGGGATATTGTAATGACCCGGATTCCGGAGGAGTGGACCAGGGATGAGGTGTTTTGAGACTTTGAGAAAGAAGTCCTGAGATAAGAAGTATGGAGTAATGAGGTTTTTGTACAGGCAGTTTGTATAAGCTTAGGAGTATTTCATGGAAGAAGTATTTGAAATCAACCAATTTGAAATCGAAAACAGGCTTCGAAATCTCTGCTGGACAGTCAGCGGAGATTACAGCCTGAATCTGAAGCTGGATACTATTTCTTATTCCAAGTCCATTTATGTGTCCCTCTATGATGCTATAAAGCAGGGAGCCTTTTCAAAATATTTTGACCGGGATGCTTTTGGCCTTTATCTTGTGAAAAAGCTCTATTATGGGGCGGAGGAACAGCCTTTGACCAGTCTGGCCCAGCTTTGTGTGGACAGTGCTGTTTACAAAAAAATCAGCAGGGAACGAATAGGAGTGCTGGAGATTCGGAAAAAGGCTTTCGAGGATTTGATGGAGTATGACTTTACCAGGCTTGCGGCCTCTTTTATCGGCCAGATTCGCCTGGCTGTTATGCAGGAGGCGGTCTTGGGACCCAGAACGATGCAGAGCCGTATCCGCAAAGCGGCGGATATGCTTAAGAGACTTTGGAACACTGAGGATACCATGGCAGTGATCCAAACGGTGGATGAGCTTTATAACTGGCTGGCAGATCCTCATTTTGAGGAACGACACGGCTCCCTGGACAGGGTGCTTTCCGTAACTATGGAAGAACTTAGGGAGTTTCAATGGAAGGATTATCTGGAGGAAGAGGCTTATACGGAGGACTTCGATCAATATCTGTCCCGGGTGACCAATGCGGCTTCACGGATGCAGGAGCAAGAGGCAGAAGCGGAGGAAAAGAAACGGATACGGGCTAAGCGGATTCTGGTGGATCAGGAAGCCCTGGATAAAATGTATTCCTATATAGAGCTCAACTACGGACGGTCCTATCTCACGAAGTCAGAGCAGGAACGAGTAAACCGAAGCTTATGCCGGGGGGCCCATGGAGATTGCAGTCTGTATTTTACGGATGGTATCCTTTCCAATATGGTAAAGAAAAATTATCAGTCGGAGTATGCCAGACGGGCCAGGTCAGAAAATCTAAAGACCTATGGCCATTACATGCGTGTATCCCGGAGAAATGTGGAGCAGCTTTCCGATACCCTTCGCCGGGCGCTTACGGCCCGCAGCGAGCGAGAGACCATGCGCTCCGAGTTTGGAGTGATTGTGCCGGCAAAGCTTTGGAAGGTGGGGCGCAGTCGTGACAGGAAGCTTTTTGAGCGGGAGCTTCGAAAGGACAGCTCTGACTTTGCGGTGCATGTGCTGATTGATGCAAGCGGCTCACAGAGAAGGAGACAGAGCCTGGTAGCTCTGCAGGGGTATATTATCAGCGAGGCGCTGAGTGTGGTGGATATCCCGCACCAGGTAATGGGCTTTTGCACCTTTTGGGATTATACGGTTATGCAGCGTTATCGGGATTATGATGATCCACGTGAGGCGAATCAGAGGATTTTTGAGTTCTACGCATCCTCCAATAATCGGGACGGACTGGCGGTTCGGGCGGCGGCAGACAGCCTGATTAAGCGTCCGGAGGAGCATAAAGTACTTATCGTTCTCAGCGATGGCCGACCCAATGATATTATTGTAAACCGCCCTAACAGCAGAAATCCCCTGCCTTATTCCGGAGATTATGCAGTTCGGGATACGGCGGCAGAGGTTCGGAAGGTTCGTGCTATGGGAATCTCCGTACTTGGAGTATTTGCCGGGGAAGAGCAGGACCTGCAGGCGGAGCGGCGAATATTTGGACGGGATTTTGCCTATATTCGGGATATTATGAATTTTTCCGGTGTGGTGGGGCGCTACTTGCGCCGGCAACTGGATGATGTGGATTGATTTTGCGGAACTTAAAACAGCAGAAACTTGTCGGCGCACAGAAGAATTTACAGACACAAGTTTTTAGTGGCTGGAAATTATTCTAGACAATGGTGAGGTGAAAAGTTTCTGCGGAACTTAAAACAGCAGAAACTTGTCGGCGCACAGAAGAATTTACAGACACAAGTTTTTAGTGGCTGGAAATTATTCTAGACAATGGTGAGGTGAAAAGTTTCTGCGGAACTTAAAATAGGAGATATGAAAATGAAAGAATATGAAGTCGTACATGAGATTTTTAATCAATGTTCCGGCAACCAGATGAGGGATGTATTTATTGAGGAGGTAGAGATTGCGGATCTGGAAACTTACGTGACCAGTCGTCATCAGGACAAAGACTTTACCTTTGAACGGGAGGATCTGGAAGACGGAACTGTGATCTACCATGTGAATACATCAGGAATCCTTCAGCGGTATACCTTTACGGAGCTGTAAAAGGGCCAGTAATTGAAAAAAATCGGAAAAACCTGTAATTGGCATAAAAATTGTGATTAATAATCATAAATATATGCTGAATTTTCAGAAAAAAATCTTGCTGTAATACTTTTGCAGGTGTAAAATATAAGCATGAAACCTTTAAAAAAAGCTGCGGTTGAATGGGCTTATCAAATTTTTAATCAGCGGAAATGTAAGATGATTCAAATGAATCCTACCAAAAACCGCAGCCGAATGTTTCCGGAATTTTACCAGGGAGGTAATGGGTATGAAGGCTTATGAGATGATGATCGAGAACTTGAACAAATGTCCGGGCAATCAGATGCGTGATACGGAGATTCGGGAGATTGAGACCGACGATCTGGATGCTTATGTACAAAACTTACATAAGGACAAGAAGGTAAATATTGAAAAAGAAGTTATGAATGACGGATCCGTTGTATTCCATCTGGATCTGTCAGGAACCTTGATTCGCTATACCTTTACGGAGATTTAGACAGTGAGCGGAAAGTCTGCTGTAAAAGGAAATTTTACTTGAGGCTTTGCATATAACTGAAAGGTATGGAAAAGTCAAGAATTCAGGAGTTAAAAGATGGGTTGGGAAGAACGCTTTTTGCTGTTTCTGCAAGAGAGTATCCGAAATCCGGTATTAGACAGGGTAATGCAATTTATTACATCCTTGGGCGATGCGGGCTTTTTGGCAATCTTAGTCTGCATTGTCCTTTTGTGCATCAAAAAATACCGAAGAGCCGGGGCTGCTGCGTCCCTGTCGCTGATACTGGACTTTGTTGCGGTAAACCTTGTATTAAAAAATCTGGTGGCCCGAACCAGGCCTTATGATATGTTGGAGAATCTGCTTTTGATTACCAAACGGCCCTCGGATTGGTCCTTCCCTTCCGGTCATGCAGGAGCCTGCTTTGCGGTGGCAAGTGTCTTATTCTTCTGTCTGCCAAGGCGGTTTGGGATTCCGGCCCTGGTGTTAGCCGCACTGATTTCCTTTTCACGACTGTATGTGGGGGCGCATTACCCTACGGATGTGCTGGGGGGAATGGTGATCGGGTGCATTACCGGATGGATAGCATACAGGCTCTTGTGGAAAAAACCCAAAGATAAAACGGAGTAGTTTCGGAAGAACGGAGGAGAACGATGTTGGAGATTTTACAGATCATTTTAACTTACTTTATTCCAATTATTTTAGTACTCGTTTTGATTATCATTTTGGCCATGGGCTATGTAAAGGCTCCGCCGGATCGGGCATTTATTATTTCCGGTCTAAAAAAGGAACCGAAGATTCTCATTGGCCGGGCCGGTATTCGGGTTCCGTTTCTGGAACGCCTGGATAAACTCTACCTGGGCCAGATGACAGTGGATATTAAGACTGAGCAGTCAGTACCAACTACAGATTTTATTAACGTAAATGTAGACGCAGTGGCAAAGGTACGTATTGACCCTACCACAGAGGGCATCCGCCTGGCGGCTAAGAACTTTCTGAACAAGAACTCCGAGCAGATTACCAGGGACCTGCAGGATTCCCTTCAGGGTAATATGAGAGAGATTATCGGAACCCTGACCTTAAAATCCATCAACACGGACCGGGATTCTTTTTCCGATCAGGTAATGGAGAAGGCTTCCAAGGATATGAAGAAGCTGGGAATCGAGGTAGTGTCCTGTAACATTCAGAATGTAACGGATGAAAATGGTCTCATTAAGGATCTGGGCGCTGACAACACGGCAAAGATCAAAAAGGACGCATCCATTGCAAGGGCGCAGGCAGAACGTGACGTAGCCATTGCCCAGGCAGAGGCCAATAAAGCATCCAACGATGCAAGGGTTTTGGCAGAGACAGAGATTGCGGAGAAGAACAATGAGCTGGCCATTAAAAAAGCCGAGCTGCAGCAGGTTTCCGATACCAAACAGGCTATGGCGGACGCAGCCTACAAGATTCAGGAGCAGGAACAGGAAAAGGTGATTCAGACAGCTACCGTAAATGCCCAGATTGCAAAGGCAGAGCGTGAGGCGGAGCTTAGAAAGCAGGAAGTTCTTGTAAAGCAGCAGGCTTTGGAGGCTGAGATTAATAAAAAGGCAGATGCGGATCGCTACGCCGTAGAGCAGGCGGCGGCAGCGGCCCTGGCAAAGCGCCAGAGAGACGCAGAGGCTAAGAAGTATGAGGCGGAACAGGAGGCTACCGCCCGGAAATATCAGGCAGAGCAGGATGCCGAGGCGAAAAAGGCCCAGGCGGAAGCCAAGAAATACGAAGCAGAGCAGGATGCGCAGGCAAAGAAAGCTCAGGCAGAGGCTAACAAGTTCTCCATGGAGCAGGAGGCAGCCGGTATCCAGGCCAGAGGATCGGCGGAGGCGGAAGCCATCCGTGCCAAAGGTATGGCAGAAGCCGAGGCTATGGAGAAGAAAGCGGAGGCTTATCAGAAATACAACAAGGCAGCTATGGCGGAGATGCTTATCGGCGTGCTCCCGGATATTGCCGGAAAGATTGCAGAGCCGCTGGCTCAGATTGACAAGATCACCATTATCGGAAGCGGAGAAGACAAGGGTGTTGGCGATGTGGCCGGAAATGTGCCGGCTGTTATGGCGAAGCTTTTTGAGACCATGAAGGAGACCGTGGGTATTGATCTCTCCGAGATCATCAAGGCTGATACCTATGACGCCAAGGTCACAAGAAATATCAACGTCTCCGGACTGCCTGACGGACGGGAGGAAAAGTCAGACATCCCGCCGCAATAAGGAACGGAATAAGTATGAAAAAGAAAAGATACCTATGGCTTATAGCAGGTATCATACTTCTGCTTGTACTGACAGTAATGATAAAGAAAGGCGTAGAAAGGAAACAGAAAGAGGAATGTGCCATCACTGCAATGTATGTACCCTTTGGAAAGGGTTCTCATGTATTCATAGAGATTGAGGATCGGCATAATGTTTTTAGTGTATATGTTCGGGATGGGGATTGCAAGGTATATGATATCAATGGCAAAAAAATCGAATTTCATCAGCTTGTAAAAGGAAATGTGGTGAAAATATACGGAGACGGAATGATGGGCGCAGCGGCCATATTAACCAGGGGCAGCTATACCTGGAATTATGTAGACGCAGACGGCATAAATAAGACAGCTAAGGCAGAGGGCCTCCACGTTCTTAAGTGGGGAGATGAGCTGAGGAATATACGGCTGACGGTACCAACCGATTTGACACCGGATATTTATGATAAGCCTCAACAGGTAGAAGTGATTCGTTATAGCCGTTCCTTACTTGGCACAGAGGATATTCCGAAGGGTGAAAAGGTAACGGTTGTCCAAAAGGATGAAAACTTTGTGATTGAGAATGCCTCAGGTGATTATGTATACAGCGTTACCGGCATATGGGAAAATGGCAGGGTGGAGTTTGGATTTATGACTTCATCGAAATAAGTATAAAAAGAAGAAAGCACCGCTTTTGAAGCAGATCCCTTTCGTTAGACTTAGTTTTGTCTGACAAAAGGGCTGTACCTGCAAAAGGCTTGGCGCTTTCTTTTTTATATGGTCATTGGCAGAGATTTTTATCTGAGTAAAGCCGTTAATTTCTCCCCATCCCCATCAATCACGATGGTATTCCCCGTAGCGGCTTCTCCGCCCAGAATAAGCTTCGCTGCCAGAGTTTCCACATGCTTCTGCATATACCGCTTTAAAGGCCGTGCACCATATACGGGATCGTAGCCGTGTTCCGTAATAAAGGCTTTGGCATTTTCCGTAAGGGTGAGGGACAACTCCCGGTCAGCCAGGCGATGGTTCAGCTCTGCCAGCAGGAGATTGATAATGGACGAAATATCACTCTTACTTAAGGGCTTAAAGAGAATGGTTTCATCCAGCCGGTTTAGGAACTCCGGACGGAAATGATTCCTTAAGTCATTCATTACCAGATTCTGGGCTTCCTTCCGGATATTTCCCTGGTCATCAATGCCATCCAGAAGATAGGAGGAACCGATATTGGAGGTCATAATCAGGATGGTATTCTTAAAGTCTACCGTGCGTCCCTGGGAATCGGTAATCCGTCCGTCGTCAAGTACCTGCAGAAGGACATTAAATACATCCGGATGGGCTTTCTCAATCTCATCAAATAGCACCACGGAATAAGGCTTCCGGCGAACGGCCTCCGTAAGCTGACCGCCCTCCTCGTATCCTACATATCCCGGAGGCGCTCCAATGAGGCGGGAGACGGAATATTTCTCCATATACTCGCTCATGTCGATGCGGACCATGTTTTGCTCATCATCAAAGAGGCTGGCGGCCAGAGCCTTGGCAAGCTCCGTCTTTCCAACGCCTGTAGGTCCCAGAAACAGGAAAGAGCCAATGGGCTTGCTGGGATCTTTGATCCCCGCCTTTGAACGGATAATGGCTTCGGATACCAGAGTTACCCCCTCATCCTGGCCAATGACACGTTTATGAAGCTCCTCGTCCAGATGGAGGGTTTTGTTTCGCTCGCTTTCTGTCAGCTTTGCCACAGGAATTCCCGTCCATCGGGAGATGATGCGGGCAATCTCGTCCTCAGTGACAGCCTCATGAACCAAAGATAAATCGGTTTTATTGATAGCTTCCTCATCCTGCTCCAGCTGCTTTTGAAGCTGGGGAAGCTTGCCGTATTGCAGCTCGGCGGCTTTATTCAGATCGTAATTCTGCTGAGCTGTCTGAATCTGTTTATTGATATCTTCAATTTCCTCTCGAAGCTTGGAAAGGCGTTCCACAGAGGTTTTCTCGTTGTCCCATTGGGCTTTCTTTCCGTTGAATTCATCCCGAAGCTCTGCAAGCTCTCGCTGAAGATTCTCCAAACGCTCCTGGCTTAATCGGTCAGTCTCCTTTTTTAAAGCCGCTTCCTCGATCTCTAATTGCATAATTTTCCGGCTTAGCTCATCCAGCTCGGCAGGCATGGAATCCAATTCGGTCTTGATCAATGCACAGGCTTCGTCCACCAGATCAATGGCCTTGTCCGGGAGGAAACGATCGGAGATATAGCGGTTGGACAGGGTGGCTGCGGATACCAGGGCCGCATCGGTAATCTTAACTCCGTGAAAGACCTCATAGCGCTCCTTTAATCCTCTTAAGATAGAAATGGTATCCTCCACCGTAGGTTCGTCCACCATAACCGGCTGGAACCGCCGTTCCAGAGCTGCATCCTTTTCAATATACTGGCGGTATTCGTCCAGGGTTGTGGCTCCGATACAGTGGAGCTCTCCTCTGGCAAGCATGGGCTTTAGCATATTGCCTGCATCCATGGCACCGTCGGTTTTTCCGGCCCCTACAATCAAATGAAGCTCGTCAATAAAGAGAATAATCTGTCCGTCGCTTTTACGGACCTCGTCAAGAACGGCTTTCAGACGTTCCTCAAATTCTCCCCGGTATTTGGCTCCGGCCACCAGAGCGCCCATATCCAGAGCAAAAAGCTTCTTATCCTTTAATCCCTCCGGTACATCTCCCCGAACAATCCGCTGGGCAAGTCCCTCAATGGCGGCAGTCTTACCCACGCCGGGTTCTCCGATAAGAACCGGATTGTTTTTCGTCTTTCTGGACAAAATACGGATAATATTACGGATCTCCGCATCCCGGCCAATGACCGGATCAAGCTTCTGCTCCCTGGCACGCTCCACCAAATCGGAGCCATATTTATTTAAAGTGTCATAGGTGGCCTCCGGGTTGTCACTGGTGACACGCTGATTGCCACGGACAGTAGACAGAGCCTGCAAAAAGCGGTCTCTGGTAATCCCGTATTCTTTGAAAATCTCTTTTATGGAAGGACTGGGATTGCCAAGCAGGGCAAGAAACAGATGCTCCACGGAAACATATTCGTCTCCCATCTGTTTTGCCTCGTCCTCGGCGCTTATGAGTACCTTATTTAAATGCTGCCCCACATAGGGCTGACCGCCGGACACCTTTACACGCTTGTTTAAAGCCTGTTCTACCCGATTTACAAAATACTCCGTCTGAATCTCCATCTTGGAAATCAGCTTTAAGATGAGACTGTCCTCCTGACGGAGCAGGCTCATAAGCAGGTGCTCCTGCTCTAATTCCTGATTGCCGTATTCATAGGCAGTCTTTTCCAGGTCATTCACAGCCTGTATGGATTTTTGTGTGAATTTGTTAATGTTCATAATCTGCCTCCTATTTAAAATCACTGCGTGATGGCACTAAAGGGTAAAGTCGCTTCGGTGCACCCATAATGAGAGGAACTTTCATTCGAAAGGGCACTCATGAAAGTTCCTCTCGTGCACCTTTGCGACTTTACCAGTACCGCTGCAATTAAAAAGCCCCATATCCCATGCTTATGCATGTGATACAGGGCCTTGTTCACTTGTTTACACCTAGTATATATCACTCCGCCGGGAAAAATGCAATAGTTTTTTTCTAAAAAAATTCTAAAGATCCTGGTGCAAAGGGGATTATTTCTAAAAAAATCATAAACCGACTTGACAAAAAGAAAGCATAGTGATATTTTTATGTTAGCACTCAAAAGGGCCGAGTGCTAATAGCAAGAAAAACAACCATAAAAGAGGTGAGGAAGTGGAACTGGATGAGAGAAAACTGAAAATCCTGCAGGCAATCATCCGCAATTATATGGAAACAGGAGAGCCCGTAGGCTCCAGAACCATTTCCAAGTATTCGGATTTGAACTTAAGCTCCGCAACCATCCGTAATGAAATGTCGGACTTAGAGGAGATGGGCTACATCCTGCAGCCTCATACTTCAGCCGGAAGGATTCCGTCGGACAAAGGCTATCGTCTCTATGTAGATCGCATGATGGAAGAAAAGGATCAGGAGGTCAATGAGCTGAAAGAGCTGATGATTGAACGGACCGATAAGATGGAACGGGTGCTTAAGCAGGTGGTGAAAGTTCTGGCGGCCAATACTAATTATGCAACCATGGTATCGGCACCTACTTATCATCAGAAGAAGCTGAAGTTCATCCAGCTTTCCAAGGTAAGCTCCACACAGATTCTTACTGTCATTATGATGGACGGGAATCTGGTGCGGAACAAGGTGATTCCCGTAACGGAGGAGCTTGACCAGGAGACGGTGCTCAAGCTGAATATCCTGTTAAACAGTGTTCTGAACGGGCTGGCCATTGAGGAAATTAATCTGGCCATGATTAAGAGCTTAAAGGAGCAGGCAGGAGCTCACAGTGAGCTGGTAGCTGATGTGATTGATGCGGTGGCTGAGGTGATTCATTCGGAAGAAGAGGTAGAGATTTATACCTCCGGAACCACCAACATTTTCCGTTATCCGGAGTTGTCCGAGAATGGAAAGGCCAGTGAGATTTTAAGCACCTTTGAGGAAAAGCAGGAGCTGACCGATCTGGTAAACCGGACCTTGGAGGGCGGTACGGGCCAGGGCATACAGGTGTATATCGGGCAGGAGCTTCCGGTGCAGGCCATGAAGGACTGCAGTGTGGTGACAGCCACCTACGAACTGGGAGACGGACTGCGGGGCACCATTGGTATCATAGGGCCGAAGCGAATGGACTATGAAAATGTGGTGAATACCTTAAAAACCCTCACGGAACAGTTGGATGAGATATATAACAGAAAGCAGGAATAAGGAAACGGAAAGGGGTAAAGACCCGTGGAAAAGGAAATGAATCAGGAAGAGATGACAAAGGAGGAAGAACTCCAAAAGGAAGCTGCCGGTGCTGAACAGGAGCAGGAATTGGAACAGCAGGAAGCAGGGGAACCAGAAGAACCGGCGGAAGAAAAAGAAACAGAAGCCGGTGAGGAAGCCTCTGAGGAGCCCAAGGAGAAAAAGGAAAAATCCTTTTTAGGAAAAAAGAAAAAGAAAAAGGACCCCAGGGACGAAAAGATAGATGAGCTAGAGGACCGGGTAAGGCGCCAGATGGCGGAGTTTGACAACTTCCGCAAGCGCACGGAGAAAGAGAAGTCTCATATGTACGAGGTTGGAGCCAGGGATGTGATTGAGAAGATTCTCCCGGTGGTCGATAACTTCGAGAGAGGCATAGCAGCCGTTCCGGAAGAAGAGCGAACCAATCCTGTGATTGAGGGAATGGATAAGATTTACAAGCAGCTTATGACAGTGCTGACAGATTTAGGTGTGGCGCCCATAGAAGCCGCCGGCCGGGAATTTGATCCCAATCTTCACAATGCGGTGATGCACATAGAGGACGAAGAGCTGGGAGAAAATATTGTAGCGGAAGAGTTTCAGAAAGGTTATACCTACAAAGAAAGCGTTATTCGTCACAGCATGGTGAAAGTAGCGAACTGATGCGCAAGGTGAATTGACCGTAGGTCAAGAGAAGGTCCCTTGGGGGAAAGCTCGCACATGAAGGAAAGCAAGGCTTTCCTAAGTTTCACTGCGAAATAAATATATTAACAACTAACTAACAATAAATGAGGAGGTCTCTATTATGAGCAAAATTATTGGAATCGACTTAGGAACAACAAATAGCTGTGTAGCAGTTATGGAGGGCGGAAAACCAGTGGTAATCGCCAATACAGAGGGAGCAAGAACCACACCGTCCGTAGTGGCATTCACAAAGACCGGAGAGCGTCTGGTAGGTGAGCCCGCAAAGCGTCAGGCAGTAACCAACTCCGAAAAAACCATTTCTTCTATTAAGAGAGATATGGGTACGGATCACAGAGTAACAATTGATGACAAAAAGTACTCTCCCCAGGAGATTTCCGCTATGATTCTTCAGAAGCTGAAAGCAGATGCGGAGAACTATCTGGGCGAGAAAGTAACCGAAGCCGTTATCACCGTTCCGGCCTACTTCAATGATGCTCAGAGACAGGCTACCAAAGATGCAGGTAAGATTGCCGGCCTGGATGTAAAGCGTATCATCAACGAGCCTACGGCCGCAGCACTGGCTTACGGTCTGGACAATGAAAAAGAGCAGAAAATCATGGTATACGACTTAGGCGGCGGTACTTTCGATGTGTCCATCATTGAGATTGGCGACGGCGTTATCGAGGTTTTGGCAACAGCCGGTGACAACCGTCTGGGCGGCGATGATTTCGACCAGAAGATTACTGACTATATGCTGGCAGAGTTCAAGCGCACCGAGGGTGTGGATCTCTCCGGTGACAAGATGGCGCTCCAGAGACTGAAAGAGGCGGCAGAGAAAGCGAAGAAAGAGCTTTCCAGCGCAACTACCACCAATATCAACCTGCCTTTCATCACAGCCACCTCCGAGGGACCCAAGCATTTTGACATGAACCTTACAAGAGCAAAATTCGACGAGCTGACCCATGACCTGGTTGAGCGCACCGCAAATCCTGTTCAGGCAGCTTTAAAGGATGCAGGCATTACGGCGTCTGAGCTTGGAAAGGTGCTGTTAGTAGGCGGTTCCACCCGTGTTCCGGCCGTACAGGATAAGGTAAAACAGCTGACAGGACATGAGCCCAGCAAATCACTGAATCCGGATGAGTGTGTGGCTCTCGGTGCTTCCATCCAGGGCGGCAAGCTGGCCGGCGATGCAGGCGCAGGCGATATCCTGCTTTTGGATGTAACCCCATTGTCTCTGTCCATCGAGACTCAGGGAGGTATTGCAACCCGTCTTATTGAGCGTAATACAACCATCCCCACCAAGAAAAGCCAGATCTTCTCCACAGCAGCAGATAATCAGACAGCCGTGGATATTAACGTAGTACAGGGCGAGCGCCAGTTTGCAAGAGACAACAAGTCCTTAGGACAGTTCCGTCTGGACGGAATTCCTCCTGCAAGACGTGGAATGCCCCAGATTGAGGTAACCTTTGACATTGACGCCAACGGTATCGTAAATGTTTCCGCAAAGGATCTGGGAACCGGCAAGGAACAGCACATTACTATCACTGCAGGCTCCAACATGTCCGACAGCGACATTGAGAAAGCCGTAAAGGAAGCGGCGGAATTTGAAGCACAGGATAAGAAGCGCAAAGAGGGCATTGATGCCAGAAATGACGCAGATGCCATGGTATTCCAGACCGAGAAGGCCCTGGAGGAAGTGGGAGAGCAGATTGATGTTGCTGACAAGTCCGCAGTAGAGGCAGAGCTTACTTCTCTGAAAGCGGTTCTGGAGAGAACCAAGGATCAGCAGGAGCTTTCCGATTCCGAGCTGGATGAGCTGAAATCCGGCAAGGAGAAGCTGATGAATGCGGCCCAGAAGGTATTCGAGAAAGTATACGCCCAGGCACAGGCAGCCCAGGGCCAGGCAGGACCAGGTCCGGAAATGGGCGCAGGTGCAGGACCGGCCGACGACGTGGTTGACGGAGATTATCGAGAGGTATAAAGTAAGAAAGCCGGACCGGTTTGGACTGGTAAAGCTAAATCGCTGCAGAAGGCTGTAAAACAGATTCCAAGGAAAGTGAACAAACGATCTGTCCGCTTTCCTTGGAATTTGGCTGTATTTATCTGATTGAACTATAATTGTCTTACAATGAAAGATCCTTTTCTGCGTAGCAGAAAGCTAAGTTCAGGGATGCACCATGCACCACTGCCGACTTTCATTTATGGTGGTGCGCCAATGGGATGCATGTGGGTTTATTATAATGGCTGACAGTTTAATGGCAGGAGAAATGAAGAAGTATTCAAAAAGGGGAAATAAAGATTTGGAAATAATTTTCCGAATCAACCTGGATGACGCAGCAGGTGCGTCAGATGGAGGAAAGAATGGCAGAACAGAAAAGAGACTATTATGAGGTCCTGGGCATAGACAAGAATGCGGATGATGCCGCAATTAAGAAAGCGTACCGCCAGCTGGCAAAAAAATATCATCCGGATATGAATCCCGGAGATCAGGAAGCGGAGAAAAAGTTCAAGGAGGCATCCGAGGCTTACGCAGTATTGAGCGATCCGGACAAACGCCGTCAGTACGATCAGTTTGGCCATGCGGCCTTTGAGGGCGGCGCCGGCGGAGGCGGCTTTGGCGGTTTTGATTTTACCGGCGCAGATATGGGAGATATCTTTGGGGATATTTTCGGCGATCTGTTTGGCGGCGGCCGCAGCCGGAGGGCTAACAATGGACCTATGCAGGGAGCGAACATAAGGGCACAGATTCGCGTCACCTTTGGGGAGGCCGTATTTGGCTGTGACAAGGAGATTGAACTTACGCTGAAAGACGAGTGCGATAAGTGTCATGGTACGGGAGCAAAGCCGGGCACCTCTCCCATTACCTGTTCCAAGTGCGGAGGAAAGGGCCAGGTAGTTTATACCCAGCAGTCTCTCTTTGGCATGGTACAGAATGTGCGCACTTGTCCCGATTGTAACGGAACGGGTAAGGTAATTAAGGAAAAATGTCCGGACTGCTATGGAACCGGCTATATCTCAAATAAGAAGAAGATTGCCGTGACCGTACCGGCAGGAATTGACAACGGACAGAGCATTCGTATCCGGGGCAAGGGAGAACCGGGCGTGAACGGCGGTCCCAGAGGAGATCTTCTGGTGGAGGTACTGGTAAGCAGACATCCCATTTTCCAGAGGCAGGATACAAATATCTATTCTACAGCGCCTATCAGCTTTGTAACGGCTGCTTTGGGAGGCACTGTGCGGATTAAGACTGTGGACGGCGAGGTAGAGTATGATGTAAAGGCCGGAACACAGACGGATACCCGTGTGCGCTTAAAGGGCAAGGGAGTGCCGTCCCTGCGGAATAAGAATGTGCGTGGGGATCATTATGTAACCTTGGTAGTTCAGGTTCCCACGGATTTAAGCAAGGATGCCAAGGAAGCTCTGCGTGCTTATGATGATGCCGTAAATGGCGTGTCCAATTCCGGAAAAAGCGGAAAAGGAAAGAAACGGTTTATGGACAAGGTGAAGGAAGCCTTGGATGAATGAAGTGTGATAAAGATTTCAAAGATAAATTTGGCGCTGCGGAAGTAAGAAATACATTATCCGCAGCGCCAAACTGTATCATGAAACTGTAATTCATGAACACCATTATATCCTATCAAATATGTAGCAGATTTTTTTACTAATATTATACATAAACAAGTAAAGTCTGCCCTTCCAAGTGACAGGTGTTAGGGTGTACCCGCAGGGTATGAAATGCCAGACTTAAGCGGTTGCAGTTCTTACCTCCAAAGCGGTAAGGCGTTTTTCAAAGTTATCCATAGCACGGAGCAGGATATTAATGGTTTCTGCTTCATTTTTTGTGATTCGATAGATATCTTTTAGCCCCTCGAGCTGATGCTCAATTTTGTCAAAACGTTTTTCATTCTTTTTATCGTAACGATCCATTTCATCAAATAGCATGGATTCTGATTTGTAAATCATTTTTTTCATTTGTTTAGTCATGCGGGTCTCAGACTCCTGAATAGACTTTTGAATCAGTCCGGTCGTGCGGGTCTCAGACTCCTGAACAGATTTTTGAATCAGTCCGGTCATGCGGGCCTCAGACTCCTGAATAGATTTTTGAATCAGTCCGGTCGTGCGGGTCTCAGACTCCTGAATAGATTTTTGAATCAGTCCGGTCGTGCGGGTCTCAGACTCCTGAACAGATTTTTGAATCAGCCCGGTCATACGGGTCTCAGACTCCTGGATCAGCCCGGTCATACGGGTCTCAGACTCCTGGATCAGTCCGGTCATGCGGGTTTCAGACTCCTGGATCAGCCCGGTCACGCAGGTTTCAGACTCCTGGATCAGCCCGGTCACGCAGGTTTCAGACTCCTGAATCAGCCCGGTCATGCGGGTTTCAGACTCCTGAATCAGCCCAGTCATGTGGGTCTCGGAACCCTGAATCAGCCCGGCCATACGGACCTCGGATTCCCGAATAGCATGTTCCACTATTTCGGCAATAGCCGAAAGATCATTTGAATCTAACAAGATTATCCTCCTTTCACTTCCAAAATGGAAAAGTATAATCGAAACAGCATCTTTTGAAAAGGTATTTTTAAGTATAATAGATCCCGCTTTAAAATACCAGTCCATTAAAAAAAACCTTTTACAATTGTCAAATTAATTTTACCAGTACCTTTTCCAAAAGAATGGTTTAGAAGAAAGATATCCCGCTACATGAAATAAACAGGAATGAATCGGTTGCGTTAAAGAAAATAGCAGAAGGAAAAGATATAAAAGGTATGTGATTTCTTACATACGGTTGATAAATTCTTCTACGGACCGCACTTGTCGGGCCAAAAGGAACCAGCGATCCAGCTGAAAAAAGCTTGTTTGGTGCAGAATCTGTTCCTGGATTCCGAGAGGAACCTTTCCATGATCGGACAATGTTTCCAGAATGCAGCCTGCTTTGCCCTTTGCCATACCCTGTTCCCAGAAAAAAATAGATTTTGGAGAAAAGGAAGGCTGTTTGTATAAATCGTGATTTGTTTCCAAAAAAATCTCCTTTCTGTCTGTAAAAGGGATATGCGGCGAATTGCCAGATAATAAGAAGCTGTTACAAAAGCAGTATAACAAATGAAAATTGTAAAATCAAGGATAATTAAGGAAATGTATTACTTTGTATAAAAATGTCGGCATAAAAGTATTGGCTTGTATAAGAATCAAATATTTTTCAAATGATATTAAAAGATTTAAACAGAGGAATGATAACTTCAAAATGAAAAAAATTGCGTAAACCAGGGTTACTGTTCAGACCCAGCCAATCACTCCGCTGATTGGCTGGGAGCCAGCACAGTTATGGGGCCAGAGGGACTGCCCCTCGCTGAAAGCGACTTAAAATGGGCAGTCCCTGTTACAATTCGCACCCCTATAAACTAAAAACTTTATAAAATCTGACATAGGGTGTGAATTGTAACAAACCAGGAGTTTTGTACAGCAAAAAATACAACATTGAAATGGACAATTTAAGGGGGATATGTTAGAATAATTTACATATGGAATGCTTTGGAAGTATCCCTAGCGCCCGCTTGGGAAAGTCTTACCAGGGCATAACAATTTAAGGAGGAAAAGACAAAATGGCGAGAAAAATGAAGACCATGGATGGTAATCATGCGGCGGCTCATGTATCCTATGCATATTCAGATGTTGCTGCAATCTATCCTATCACACCGTCATCCGTTATGGCTGAGGCTACGGATGAGTGGGCAACACAGGGAAGAACCAATATCTTTGGACAAACCGTACAGGTAACGGAGATGCAGTCTGAGGCAGGTGCGGCAGGTGCTGTACACGGTTCTCTGGCAGCAGGTGCTCTTACTACCACCTTTACTGCTTCCCAGGGTCTGCTGCTTATGATTCCCAACCTGTATAAGGTGGCCGGCGAGCAGCTTCCCGGTGTATTCAATGTTTCCGCACGTGCTCTTGCAAGCCATGCATTATCTATTTTTGGAGATCACTCTGATGTCTATGCATGTCGTCAGACCGGTGCGGCTATGCTCTGTGAGTCCAGCGTGCAGGAGGTTATGGACTTAACGCCTGTTGCTCACTGTGCAGGAATTAAGGGTAAGATTCCGTTCATTAACTTCTTTGACGGTTTCCGGACTTCTCATGAGATCCAGAAGATTGAGACATGGGATTATGAAGATCTGAAGGATATGGTTGATATGGATGCTATTGACGCATTCCGTAAAAATGCTCTGAATCCCAACCATCCCTGCCAGAGAGGTTCCGCTCAGAACCCGGATATTTTCTTCCAGGCAAGAGAGGCATGCAACCCCTACTACGATGCACTGCCTGCAATCGTTCAGGAGTACATGGACAAGGTAAATGCAAAGATTGGAACAGACTACAAGCTGTTTAATTACTATGGTGCAGCGGATGCGGAGCATGTGATCGTGGCTATGGGTTCCGTATGCGATACCATTGAAGAGACTATTGACTATCTGGTAGCAGCAGGCGAGAAAGTTGGCGTTGTAAAGGTACGTCTGTACCGTCCGTTCAGCGCAGAGGCACTGGTAGCTGCTATTCCGGACAGCGTTAAGAAGATTACGGTTCTTGACAGAACCAAGGAGCCCGGAGCTCTGGGTGAGCCCCTCTACCTGGATGTAGTTGCAGCTCTCAAGGGTACAAAGTTCAACGACACACCGATCTTTACCGGCCGTTACGGACTTGGATCCAAGGACACTACACCGGCTCAGATCGTAGCCGTATACAAGAATGCAGACAAGCAGAAGTTCACCATTGGTATCGTAGATGATGTAACCAATCTGTCCCTTGATCCGGGTGCGCCTCTGGTAACTACTCCGGAAGGAACCATCAACTGCAAGTTCTGGGGTCTTGGCGCTGACGGTACGGTTGGTGCAAATAAGAACTCCATCAAGATCATCGGTGACAACACAGACATGTATGCACAGGCTTACTTTGACTATGATTCCAAGAAGTCCGGCGGCGTAACCATGTCTCATCTGCGTTTTGGTAAGAGCCCCATTAAGTCTACCTACCTGATTCACAAGGCAAACTTTGTAGCCTGCCACAATCCTTCCTATGTACGCAAGTACAATATGGTACAGGAGCTGGTAGACGGAGGAACTTTCCTTTTGAACTGCCCCTGGGATATGGATGGCATTGAGAAGCATCTTCCCGGACAGGTAAAGAGCTTTATTGCAAATCACAATATTAAGTTCTATGTAATTGACGGTATTAAGATTGGTAAAGAGATCGGACTTGGCGGACGTATCAACACCGTGCTTCAGTCCGCATTCTTCAAGCTGGCTAACATCATTCCTGAGGAGCAGGCTATCGATCTGATGAAGGCTGCAGCAAAGGCAACCTACGGACGTAAGGGTGATGCTATCGTTCAGATGAACTATGACGCCATTGATGCAGGCGCAAAGCAGATCGTAGAGATTCAGGTTCCCGAGAGCTGGAAGAGCGCAGCAGACGAGGGACTGACTACTACCCATGCAGAGGGCGGAAGAGCGGACGTAGTAAGCTTTGTTAATGATATTCAGGCAAAGGTAAATGCTCAGGAGGGTAATTCCTTACCCGTATCCGCATTTAAGGATTATGTGGACGGCACCACTCCCAGCGGTTCCTCGGCTTATGAGAAGCGTGGCATTGCCGTAGATATTCCTGTATGGCAGCCGGAGAACTGTATCCAGTGTAACAGATGTTCCTATGTCTGCCCACATGCAGTTATCCGTCCTATCGCTATGACTGCAGAGGAAGCAGCAGCGGCACCGGAAGGAACCAAGATGCTGGATATGACCGGAATGCCGGAGTACAAGTTCGTAATGGCTATCTCCGCACTTGACTGTACAGGCTGCGGCTCCTGTGCAAATGTCTGCCCGGGCAAGAAGGGGGCAAAGGCACTTGTTATGGAGAACATGGAAGCCAACATCGAGTCCCAGAAGGTATTCGATTACGGCGTAACCCTGCCGGAGAAAGCAGATGTTATCGCTAAGTTTAAGGAAGCTACCGTAAAGGGCAGCCAGTTCAAGACACCGCTCCTTGAGTTCTCCGGAGCATGCGCAGGCTGTGGTGAGACACCTTACGCTAAGCTGATTACGCAGCTGTTCGGTGACAGAATGTATATTGCAAATGCAACAGGATGTTCCTCTATCTGGGGCAACTCCTCACCCTCCACACCTTACACTGTAAATCAGAAGGGTCAGGGTCCTGCATGGTCCAACTCCCTGTTTGAGGATGCGGCAGAGTTCGGTTATGGTATGAGTCTGGCTCAGCGTGCCGTAAGAGGCGGTCTGAAAGCAAAGGTTGAGGCTCTGATGGTCAAGGCTGGAGACGATGTAAAGGCAGCAGCACAGGAGTGGCTTGATACCTATAATGTAGGAGCAGCCAACGGAGCAGCTACCGATAAGCTGGTTGCGGCTTTAGAGGCATGCGGATGCGACGAGGGCAAAGAGATCCTTAAGGATAAGGATTTCCTGGCTAAGAAGTCTCAGTGGATCTTCGGCGGTGACGGCTGGGCATACGATATTGGTTTCGGCGGCGTTGACCATGTACTGGCAAGCGGACAGGATGTAAATGTAATGGTATTCGATACCGAGGTTTACTCCAATACAGGCGGACAGTCCTCCAAGGCTACTCCTACCGGTGCTATTGCACAGTTTGCAGCAGGCGGTAAGGATGTGAAGAAGAAGGATCTGGCTTCCATCGCTATGAGCTATGGTTATGTATACGTTGCACAGATTGCTATGGGTGCTGACTTTAATCAGTGTGTAAAGGCAATCGCAGAGGCAGAAGCATATCCGGGACCGTCCCTTATCATTGCTTACGCTCCCTGTATCAACCATGGTATTAAGAAGGGCATGAGCAAGGCTCAGACCGAGGAAGAATTGGCAGTTAAGGCTGGTTACTGGCACTGCTTCCGGTTCAATCCGGCTGCAGCGGCAGAGGGCAAGGATGCCTTTACTCTGGACAGCAAGGAGCCCACAGGAGACTACAAGGAGTTCCTGGACGGCGAGGTACGTTACAATGCTCTGAAGCGTGCAAATCCGGAAAGAGCTGCGGAGCTGTTTGACAAGGCGGAAGCAACTGCTAAGGCAAGATATGAGTATCTGAAGAAGCTTGGAGATTTATATAAGGCTGAGTAAGAGTATGAATCATAACGAATGATAGAATGAGAACAGGCAGGAAGAATATGCGCCTATATTTGGTGAATAATGAATGTCTGGAATCGCAGCGGCAGGGCTGCTTCACGGGGAAAATAAGAATTTTTCCCGTGAAGCAGCCCTGCTTTTCTTGACTTTGATTCCGGTAAACGGTATCCTAAAGATGAAATTATAGAAAGGAAACGGAGGCATAAGGATGGAAAAACGAATTGCAATACCAAATACGGATCTGTCCCTGTATCCCATCGGTCTGGGTACTGTGGACGCAGGTCTCAAATGGGATGGGGCAAAAGCGGATCGGATTATCGGCACCTATCTGGAGCAGGGCGGTAATGTAATTGACACGGCACATGTGTATTCTGACTGGGTACCTGGAGAGAAAGCACGTTCCGAGCGTGTGGTAGGCGACTGGCTGGCACGCAGCGGCAAGCGCAGCCAGATCGTGCTGATTACCAAAGGGGGACATCCGGATATGACAAGAACCACTCCGGATCTTCATGAGAGCCGGATGACTCGTGGGGATATGACGGAGGATCTGGACGGGTCACTGAAGCAGCTTCGTACAGATTATATTGATCTCTATTTTTACCACAGAGATAACAGGAGCCAGTCTGTGGAGGAAGAAATTGAGGTCATGGAGGAATTCGTGAAAGCCGGAAAAATCCGTTATTATGGCTGCTCCAACTGGGATGCGGATCGAATGAAAGCTACAGATGACTATTGTGCAAAAAAAGGATACCGCAGTTTCGTGGCAGACCAGAGCCTTTTGAACCTGGGAATGAAGTATATGAATCCTCTTGCTGATGATACATTGGGCTATATCAAAGGCGAGTCTTATCAGTATCATATGGACAATCCCGGAAACCTGGCAATGCCTTATATGGGAAACTGCAGCGGATTTTTCCACATTCTTGAGGCGAAAGGCGAGGAAGGAGTACAGGAAAATGCTTACTATACGCCGGGGAATATGAGGGTGGCCCATAGAATGAAAGAGCTTCAAAAGAGATATGAATGCTCTCTTACGCAGGTGATATTGGGATTTTTCTTTTGCCAGCCTTTTGCCTGCGTTCCTTTGTATGGCTCCTCCAGTCCGGAGCGTGTGATAGATGCCTGCAAAGCTTTGGAAATACCTTTTACAAAAGAGGATTACGTGAAACTGTTAGAAGAATAAAAAGATACTTATGAAAGACTGCTGTGATGTATGCATAAATTTTGTCATATTTAAGTGAATACATTGCGGTAGTCTTATTATTTCAGCGGCTTTTTGTTCATTTCATGTTATTGTTCACCCCCACGCCAATCACTCCGCTGATTGGTGTGGAGCCAATGCAGTTATGGAGCCAAAGGGACTGCCCTTCGCCAAAGGCGACTTTAAATGGGCAGTCCCCGTTGCAATTCACACCTTAATAAATAAAAACCCGGCAAAATCTGGCGTTGGTGTGAATTGTAACGATTTCGTAAAATTTTTACCAAAATGTCACCAAAAAAACCTATAAAAACAAAAAGAAATGTGTTAAACTGGACAAAGAGATAAAAATATTGGGAAACTATAAACAGCAGTATCTCCAACAGTGTCAAAACAATTTATGGAGGCAGCATTTAGCGGACAGAAATTGTTGTATATGGAGTATTAGAAGAGATGCTGCAATACTTGAAACGGGTGATAGTCATGCTGGCCATTGAACGGAAAAATGAGATTCTGGCGATTCTGCAAAAAGAGCAGAGGGTTTTAGTATCGGAGCTGAGTAAACGGTATGATGTGACGGATGAGACGATCCGCCGGGATTTGGAGAAGCTGGAGAGCGAGGGCTATGTAAAGAAGACCTATGGCGGCGCTGTCCTGAATAAAAATACGAAGGTGGATATGCCTCTGCGAATTCGAGAGAAGACGAACCGCAGTGAGAAGCAGATTATTGCCAGGCTGGTATCGGATCTCATAGAAGAAGGAGATCGGATCATGATGGATGCCTCATCTACCTCTCTGATGATTGCTAAGGAGCTGAAGAGCAAGAGTAAGCTGACTGTAATCACCAATTCTGTGGAGGTACTGATTGAACTGGCAGGCCATGAGGGGATTCAGGTGATATCTACCGGAGGAAATCTAAATGAAACCTCCCTGTCTCTGGTGGGAAATGCAGCTCAAAAGGTATTAAATGGCTACCATGTGGACAAAGCGGTTTTTTCCTGCAAGGGAATTGATATTCATAACGGCCTGACAGATTCCAATGAGCTTGACAGTGACATTAAGAATGTGATGTATTCCTGTGCGGATACGGCGGTTCTTGCGGTGGACAGCAGCAAGTTTGACAAGGTTTCTTTTGTAAAAACCATGCAGATGAAGCGGGGCGACATTCTGGTAACAGACCGGAATCTTGCAGAGGAATGGAAGGCATTTCTGGCGGAACGGGGAGTGCGTCTGGTTGTGCCGGAGGAATAAGTGAGGTAATAGGTGACGCAAGGGGTATTGCGGAACTAAAACAGCAATACCCTGACAGTGCCAGAACGATTTATGGACACATGTTTTTGTGGTCAGAAATCGTTCTAGACTAGTGGTGCTGGAAAGGGTATTGCGGAACTAATAATAGAAAGGAATTATTTACTATGGGAGAGGTTTTTTACAATCTGGCGTTTGACTTTGGAGCATCCAGCGGAAGAATGGTTCTTTGCAAGCTGGAGGATGGAAAGCTGGAGCTGGAAGAGCTGCATCGCTTTCCGAACAATGAGGTACGGATCGGAGGACATATTTACTGGGATCTGTTCCGTCTGTATCATGAAATGAAGCAGGGCCTTAAAAAGGCCGCAGCAAAAAAGGTTCCGATTCAAAGTCTGGCTGTGGATACCTGGGGTGTGGACTACGGATTATTTGACAAGGACGGCAATCTGATTGGCAATCCGGTTAATTATCGGGATCCCAGAACAGATGGCGTAATGGAAGAGATTGGGAAGATTATTCCTTTGGAAGAGCTTTACAATCGGACGGGAATTGAGTTTATGTATTTTAATTCCATTTTCCAGCTTTATGCGGAGAAAGGCATGCGTCCGGTGATCCTGGACAATGCCAAGAGACTGCTCTTCATGCCGGAACTGTTTGGGTATTTCCTCACGGGAATTATGTATACGGAGTATACCTTTGCCAGCACTTCTCAGCTTTTGGATGCCAGAAAGCGGGAGTGGGATTTTGATTTGATTGAGAAGCTGGGATTGAAAAAGGAGCTCTTTGGTGACATTGTAATGCCGGGAACTGTTATTGGGGATCTGCTTCCTGAGGTGGAGGAAGAAACAGGACTTTCCGGTGTGAAGCTGATTGCCGTGGGAAGCCATGATACGGCCTCTGCTGTGGCAGGTGCGCCGCTGGAGTCTCAGGATGCGGCATTTTTAAGCTGCGGAACCTGGTCTTTGCTGGGGATTGTTCTGGATGAACCTATTTTAAATGAGACTTCTTATAAGTACAATTACACCAACGAGGGTAGTATTGACGGCAAGATTCAGTTTATGAAGAATATTAATGGTCTTTGGATTATGCAGAACCTCAGAAAGAACTGGTGCGAATTTGAGGAGGAGGTATCTTTCCCGGATATTATCAAGGCAGCCAGAGCAGCCAAGCGTCAGGACTTTATCATCGATCCCAAGGATCCGAGATTTACGGCGCCTTTGAATATGATGAAAGAGATTGTGGCCTACTGCGAGGAAAAGGGCCAGGGCAGACCGAAGGGCTTAGGCGAGATGGCTATGGCTATTTACAATGGTCTGACGGAGGAATACCGGAAGTCTATTGAGGGTATGGAGGAGATTACCGGAAAAACCATTCCCTGTATTAATATGGTAGGCGGCGGCATTCAGGATGAATTGCTCTGCGAGCTGACGGCGAAAGCCACCAAAAAGCGAGTGGTGGCAGGTCCTACGGAGGGGTCCGTCCTTGGGAACAGCATTGTACAGTTTGTGGCCACGGGAGCCGTTAAGAGCATTGCCGAGGGACGTGAGATTATCAAGAATTCTTTTGAATTGAAATTTTATGAGCCGTAAGGGAAAAATCTGCAATTCTAAAAAGCACCTTTATCTTTAAGAGCAAGAACAAAAATTTGAAAAAGCAGAAAAAAATAAGTGTATTCTTGAAGCTGGCAATGGAGGCGGCAAGAGAATTTTGAGAATACATATTAAAGAAGAAAAGGAGGCAGGCTTTATGGAAACACGTATGTATAAGATTCCGGCACAGGCAGATCGGGAGGTGCTGCTTCGAGTTATTCCCGGCCATTTTGCTACCAATCATTCCCATATCAATTACTATATTGATCTGGCCATGCTGAAGACGAGACAGAAAGAGGCGCAGGCTGCGGCCAGGATTTTGGCGCAATACTGCAACTACACGGTGGTGGATACCATTGTCTGTGTGGAGGGGTGTGCCGTAATCGGGGCTTATCTGGCGGAGGAGCTGACCAATGCGGGAATTATGTCCATGAACCGGCACAAGACTATTTACATAGCGAGTCCCGAGCCCCATACGGACGGACAGATTATTTTCCGGGATAATATGCAGATGATGATTCGGGATAAGAATGTGCTGCTTCTTCTGGCTACGGCCACCACGGGAAAAACTCTGGAGCAGAACTTAAAATGCATTGAGTATTACGGCGGAAGAATCCAGGGAATCAATGCTATTTTCAGTGCGGTGAATAAGGCCCGTTCCATTGAAGTAAAGTCCATTTTTACTCAGAAAGATATTCCGGACTACCATACCTATGAATTTCATAACTGTCCTATGTGCAAGAATAATCAGAAAGTGGATGCCATTGTGAATACCTTTGGATACAGCAAGATTGAGTAAATAATAGTGCGGATAGCAGGATAAAGAAAAAGACCTTTCGGATAAAGCCAGAGAGCTGCCGGGAGGTCTTTTTCGCATCTTTTTTGCATCATTTTTCCCAGTTGTTTTTGCTTTATTGAATTTACTTGGGCAATGTGATAAATTATATTTTAGCGGAGGTCGTCCGCCTTAGAAGATACCGTTATGCAGGACTACAAAAGACAGTACAGCCAGGAGGAGATTCATGATGGTACGGGAGTATTTGGAGCAGAATGTGTATGAAGCGCTCAGAAAACGGCTGAAATTTATTTTTGAGGAATTTGACAATATATATGTTTCATTTTCAGGAGGGAAAGACAGCGGACTTCTGCTGAACCTGGTATTGGATTACCGAAAGGAGCATTTTCCAGAGAAACGGATAGGAGTATTTCACCAGGATTTTGAAGCACAGTATACGGTGACAACAGAATATGTAAAGCGAACCTTTGAGCGCCTGAAAAAGGAGCCGGGGGTGGAGCTTTACTGGGTATGCCTTCCCATGGCCACCCGGACGGCGGTGGGAAGCTATGAAATGTACTGGTATCCGTGGGACGATAAAAAACAGGAGCTCTGGGTTCGGGATCTTCCCAAAGGGAAATATGTGATACATATGGGAAATAACCCCGTCACAACTTACCGCTACCGGATGCATCAGGAGGATTTGGCCAAGCAGTTCGGCCGGTGGTATCGAATGTCCCATGAGAACAAAAAAACAGCCTGTCTTCTTGGAATACGGGCCAGTGAATCTCTCCAAAGATACAGCGGATTTTTAAACAAAAAATATGGGTATCACGGAGAATGCTGGATTAGCAGAACCTTTAAGGACGTATGGTGCGCTTCTCCTATGTATGACTGGTCCCTGGAGGATGTATGGCATGCCAATTGTATCTTTGAATATGACTACAACCACCTCTATGACCTTTACTATAAAGCAGGCTTAAAGGTGTCTCAGATGCGTGTGGCTTCACCCTTTAACGATTATTCGAAAGACTCACTGAATCTCTACCGGGTTATCGACCCGGAGATTTGGGTAAAGCTGGTAGGGCGTGTTCAGGGAGCCAATTTTGCCGCCGTTTATGGCAAGACCAAGGCTATGGGCTATCGGAATATAACCCTGCCGGAGGGACACACCTGGAAGTCCTACACGGAATTTCTTTTGGATACCCTGCCTGCCCGGCTTCGCAATAATTATGTAAAGAAGTTCAATACCTCTATTAAGTTCTGGCATGAGACGGGAGGAGGACTGGATGAGGAAACCATTCAGGAGCTTCTGGAGCATGGATATCGGATTCGCCGGAACGGGGTTTCTAATTATACTCTAAACCGGAAGTCCCGCATTGTATTCATAGGGAAGATACCGGATCACACAGATGATATCAAATCCACCAAAGACATTCCAAGCTGGAAGCGAATGTGCTACTGCATTTTAAAAAATGATCATACCTGCCGGTTTATGGGCTTTGGAATCAGCCGCCAGCAGCAAAAGCAGATTGATGCCATTCGGAGCAAATACAAAAGTTTAGAGGAAATGTAATTATGAAATTTAAAAGTCCTGTTTACCAGGTGATATCAGTACCAATCGGAAAGATTGAACCAAATACCTACAATCCCAATACGGTGGCGCCTCCGGAGATGAAGCTGCTCTATGAGAGCATTCGGGAAGACGGGTACACTATGCCCATTGTATGCTATTACGATAAGAGCAGGGATGTGTACATTATTGTGGATGGTTTTCACCGCTATCGGGTAATGCTGGATTACCCGGATATCTATGAGCGGGAGGATGGCCGGCTTCCGGTGTCCGTGATTGATAAGCCCCTTGACCGCCGGATGGCAAGCACCATCCGCCACAATCGGGCAAGGGGAAACCATGACGTGGATTTGATGAGCAATATTGTGAAAGAGCTGCATGATTTGGGACGTTCCGACGCCTGGATTTCCAGGCATCTGGGAATGGATCGGGATGAAATTCTGCGGCTGAAGCAGATTACAGGGCTTGCGGCCCTGTTTCAGGATGTAAAGTTTGGACAGGCATGGAGACCTGCTGAGGAGGAATGGGAAGAGCCATGAACCGGAGGTGGAAGAAAAGCGGAAGAAAAAAAGTAAAAAGGGGCCTGGAAAGTGGGGCCTTGTTCATTGGGCTGCTTTTCTTTCCGATTCTCACCGGAAAGGCAGCCGGAGAGGATGAGGGACTTTTAAGAGAGTATCAGGCTTACGAGGAACGGTTTGCTTCCATTGATCATATGGAGGACCTGGAAGAAAATCAGTATGAGGTCATGAACGATCAGATATTTCCGGTAACTTTGGAATCCATTCGTTCCGAAGAGCTGCTCCTTGTTCCGGCCATTGACCGCAGTCTGAACCGGCTGGCCCTCTTTTTTATGGATGAGGAGGGGCAGGTGGCGTACCGGTATAATCAGCTTGAGGCGAATTACCGGATTGCCGGAGAGCTCAGGCAGGCGGTAAAGGATGTGAGCGGCGTTGCATTTTCAGATGTAAATGGAGACGGCCTTAAGGATATTATCTTAATCAGCCGGTGTGAAAATCCCACAGGAAGCTATGCGGGGATTCCCTATAAGGTGGGAGATGTGATTTTTCAGGGAGAGGGCAGTCTCTACCGGGACTGGCGGATTTCCGATAAAATCAACCGGTTCAGCATGAACAAAAGCACCAATCAGATTCTCTTTTTTGTGAGAGACGGGGTATCCACGGAGTTTCTGTATACGGCAACTACCCTGGAAGAATTGAAAGAGCACGGATTTTCCATTTTTGAGGATCAGCAGTATACACGGGAATTTGAGCGGCTGGGGCGGCTGCAGGTGGTTCCGGGCGTGTTTCGGATGGCCTGGTATGATTTCTTTCTTATTTATCTGGTAAATGAACAGGGGGAGATTGTCTGGAGTTTTCAGCCTATGCTGGATTATGACGGCCTGTATTCTCTTAAGGGAATCAACGGAAGAGATGTGGACGGGGACGGCATGAAGGATCTGGTGGTGCTGGCACGTTACAGCAGAGAGGATGAATCCGGCGAGAAGGTGGTGGAAAATATATGCTCCATTTACTACCAGCGGACCAGCGGCTTTGAGGCGGATACAGGCTTTGAGAATTATTATCAATATACGGAAGAGGATACCATGGAGGACATAATACAAAAGATCCGGGAATACTGGGGATGGCAGGTAGAGACAGATGATTAAGATTTTGATTGTAGACGATGAAAAGCCTATTTGCGATTTGATAGATATTAACTTGTCAGCGGCAGGTTATCAGTGTAAAAGTGTACAGGATGGTCTGGCGGCCATTGACCTGATTGAACGGGAAACCTTTGATCTGATTCTTCTGGATATTATGCTTCCGGGCGCTGACGGCTTTGATATTATGGAATATATTCGCCCCCTGAAGGTTCCGGTTATTTTTATCACAGCCAGGGGAGAGGTAAAGAATAAGATTAAGGGCCTGAAACTGGGAGCGGAGGACTATTTGGTAAAACCCTTTGATGTGCTGGAGCTTATCGCCCGTGTGGAAGTGGTACTGCGCAGGTTCCATAAGACGGAGCAGATTCTTGCCGCAGGGGATGTGACCGTGGACTTAGAGGCCCGGAAAGTGACCAGAGCGGGCCGGCCGGTGGTGCTGACCAATAAGGAATACGGACTTTTAGTGCTGTTTATTCGAAATAAAAATGTGGCCCTTTTCAAAGAAACCCTCTACGAAAAGGTTTGGGGAGACGAGTACCTGGCGGACAGCCGGACCTTGGAGCTTCATGTACAGAGACTTCGCAGAAAAATGGGCTGGGAAAAGAATCTGGTGGCGGTTTATAAGGTAGGGTATCGATTGGAAATCTAACAGCGAAACTGGAATTGGAGGTCTGGCACGTGAAATTTTCGTATAAAATATTGCTGAGCTGTATCATTACCATGGCGGCGGCACTGGGAATCGGCGGATATTTCTTTGTAAATGATGTATTTGAGGCATCCATGGAGCGGGAAATGGAGCAGGCGGCAGACGACAGCAACATTCTCCAGTTTGCATTTGAGACAGCGGCTCTTAATATTCCGGCCAAGTACGATCTGCTTCAAAATTCCGCAGTAAAAGAGATCGGAGCCAATCTGGAAAAACGGGGCCAGGGCTCCACCCGTCTTCTTCGGCTGTCGGATGAAAATCGGGAGATTCTCTATTCCAGCGAGGGCTTTGTGGAGGATACGGAGCTGCTGGTCAATATTCAGGAGCAAATAAGGGTTTATCGTGTGATTCATCCGGATGAACACTATTATATTCAGACAGGAACAGAGATAACTGCTCTGGATCGGACTCTCTATCTGGAAACCATGCGGGACGTGACGGCAGTTTATGAGGAGCGGACCAGGGGCTTTTCCGTATACCGGAATATGATGCTGCTGATTCTGGTCGTAAGTTCTGTGGTTATGTTTTTTATTTCCACCTGGCTGACCAGACCCATACGGCTGCTGACCAAGGCCACAAGGAAAATGACAGACGGAGATTACAGCTATCGGGCGGAGCAGGTGAGCAGGGATGAGATGGGACAGCTGACACGGGACTTTAACCATATGGCAGGAGTGCTGGAGGAGAATATCCATGAGCTGGAGGCGGAGGTGCAGGCCAGAGAGGACTTTATTGCGGCTTTCTCCCATGAATTGAAGACGCCTCTTACGGCCGTGATTGGCTATGCGGATCTGCTGCGTTCCAGAAAATTAGATGATGAGAAGCATTTTCTTTCGGCAAATTATATTTATACGGAGGGAAAGCGCCTGGAAGCCATGTCCTTGCGTCTGCTGGACATTATCGTAACCAAACGGGAACGGCTCTCACCTCAGGATGTGGATGTGGAGATGCTTTTTGGATATCTGAGGGACATGTACAGAGAAAAAAAAGAACATCCTTTCCGGTTCCGGTATGAACCCGGGCATATATGCGGCGAGACGGATCTTCTGAAATCTGTACTCTTGAACCTGGCGGATAATGCCTGTAAAGCTTCTGAGGAGGGACAGCCTATTGAGGTGATTGGAGAAAGCAGGCAGGAAGGATATTTCTTTGCGGTTAAGGATTACGGAATGGGGATTTCAACGGAGGACTGCCAGAGGATCACAGAGGCATTTTACATGGTGGATAAATCCCGTTCCAGAAGTCACAACGGCGCCGGCCTGGGTCTGGCCCTCTGTGCGGAGATTTTGAAGCTTCACGGGAGCAGTCTTAAGATTACAAGTGCCCTGGGGGAGGGAAGCACCTTTGCTTTTTTAATACCTTATGAGCCGGCGGTCCCAAGCTTCGAGGAAAACAGTAGGGTAAAGAGTTCTTTTGGTACACCAAATGAGGAGATGGAAAAGAATGGAACAAAAGAAGGTCAAAAATCTGGCAGTGATAGCGATAACGGTATTGATTCTGCTGGCAGCAGTGCTGGGACCGGAGCAGATCGCCCGTTATAAGGATCACGGAATTATAAATCAAATCACTGAGGAAGAGACGGAGGGCCCGAACCAGGGCTACCGTTATACCTTAAGCAGCAATGAAAAGCTGTATCTGCTGTCAGAGTGCTTAAGCCGTCAGGTGCTTCCGGAAAGTGAATTAAGTGCGGTCACAAGGGCAAAGACGGATAATTCCGCCCAGGGCTATGAGGGGCTGATGGGGACCTATGCCTTTGTGACAAACCGCCAGGGACCCTCAGATAAGGAAATTGCAGACGAGGAAATATTTACTATCTGTAATCAGGAGCTGGAGACCTTGAAGAAGCTGGGCGTTCTGTCAGAGCAGGTAAAGGAAGTAGATCCCTTGGCCTACAGTGCCGTTCTTTATTCGGCTATTGATGTGTTAGAGCCCCAGAACAATATGGCAGTGTGGCATGTGAGCCTTTCTACCAGCCAGCAGAATGCGGACAAGGCCAACCGGCTGATTGATGCTTATATTGATGCGGATTCCGGGAAAATCTACAGCTTTTATGCCCGCACAGACAGCCTGTGGACACAGATGAAGCCGGACCAGATAATGGATGCCTGGGGAGAATATCTGGGGCTTACGGGCAGAGAGACTTATGATTCGGAGAATCCCCTTATGGAAACTACTTCGGATTTTGTGAAATATCGTTTTCCGGGAATGGAGGAAAGGAGCACGATTGTTACGATTGGATTTTACGAAGGGGTCAATGAGGTCTTTATAAAATTGACGTAAAATGTTGTGGAGATTGCAAATGACTGGACAGAGATGATTAGGCAGCAGCCTGCACGGAATAGCTCACCGCAACGAGCGAGAAAACCCCAAGAGCTGGCACTCTTGGGGTTTTCGCTTTGTCTGTGAAAATCAATCGCATTTTTTAGTGATTTCATTAACCAAATCCACCATATTCTATTTTCCCCAAAAAGTCAAGATTTAAATAAATCCAAAAAGCATCCTCAAAAGATGCAAAAATGATGCCAAAAATATGAAATTTTGATGTGCCTTCCGAATATGCTGTAGATAGAGAATAAAAGCTGGATAAGAAGGGGGAGGTACAAATGAGAAAATCCGGTCTGTACACATCGGACTTGTATATAGAATATGCTGGAGCATATAGTGATCCTATTGAGTGGAGGGAGAAATCAATAGGCAGGACAGGGAAAAATATTGCGATTTTTTTGCTGGCTGCCGTCATTGGAATTGTTTCGGTCAATCCTTTGGCAGGACGAATCAATCAAATAAAGGCTGCAATGAGTCAAACATCCAAGGCAGCAATGGCAGGAACTAATTCAACAAAGCTGACGCTGCTGCCTCAGAGCGAGCAGGAGTCAGTACCCGGCATTCCTTTGGGAACACTGGAAAAAGAACCGGGAGATATTCTGATAGTCCTGGATCCGGGACATGGAGGAGAGGATGAGGGCTGTGCTGGGGGCGGCGTGGAAGAAAAAGAGATCAACTTGGGAATCGCCCTTGAAATACAGAGAAAGCTTTTGGAAAAAGGATATCAGGTGCGGCTTACACGAAACGAGGACGTTGGGCTTACCCTGGAGGAGAGAGCAAAAGCAGCCAATGAGACAGGGGCTGATCTCTATATCAGCATTCATCAAAATTCCAGTGAGGAAGCAGATGCGGACGGAATTGAGGTCTGGTACAGCAGCCAGAACCAGGGAGAAGAAAGCGAACGCCTTTCTCGGATAATCCAAAAATACGCAGTTCAAAATACAGGCGCCAGGTCCCGGGAAATAGTAGAAAATGAGGAACCTTATGTGATTCGGGAATGCACAATGCCCTCCTGCCTGATTGAGACCGGATTTCTATCCAATAAGGCGGAGCGTGGAAAACTTGCGGCCCCGGAATATCAGGAACAGTTAGGAGAGGGAATAGCCGCAGGCATAGATGCCTATCTAAACCCCAAAACCATGTACCTGACCTTTGACGACGGTCCCTCTGAGGAGAATACTGCCAGAGTACTGGATATCTTAAAGGCCCGGAACATAAAAGCAACTTTCTTCCTGGTAGGAGAAAATGTAGAAAAGCATCCGGAAATGGCAAAGAGAATTGCAGACGAGGGCCATACCATAGGAATTCACTGCTACAGCCATGACTACAAGGCACTCTACGCCAGCGTAGAAAGCTACCTTGCCGACTTTGAAAAAGCACAGGAGGTTGTAAGAGAAGCAACAGGCATAGAAGTAAAGCTTTTCCGCTTCCCCGGCGGCAGCATCAATAGCTATAACAAACAAGTCTACCAGCAGATCGCCGAAGAAATGACACAGAGGGGATATATCTACTATGACTGGAACGCCAGCCTGGAGGACGCAGTAAAGAATCCAAAAGCAGAAACCTTAATCCAAAATGCAGTATCCAGCACCCTTGGAAGAAAAAAAGTAATCATGCTGGCTCACGATGTAGTAGGAGAAACAGGCCTGTGTCTGGAAGAACTCCTGGATCAATTCCCCGAATATCAGATGGAGTCTCTTACGGAGGAAGTAGAGCCCATCCAATTTTGACATAACATTTCAAAGGAAAGACTAAAGGCAAAGATTTGAAAGCAAAATCAGCCAGTGAACAGAAAAAACATATCCTGACAGGCGTGTCAGCCCAATGGCGGAGCATGGAAGGATATGTTTTTTCTGTTCACTGGCGTCCGTCTCCATAATCTCCATTCTAACTAATTTTGGAAAATATTGTCCCCATGCCCTTGACGCAAGTCCCCGTTTCAACTATAATAAAATCCAAATGAGCAGCGTACAGGAGAGAAACCACTATGGTAAAAAGCATGACGGGCTTCGGCCGCTGTGAGGTATCCGAGGGCGACCGGAAAATGACAGTAGAGATGAAATCCGTGAATCACCGGTATCTGGATGTAAACATCAAGATGCCGAAAAAGCTGAACTTTTTTGAATCAGCCGTCCGCAGCCTTTTAAAGACCTATCTCCAGAGAGGAAAAGTAGATCTGTTTATTACCTGTGAAGATCTTTCGGAAGCAAAAGGCTCTCTAAAATACAACCGGGAGCTTGCTACGGAATATCTGAAATATCTGAATCAGATGGCAGAGGAATTTGGTCTGGAAAATGATATAAAGGCCAGCGCCCTTTCCCGTTACCCGGAGGTTCTGGTGATGGAGGAAGGAGAGGACAATGAGGAAGAGCTTTGGAAGCTTTTAGAGCAAGCCTTGAAAGGAGCCTGCACACAGATGGTAGAGACTCGCTCCAAGGAGGGTGAGAATCTGAAGAGAGATTTGATTGATAAGCTGGATGAGATGCTTGGACATGTGGCATTCATCGAAGAACGCTCTCCCCGGATTGTGTCGGAGTACCGGAAAAAGCTGGAGGACAAGGTACATGAGTTGCTCGCCGACGCACAGATTGAAGAAAGCCGTCTGGCTGCAGAGGTTACCATCTTTGCAGATAAGATCTGTGTGGATGAAGAACTGGTACGCCTGCGAAGCCACATCCAGCACACAAAGGCAGTGCTTCAGGAGAAAGACAGTGTGGGGCGCAAGCTGGATTTCATTGCTCAGGAGATGAACCGGGAAGCCAATACAATTCTCTCCAAAGCAAATGATCTGGAAGTATCTAACCGGGCTATTGAGCTGAAAACAGGAATAGAGAAAGTACGGGAACAGATTCAGAATATCGAATAGAGGGGGCAGTATGGAAAAAAGAGGAATATTGCTGGTAGTATCCGGTTTTTCCGGAGCCGGAAAAGGAACTCTGATGAAAGAATTGCTCAGGCGGTATGAGAATTATGCCCTTTCCGTCTCCGCAACCACCAGAAAGCCCAGAGAGGGCGAGGAAGAAGGCAGAGAATACTTTTTCAAAACCAGAGAAGAGTTTGAGCGGATGATAGCGGACGGGGAGCTTATTGAGCATGCCTGCTATGTGGGGAATTACTACGGAACGCCCAAAGCCTATGTGGAGCAGAAGCTCTGTGAGGGTCAGGACGTGATCCTGGAGATTGAGATACAGGGGGCCAGGAAAGTAAAGGAGCAGTTTCCGGACACTGTGCTGCTCTTCGTATCGCCGCCTGGTGCGGATGAGCTAAAGCGTCGCCTGACAAAGCGGGGGACAGAGAGCCCGGAGGTAATTGCAAACCGCCTTAACAGGGCCGTGCAGGAAGCAGAAGGAATCGAGGATTACGATTACTTTGTGATTAATGATGATCTGGATGCCTGCGTGGAGTATGTGCACCGGATTGTGCAATGTGAACACAGCCGGACATCCCGATGCGGGGAGCAGATAGAGAATATTCGCAGAGAATTAACAGCATTTTCAAAATAAAATTATAAGCGGTGTTATATTAAGATGCGGCTTAAAAGGTATTCAGGATATGGCCGCATGAATAAAACCGTTTGGAAAGGACAAGGTGATTCAATGTTACATCCATCATACACAGATTTAATGAAAGTTGTAAACAGCGGCGTGGAGGAAGGAGAAACTCCCGTAGTGAACAGCCGGTATTCAATCGTATTGGCAACCTCCAAGCGTGCACGCCAGATCATAGCGGGCGAACAGCCCTTAGTGCCGGGGAATGGAAAGAAACCCCTTTCTATGGCAATTCAGGAGCTTGAGAGCGGCCAGGTAAAGATTGTTTCCGAAGAGGATGCGGAAGAATTACAGGAAGAGGTACAGGAGCAGATGGAAGTCTCCGAGGAGCCTGCTGTGGAGGAAGAAGCGGCAGCAGAGAGCCCGGAGAGTGAGGAATAGAAAACACATATACGAAGAAATCAGCAAATAGCAGCGGGACTGTCCGATGATAAAAAATCGGGCAGTTTTGTTTAATTGTAATCATATTTCTTCTGTGATAAGATAGTGTTGAAATGAAGGAAGCATGGGAAGCTTTGCGGCAGGGAAGCTATGGAGCAGATTTGGAAAAAGCGATATGAGCAGAGACTTTTCGATGAAGGGATGAAAACAGTCTATGCCTACGGAATTGCCTGCCATAAGAAACACTGTCAGGCAGCCTGCGAGCGGAAGACAGTAATTGATTGACAGTAATTGGGTATTTTGTTAAGATAAGAGCAATCAGGCAGTCTGCTTATAGCATTGTTGCACTGAAAAAGGGGCTGCAAAATGAGAATGGAGGAAAAATGATGAGAATTATTGAAGCAAAAGACTATCAGGACATGAGCAGAAAGGCGGCTCATATTCTGGCGGCGCAGGTAACCTTGAAGCCGGAGAGCGTATTGGGACTGGCTACAGGTTCCACACCCATCGGAACCTATGACTGTCTGGCAGAGTGGTGCAAGAGTGGAGATTTGGATTTCTCCAAGGCTGCTACCGTGAATCTGGATGAGTATCGGGGACTGGATCACGACAACGATCAGAGCTACTACTACTTTATGAACAAGCACCTGTACAGCAGAATCAATATTGATCCCTCACGAACCCATGTGCCTGACGGTACACAGCCGGATCCGGCAAAGGAAAGCCGGCGTTACGAAGAACTGATCCGTTCTTTAGGCGGCGTGGATATTCAGCTTTTGGGAATCGGACATGACGGACATATTGGCTTTAACGAGCCCAACAGCTTCTTTGACGGCGATACCCATTGCGTGGATCTGACAGAGATGACCATTGAAGCCAACAAGCGTTTCTTTGCGTCTGCGGATGAGGTGCCGCGTCAGGCTTATACCATGGGAATCGGAACCATTATGCGTGCCAGAAAGCTTCTGATGATTATCAGCGGCGAGGATAAGGCGGACATTACGGCCGCAGCCCTTTGCGGTGAGGTGACGCCACAGGTTCCGGCCTCTATCATTCAGTTCCATCCGGATGTAACTGTGATTGCGGATCCGGCAGCTTTGTCCAAGGTGAAGAGATAGCCTGCTGTCCTTTGGATGCCGAGCAAAACAGGCAGCTTCACAGATGTTCTGTTCTATAAATGTAAAAAAAAGGAGTTTTTTGCAAGGAGTTGTTTCGCAAAGGCTCCTTTTTAATTAATATATCAGATTTTGCTTTCATAATTTAAAGCGGGAGTGGTCATAAGTCCCAAATGCCATTGACTTTTGTGGTAAAAACTAGTATACTATTTACAATTCAAGTGTTGCCCTCAATATGCAGGAGAAGGTATATCTTTCTGTATGCTGAGGGCATGCCTTAGCGGGTGCAGCCCGCCCGCCCCGAAGGGGTATGTATTACGGGATACCGCAGGGTGTACCTTAGCGGGCGCAGCCCGCCTATCCCTATGGGGATGTAATGCAGCATATCCATTGGATATGCGAAAGGTAAACTTATTTACCGGAATTAATGAAACAGGGAGGTATGAATTCTATGGAAACACGTCAGGGCAAAAGCGTATTTGCCGGAGTGGCAATCGGAAAGGTGTTCGTGTACAAAAAGGCGACACAGGTAGTGGAAAAGAGAGCCATTGAGGATCCGCAGGCAGAGATTGCACGCTATATGGCAGCAAAAGAGAAAGCAGCAGGGCAGCTGGCAATGCTGAAGGAAAAGACCATGCGGGACGTGGGAGAGGCAGAGGCAGAGATATTTGAGGCCCATCAGATGCTGCTGGAGGATTTGGACTTCGTAGAAGGCATTACGGGCATGATCGAGCAGGATAAGGTCAATGCGGAGTATGCCGTATTTGTAACAGGCGAACAGTGTGCGGCTATTTTCTTAAGCATGGATGACGATTACATGCGGGGGCGTGCTGCGGATATCAATGACATTTCCGGCCGTTTGATTGCCATCTTAAGCGGTACACAGGTAAGTGCGGAGGCTATGCCGGAACCGGTGATTATTGTGGCCGAGGATCTGGCCCCCAGTGAGACGGTACAGTTTGAAAAGGATAAGATTCTGGCTCTGGTAACCCAGAAAGGTTCCGCCAATTCCCATACGGCTATTCTGGCACGTATGATGAACATTCCGTGTCTGGTAACTACGGATATTGAGCTTAACACGGAACTAAACGGAAAGATGGCTGTTGTGGACGGATTTACCGGAGAGATCCACATTGATCCGGATGAAGTAACATTGGCTGTTATGCAGGAGAAGAAAAAGCGTGAGGAAGAGCGCAAGTTGCTGCTTCAGAGCCTAAAGGGACTGCCCACTGTGACCAAGAGCGGCAAGGTAGTTCATTTGTACGCAAACATCGGCAGCGAGGAGGATGTGGATTCCGTTCTGGAGAATGACTCCGAGGGTATTGGTCTGTTCCGGAGCGAGTTTCTGTATCTGGGAAGAGACGATTATCCCACAGAGGAAGAGCAGTTCAATGTATATAAGAATGTAATCTCCAAGATGAACGGAAAGAAGGTTATTATCCGTACCCTGGATATCGGAGCCGATAAGCAGGCGGATTACTTTAATATTCCCAAGGAAGAGAATCCGGCTATGGGATTCCGTGCTATCCGTATCTGTCTGGAGCGGACAGAGGTATTTAAGACTCAGCTTAGAGCTATTTTCCGGGCAAGCGCTTACGGTACGGCTTCCATTATGTTCCCTATGATTATTTCTGTGGATGAGGTAAAGCGGATCAAGGCTATCGTGGAGGAAGTAAAGGCTGAGTTGACAAAAGCAGATATTCCTTTTGGCGATGTGGAGCTTGGTATCATGGTTGAGACGCCTGCGGCAGTTATGATTGCGGATAAGCTGGCGGCAGAGGTAGACTTCTTCAGCATCGGAACCAACGATCTGACTCAGTACACTTTGGCTATTGACCGTCAGAATCAGTCTTTGGATAATATTTACGATCCTCACCATGAGGCAGTGCTTCGGATGATTCAGAGAACTATCGAGTGCGCCCATGAGCATGGCGCATGGTGCGGAATCTGCGGTGAGCTGGGAGCGGATATGGAGCTGACACGCCGGTTCCTGCAGATGGGCATTGACGAGCTTTCCGTATCTCCCGTATTTACGCTGGAGCTGCGTAAGAAGATTCGGGATGCGGAGTAGCGTAAAAAGAGCTGCTCTTTGAAATCCTTTCAAAATAAACGGATTTCGTAAGCGAAAGTATTATTATAAGCTAATTTGTGAATAATTGTTTGGGACAGCTGCAAGCTTGCGGCAGTTGAATTGACTGCAGCAATTATGCGATAGCTGCCCGGACAGTTGCAAAAATGAATAAACATAAAGGAGAGACAGAAAAATGAAAGAGTTTAAGTATGTAGTACAGGATGAGTTAGGACTTCACGCAAGACCCGCAGGACTGCTGGTAAAGGAAGCTGCAAAGTTTAAGAGCGCAGTTACTCTGGACAGCGGTGCTAAGAAGGCAGACGCTAAGAGAATCATGGCTGTTATGTCCATGGGTGTTAAGAAGGGTGTTGAGCTTACCGTAACCATCGACGGTGAGGATGAAGATGCAGCGGCAGCAGCAATTGAGACATTCTTCAAGGAGAATTTATAAGAGATAACTTAGCCAGTTAGAATGAATACCGGAGAATCGTGGAATTATGATTTTCCGGTATTTTTTATGCCTGCTCTCATTTTTTTCTTTTAAACCGGAGAAAAAGGTGGTATACTATACCAGATATTATGCATTGCAAAAGCAGAATGGTTCGAAGCATAGAGTTGGAAGCGTAGGTTTCCTAAATTTATCTCCATAATACTTAAAGCATGCAAGAAAGAGGAAAACATGACAGTAGAACAGCTAAAAGCATATGAACTGATAGAGAAAAGAGAGATAGGAGAGCTTAACTCCACCGGTTACTATCTGAAGCACAGAAAGACCGGAGCAAAGGTCTGCCTGCTCTCCAACGAGGACAACAACAAGGTCTTTTATATCGGCTTTCGCACCCCGGCGCCGGATGATACGGGCGTGCCCCATATCTTGGAGCATTCCGTCCTCTGCGGTTCCAGAGAGTTTCCGGTAAAGGACCCCTTTGTGGAGCTGGCCAAGGGCTCCCTGAATACCTTCTTAAATGCTATGACCTATCCGGATAAGACAGTATATCCGGTGGCAAGCTGCAATGATCGGGATTTTCAAAATCTGATTCACGTATATATGGATGCGGTTTTTTATCCCAATATCTATGAGAAGGAAGAGATCTTCCGTCAGGAGGGGTGGCATTACGAATTGGAATCCGAGGACGGGCCATTGACCTTAAACGGCGTGGTGTACAATGAGATGAAGGGAGCATTTTCCTCCCCGGAGGGTGTGTTGGAACGGGAGATCCTGAATTCCCTGTATCCGGATACCACCTATGCCAACGAGTCCGGCGGAGATCCGGAAGCGATTCCCGATTTGAAATACAGTGAATTTCTGGACTTTCACAGCCGCTACTATCATCCCTCCAACAGCTACATTTTCCTCTATGGGGACTGCGATATGGCAGAGAAGCTTTGTTGGCTTGACGAAAATTATCTGAGCAAGTATGACTGCCTGCCGGTGGACTCCCAAGTGCGGACGCAAAAACCCTTTGAGAAAACCAGAGAAGTAGTGAGAGAGTACTCTGTTTCCGAGGAGGAGGGAACGGAGGATAAAACCTATCTTTCCTATAATAAATCCGTGGGAGATACCATGGATAAGAAGCTGTATTTAGGCTTCCAGGTATTGGAATACGTGCTTCTTTCCATGCCGGGAGCGCCTTTAAAGCAGGCTCTTCTGGATGCGGAAATCGGTAAGGATATTATGAGCTCCTATGATAATGGAGTGAAGCAGCCTATTTTCTCCATTATTGCAAAGGAGGCCAATGAGGATCAAAAGGAAGCCTTTGTAGAGGTGATTGAGACTACTCTTCAGAGACTTGTAAAGGAGGGCCTGGATGTGAAGGCTCTTCGGGCAGGAATCAACTATTTTGAATTCCGCTATCGGGAAGCGGATTTCGGCACCTATCCGGCAGGACTGATGTATGGACTGCAGGCATTTGACAGCTGGCTTTATGATGACAATTCGGTATTTCTTCATTTGGAGGCCCTGGATACCTTTGCTTTCTTAAAAGAGCAGGCGGATAAGGGATACTTTGAAGGATTGATACGGACGTATCTTCTTGAGAATCCGCATGCTTCTATTGTAATTATTCGACCTAAAAAAGGCTTGACGGCTGAACAGGAGGAGCTTCTTGGAAAGCGTCTTAAGGAGTATAAAGAAAGTCTTGGCAAAGAGCAGATTGCGGAGCTGATTGCCTTTACAAAGCATCTGAAAGAATATCAGAGTGAGCCTTCCAGCCAAGAAGATTTAGAGAAGATTCCACTTCTGGAGCGTGAGGACATTGGGAAGGAAGCCCTTCCTTTCCAAAATGAGGTGCATTTGGTGGAGGATGTTAAGGTAGTGCACCATGATCTCTTCACCAATGGAATCGGCTATATAAATCTCATGTTCCAGGCGGGCGAGATTCCAAAGAGACTTGTGCCCTATCTGGGACTTTTGAAGGCGGTTCTTGGCAATGTGGATACGGAGCATTACACTTATGGAGAATTTGCCACAGAGCTGAACTTGCATACAGGCGGGATCTTCTGCGGAGTTAATTCCTATGAAAGCTTAAAAGAGCCGGGAAGTTATCAGGCCATGTTTGAGGTGCGCTGCAAAGCTCTCTATGAGGAGCTTCCGAAAGCCTTTTCCATGATGGAAGAAATGCTGCTGACCTCAAAGCTGCGGGACAGAAAGCGGCTTACGGAGGTTTCCGCAGAGACACGTTCCAGGCTTCAGATGGTATTTATGACTTCCGGTCATTCTATGGCAGCCTTACGTGCCGTGTCCTATTTTTCAGAAAGCTCCTGCTTCTCGGATGAGACAGGCGGCGTGGCTTTCTATGAGTTTATGGAGAAGGTGGAGACGGAGCTTAAGGAGAACTGGGAGGAGATTGCAGAGAATCTGGAAGAGCTGACCAGGTGCCTGTTCCGCAGGGAGAATCTGACGATCAGCTACACGGCAGAAGAAAAGAGCCTTAAGGCTATGAAGGAGCAGGTGAAAGCGTTGATTCCGGCGCTTCACCAGGAGCCGGTGCCGAAAGAGAGCTGGACCCTTCATGCCCTGCAAAAGAATGAGGGCCTTAAAACCTCATCACAGATCCAGTATGTAGCCAGAGCCGGAAGCTTCCGTGCTGCGGGGCTGCCCTATACGGGAGCGCTGGCAGTGCTTCGGACTATTATGAGCTATGACTATCTCTGGAATAATGTCCGTGTGAAGGGCGGCGCTTACGGCTGTATGAACAATTATACCCGAAACGGCTCAGCCTATATGATGTCCTACCGGGATCCGAATCTGGAGAAAACGAACCGGGTATTTGAGGAAAGTGTGGGCTACACGGAAAGCTTTGAGGTATCGGATCGTGATATGACCAAGTATATCATCGGCACGATCAGCAATCTGGATACCCCCCTCAATCCCAATGCAAAGGGAGCCCGCTCTATGGGAGCGTGGTTAATGGGCCTCGACTATGAGATGGTGCAGAGGGAACGGGCTCAGGTGCTTTCCTGTGAGTGTGAGGATATTCGGGCGCTGGCGCCTTACCTTAGAGCTATGCTGTCTCAAAATAACCTCTGTGTTATCGGAAATGAAAAACGCCTGGAGGAACAAAAGGAGCTGTTTGAAACGGTGAGAAATCTGTTTCATTGAGCATAAATACGGGCTTTCAGGGTTTTGGTAAATGCAGATGTCAAAAATTTTGAAAGCGCTGAAATACAAAGGAGGGAGTTTGCAAATGGATATCTTACAACTGATTCTGTCAATTTTACCGCCGATTATCGCAATCGGGCTGGCGCTGATTACCAAAGAGGTGATTTCCTCTCTGCTGATTGGAATTCTTGCAGGAACCCTGATTTACAGCCAGGGCAATGTGGTCGGCATGGTAACCGCCACATTTGAACTGATGGGAAATAAGATTGGCGACAATGTGAACATTTTGATTTTCCTGGGACTTCTCGGTGCGCTGGTTGTGATTGTGACCCGTGCCGGCGGTTCCGCAGCCTATGGGGAGTGGGCTTCCAGAAAGCTTACCACCAGACGGGGAGCGGCTCTTGCTACCAGCGCTCTTGGCTGCCTGATTTTTATTGATGACTATTTCAACTGTCTGTCCGTGGGAACGGTTATGCGTCCGGTGACGGATAAGCACCGCATCTCCAGAGCGAAGCTGGCGTATCTTCTGGACGCTACCGCAGCGCCTATCTGCATTATTGCGCCGGTGTCAAGCTGGGGCGCTTCCGTGGCCTCCTATATGGCGGACGCTACCGGGCTAAACGGAATGACGACCTTCGTGAAGACTATTCCCTATAACTTTTACGCTATTTTAACCATTATTATGATTCTGGTTGTCTGCCTGACCAAGCTGAATTACGGTCCCATGGCAAAGTTTGAGAAAAATGCCATTGAGAAGGGCGACCTGTTTACCCATACGGAAAATGTGGTAACGGATGATTTCGGGGGCAACAATGGAGGAAAGGCATTAAAGGGAAAAGTGTATGATTTGGTAATTCCTATTCTGGCCCTGATTGTCTGTACGGTCATTGCCATGGTTTATACAGGCGGCGGCTTCTCCGGTACGCCTTTCCTGTCTTCCTTTGGCGAATGCGATTCTTCCTTTTCATTGGTTCTTGGAAGCTTTCTGGGGCTGGTAGTAACCTTTATTCTGTATATTCCAAGAAAGGTTCTGAGTTTTGTAGACTTTATGGGTGGTATTACGGAAGGCATTAAGTCCATGGTTCCGGCATTTACCATTCTGATTCTTGCCTGGACCATCGGCGGTGTGTGCAGTTCCGATTACCTGAATACGGGAGAGCTGGTAGGCAATGCGATTTCCAACTCCGCATTTCCGACGTTCCTGCTGCCGGCAGTGATTATGGTTGTGGCTGCTTTCCTTGGTTTCTCAACAGGAACCTCCTGGGGAACCATGGCAATCCTGATTCCCATTGGCGCAGCCATTGCAAGTGCGCCCCAGACACAGCATCTGCTTCTGCCTATTTTTGGGTGTACCTTAGGCGGAGCGGTTTACGGAGACCACGTATCTCCCATTTCCGATACAACCATTCTGTCCTCTACGGGAGCAGGCTGTAACCATCTGGATCATGTATCCTCTCAGATGTATTATGCATCTACCGTTTTGGTATGCTGTCTGGTTGGCCATGTGCTGATGGGGCTTATGGGCGGCAGTATGGTGGTGCCGCTGATTGTGTCGGTTGCTCTTCTTCTGGCAGCGCTGTTCGTGCTGAATCGTGTGCAGAGTAAGAAGGACAGTATTGATTATTCTCAGGTGAAGTTTTAATGGGAAAGCCTATGGGGAATCCATGAAAATTCCCTGGGCGTTAAATAAGATTACCGTATGAGAAGGATTACCGCTTACCGGTGTTTCGGTGGGCGGTAATTGTTCCATAGATGGTATCCTTTGGGAATTGTGTCAGAAGGAGGAAAGGATGAAGACAGACAATAAATCAGGCTTTGCCACGCTCATGGGCAGGCCGAATGTAGGAAAATCGACCCTGATGAATCAGCTGATTGGTCAGAAGATTGCCATTACCTCCCATAAGCCTCAGACAACTCGGAACCGGATCCAGACCGTGTACACCTGTGAGGCAGGGCAGATTGTCTTTGTTGATACGCCTGGTATTCATAAAGCGAAGAATAAGCTGGGAGAATATATGGTTCATGTGGCGGAGCGGACGCTTAAGGAGGTGGATGTGATCCTCTGGCTTGTGGAACCCTCGGATTTTATCGGGGCAGGGGATCGGCATATTGCGGATCAGCTTAAGAAAGTCACGACACCGGTCATTTTGGTTATTAACAAGATTGATAAAGTGAAGAAGGAAGAGCTGCTGCCCTTTATTGATGCTTACCGGAAGATTTATGATTTTCATGAAATTGTGCCGGTATCGGCCCTTAAGGGGGATAATACGGAGGTACTGATTGAGCAGATTTTTAAGTATTTGCCCTATGGTCCAAGCTTTTATGATGAGGATACCATAACGGATCAGCCCATGCGCCAGATTGTGGCGGAGCTGATTCGGGAAAAGGCCCTTCGCTGTCTGGATGAAGAGATACCTCATGGAATAGCGGTTTCTATTGAGAGTATGAAGACACGTTCTGGTGGTAAGGTGACGGATATTGAGGCTACTATTATCTGTGAAAAGGATTCTCACAAGGGGATTATCATCGGAAAGCAGGGAGCCATGCTGAAAAAGATTGGAAGCGCCGCCCGGTATGAGATTGAGGAGCAGTTGGAGGGCAAGGTGAATCTGCAGCTCTGGGTGAAGGTTAAGAAGGATTGGCGGGACAGCGATTTTCTGATAAAGAATTTTGGATATAATAAGAAAGAGCTGGAAGGCTAGTACAACGAATATTAAGTTATTGGCAGTTTGACTTGCCTATTTTCCTGATAGCACTACTCCCCAAGCCTCGCCGCAGCCACCGCTGCGATTGCGTTTGTGAAGCAGCACTCTCAGAAAAATATTCTGCGTCAAGCTATCCAAAACTTAATTTTCGTTGTACTAGCGAAAAAGGCATAAAATAAAGGTTTTTTAAATGCATACCAAGGGACAGATTTTGTCAAGGCATTTTTATAAAAAAGAACTGGTAGTTTTTTAACAGGATAAGAAAAGTTCTCATGGAGATTCTATTGATATACTCCTTCGGGGTGGGCGGACTTCGTCCGTTAAGATATATTAATTATAGATAGAACAGAGGCGATAAGAATGACATGGGAACAGTTTGAGGAGACAGGCGCAGTGAAGGATTATCTTTCCTACCGGGAGTCCGTAGGGAGAGTGCAGTCACGGCTGGACAGGAGAGGGCCGGAAGCGGCGCAGGCAAAAAAAGAGACAGAGTATGGGACAGACAATCACAGTGACAGGCATGATTCTGGCAGCATATCCGTACAATGATTACGATAAGCGGCTGGTTGTGCTGACAAAGGAACGGGGAAAAATTACAGTGTTTGCGAAGGGAGCCAGACGTCAGAACAGCTCTCTTCTTGCTGTATGCAATTCTTTTGTATTTGGAGAATTCTTTGTCTATGAGGGGCGCAGTTCCTTTAATCTCATGCAGGCCAAGGTGCTCAATTATTTTTCCGAGCTGAGTGCGGATGTGGAAGGGGCCTGCTATGGCTTCTATTTTTGCGAGGTGGCGGAGTATTATACAAGAGAAGCCAATGACGAGCTTCCCATGCTGAAGCTTTTGTACCAGTCTCTTCGTGCCCTTGGAAATGCCCATATTCCTGATGAGCTGGTTCGCTACATATATGAATTGAAAACCTTGGTGTTAAATGGGGAATGCCCGGTAGAATTTGATGAACTTGAGCTTAGCGATTCCGCCCGGTATACCCTGTCTTTTATTGTGGCTTCCCCGCCGGAGAAGCTGTATACCTTTACCGTATCGGAAGGAGTCTTGGGAGAACTTCGTTTTGTGCTCCATCGATGGAGGGACCTTTATATGGAAGGAAAATTCAAATCTCTGGATATTCTGGTGGAAATGAGTTGAAAAAAAAGGGAAAAGACGCTATACTATCATGGAATGAAGGTCACGGCAGAAGCCATAGGCGCAACATATACCTTATTAGATGAAATCTGCATATCCTAAAAGGAGCTGTATGAGGGATATATGCAAGGTATGGACAGCAGGATATGGGACTTTCATATGCGGGGAGGTAATTGTATGAAAAAGTTAATGAGTTTATGTCTTTTGATGCTCTGTCTCTTCCTGACAGGATGTTCCGAAGAGATACCGGAGGAGAATACCATTGCTGTAGATAAAAAGGGAGTGGTTACTTACACGGTAGTAGAGGAGTTCGGCAAGGAGTTTTATGATACGGAGGAGCTTCGGGAAGACATTGAAGAGGAGATTGGAAACTACAACCGGAATCAGGGCTCCGATGCGCTGACACTTAAAACACTGGAAGCGGAAGAGGGAACGATTGTGATGCAGCTGGAATTTGCGGAGGCCCGGCATTATGAAAAGTATTATGGGGATTACAGCAATGCGGTGCTGTTTGTGGGAACCATAGAAGAGGCTGGGGAGGCCGGCTATGATTTGGATGGAGAATTCTTAAGTGCGGACGGATCTTTGACAGATATCACCCAGCTATCCAATCCGGGCAGCCTGAAGGTTTTGATAACCAATGAAGCTATTTCAGTACAAGTCCCGGAGGATATTCTATGTGTAAGTCCGTCGGGAAGTGTTGTGATTCTGGAAAAGAAGAAGGCAGTTGTAAAGGAAGAAACAAAGCAGGCCTGTATTATTTATAAATAAGTGAAGAGGAGATAGAATAATGGAAAAGACAATGGACAAGATTGCGGCTCTGGCAAAGGCTAGGGGATTTATTTATCCCGGCTCCGAGATCTACGGCGGTCTCGCCAATACCTGGGATTACGGTAATCTGGGTGTGGAGCTTAAGAACAATGTAAAGCGTGCCTGGTGGCAGAAGTTTGTACAGGAGAATCCCTACAATGTAGGTGTGGACTGTGCGATTCTTATGAACCCCCAGACTTGGGTGGCTTCCGGACACCTGGGAAGCTTTTCGGATCCTCTGATGGATTGCAAGAGCTGTAAGGCCCGTTTCCGTGCGGATCAGCTGATTGAAGATTATATGAAGGAAAATGAGATTACGGCGGAGGGTTCTGTGGATGCCTGGTCCCAGGAGGAGATGAAGGCTTATATTGACGAGCATGCCATTGCCTGCCCTTCCTGTGGAAAGCATGATTTTACGGATATCCGTCAGTTTAACCTGATGTTCAAGACTTTCCAGGGCGTAACCGAGGATGCGAAGAATACCGTTTATTTAAGACCTGAGACAGCGCAGGGAATTTTCGTAAACTTTAAGAATGTTCAGAGAACTTCCAGAAAGAAGGTTCCTTTTGGAATCGCTCAGATCGGAAAGTCCTTCCGGAATGAGATTACACCGGGGAACTTTACCTTCCGTACCAGGGAGTTTGAGCAGATGGAGCTGGAATTTTTCTGTAAGCCGGATACGGATCTTGAGTGGTTTGCTTACTGGAAGCAGTATTGCATTGACTGGCTGAAGTCTCTTGGCATGAAGGATGATGAGCTTCGGGCAAGAGATCATGAAAAGGAAGAGCTGAGCTTTTACAGCAAGGCTACCACAGACTTGGAATTCCTCTTCCCCTTTGGCTGGGGTGAGCTGTGGGGCATTGCGGATCGGACCGATTATGACCTGACTCAGCATCAGAATGTATCGAAGGCAGATCTGTCTTACTTTGATGATGAGACCAAGGAGAAATACATTCCTTATGTTATTGAGCCGTCATTGGGTGCGGACCGTGTGGTTCTGGCTTTCCTGTGTGCGGCTTACGATGAGGAGGAGCTGGAGGGCGGTGATATGCGTACGGTTATGCATTTCCATCCGGCGCTGGCACCTGTGAAGATTGGTGTGCTTCCCCTGTCCAAGAAGCTGAATGAGGGTGCGGAGGCTATCTATCAGAAGCTTTGTAAGACCTATAATTGCGAGTTTGATGACAGAGGCAACATTGGTAAGCGTTATCGCCGTCAGGACGAGATTGGAACTCCCTTCTGCGTAACCTATGACTTTGAGTCTGAGGAGGATGGGGCAGTAACCGTGCGTGATCGGGATACCATGGCTCAGGTGCGTGTGAAGATTGATGAGCTGGATGCTTATTTTGCGGATAAGTTTCAGTTTTGAGCTATGAGCCGAAGGTTGACGAAATTGCCAAATAGTGATAGTTTAAAATAAGAGTATTTAAAGCTCTGTAAAAAATAACAAAGGAGTATGATTATGAATCTTTCACCACTTCAGAAAGCAAGATATGAGTATGTTCCGAAGCTTCCGGCAATGCTCAGAAATGGCATCACCGAGATAGCCGTTAAAGAGGGAAGCGCTACCACCAGCGCAGCGGATCAGGAGAAAATTAAAGCACTGTTCCCGAACACTTACGGAAAGCCTGAGGTTACTTTTGAGAAGGGACAAAATACTTCTGCCGCTAAGAAGCAGGTAGTCGGCGTGATCCTTTCCGGCGGACAGGCACCTGGCGGACATAATGTCGTGTGCGGTCTGTACGATGCGCTGAAGGCGACCAACAAAGAGAATATCCTGATCGGTTTCAAGGGAGGTCCCAGCGGACTGATTGAGGATAATTATATTGTGTTTGAGGATGCTTATATTGATCAGTACAGAAATACCGGCGGATTTGATATCATCGGTTCCGGAAGAACCAAGCTGGAGACCGAAGAGCAGTTTGAGATTGCAACAGAGGTTTGCAAGAAGCACGGCATTACTGCTATTGTTATCATCGGCGGCGACGACTCTAACACCAATGCATGCGTGCTTGCAGAGTACATGGCGGCGCACAACACGGGTGTACAGGTCATCGGGTGCCCGAAGACCATTGACGGCGACTTAAAGAACGAGGATATTGAGATTTCCTTTGGTTTTGATACGGCAACCAAGACTTATAGTGAATTGATTGGAAACATTGAGAGAGACTGCAACTCTGCTAAGAAATACTGGCATTTCATCAAGGTTATGGGGCGGAGCGCTTCTCATGTTGCGCTGGAGTGCGCATTGGAGTGCCAGCCGAATATCTGTCTGATCTCCGAGGAGGTTAAGGAAAAGAAGCAGTCCCTGTCCGAGATCGCAGATTATATTGCGGATTCCGTAGAGAAAAGAGCGGCGAAGGGCCTTAACTTTGGCGTTGTGGTGATTCCGGAGGGCGTGGTAGAGTTCGTTCCGGAGTTCTCTGCCCTGATCGGCGAGATCAACGAACTTCTGGCAGGCAGCAAGGCAGATGCGTTTAATGTACTTCCCAATTGGAGCGAGAAGTATGCCTTTATCGAGAAAGGACTTTCGGGGGAGGCTATGGAAGTATTTGCGATTCTTCCGCAGGCGATTCAGCAGCAGCTTTTCCTTGAGAGAGATCCTCATGGCAATGTACAGGTTTCCCTGATTGAGTCCGAGAAACTGTTTGCGGCTCTCGTAGGCGACAAGCTGAAAGCTAGAAAAGAGGCAGGAACTTATGGGGGCAAGTATGCAGTCCAGACGCATTTCTTTGGCTATGAGGGAAGATGTGCATTCCCGTCCAATTTTGATGCCGACTATTGCTACTCTCTTGGTTACAATGCGTTCATGCTGATCCAGTATGGCTACAATGGCTACCTTTCCAAGGTTTCCAACCTGTCCAAGCCGGCGGAAGAGTGGGTTGCGGGCGGTATGCCGATTACCAAGATGATGAACATTGAGAGAAGACACGGTTCGGACAAGCCGGTTATCAAGAAGGCACTTGTGGAACTGGATGGAAAGCCCTTCAAATACTTTGCGGCACACAGAGATGAGTGGGCGGTGGAGACTGCTTACGTATTCCCGGGAGCTATTCAGTATTATGGCCCCACAGAGGTGTGCGATCTTACTACCAGAACCCTTGCACTGGAGAAAGCATAAGTTGGAATAAATGTTACTGTGAATACCATGGTGTGGACAGCAACGGAATAAATGTTAAAAAATAAACAAAATCGGGTGCTTCGGCACCCGATTTTGTTGTTAAAATATGCTAAAAATGGCTTGACAAATTTTACATATATGTTACACTAAGTATGTGCGCAGGGTTGGGTCGTTGACCACATATTCGGCGCACATTTTGCGTGTAGGCAATGAGCCGTGCGGTTGGTTAAAAGGACAAGCCCTCGTGTACATTTCCTACGCAGAATGTGCACCAATGAAATTATTATTCAGGAGGAAACAGCAACATGGCAAAATGGGTTTATTTATTTAAAGAAGGCAACGCAGAGATGCGTAATCTTCTGGGCGGAAAAGGTGCGAACCTAGCAGAGATGACAGGCTTAGGGCTTCCGATTCCCCAGGGCTTTACCGTTACCACAGAGGCATGTACTGACTATTACAACAACGGAAAGCAGATTTCTGATGAGATCAAGGAGCAGATCTTTACAGCACTTGCAGAGCTGGAAAAGCTTCAGGGCAAGACTTTTGGTGATACGGAAGATCCCCTTCTGGTTTCCGTACGTTCCGGTGCAAGGGCTTCCATGCCTGGTATGATGGATACGATTCTGAACCTTGGCCTTAATGATGAGGCGGTGGAGGGTTTTGCAAAGAAGACAGGCAATCCCAGATTCGCTTACGATTCCTATCGCAGATTTATCCAGATGTTCTCCGACGTTGTTATGGAGATGAGCAAGACTTTCTTTGAGGGAATCTTGGACGAGGTCAAAGAAGCAAAGGGTGCGAAGTTTGACACCGACCTGACAGCAGATGATTTGAAAGAGGTTATTGCAAAATACAAAGCCATTTATCAGGAGAAGATGGGCGAGGAATTCCCACAGGATCCCAAGATTCAGCTGATGGAGGCCGTAAAGGCCGTATTCCGTTCCTGGGATAACGAGCGTGCCATTGTATACCGCCGTATGAATGATATCCCTGGTGATTGGGGAACCGCAGTTAACGTGCAGGCAATGGTATTCGGAAACATGGGAGATACTTCCGGAACCGGCGTTGCATTTACCAGAAATCCGGCTACCGGCGAGAAGGGCATCTTTGGTGAGTATCTGATTAATGCTCAGGGCGAGGATGTTGTAGCAGGTATCCGTACACCTCAGCCGATTACAAAGCTGGAGGAGGATCTTCCGGAGTGCTTTAAGCAGTTTATGGAGATTGCGGGTCGTCTGGAAGACCATTATCGTGATATGCAGGATATGGAGTTCACCATTCAGGAGGGCAAGCTTTACTTCCTGCAGACAAGGAATGGAAAAAGAACGGCACCTGCAGCGATTCAGATCGCATGTGATCTGGTAGATGAAGGAAAGATTACACCGGAGGAAGCTGTACTTCGTATTGAGGCCAAGTCTCTGGATCAGCTTCTGCATCCCACCTTTGATCCGGAGGCATTGAAGGCTGGAGAGGTGATTGGAGAGGCCTTACCCGCATCTCCGGGAGCAGCAGCAGGCAAGGTATACTTTACCGCAGAGGATGCAAAGCATGCACGGAAGAAGGGCGAACGTGTTATCATGGTACGTTTGGAGACTTCTCCGGAGGATATCGAGGGAATGCATGCGGCAGAGGGTATTCTGACTGTACGGGGCGGTATGACAAGCCATGCGGCAGTAGTAGCCCGTGGTATGGGAACTGCCTGTGTATCCGGCTGTGGAGAGATCAAGATTGATGAAGAAGCAAAGTTCTTTGATCTGGGCGGACACCACATTGTAGAGGGTGATTATATTTCTCTGGATGGTTCTACCGGTAAGATTTATCTTGGGGATATTAAGACTGTTGAAGCGTCCGTAAGCGGTAACTTTGGCCGTATTATGGCTTGGGCGGATGAGTTCCGCACTCTGGGTGTGCGCACCAATGCAGATACTCCTGCAGATACGAAGAATGCCATCAAGCTTGGGGCAGAGGGAATCGGCCTTTGCCGTACAGAGCATATGTTCTTTGAGCCGGAGCGTATTCCGAAGATTCGGAAGATGATTCTCTCTGAGACCGAGGAGATGAGAGAGGAAGCTCTCTGGGAGCTGATTCCTTATCAGAAGAGCGATTTTAAGGCCATGTATGAAGCTCTGGAAGGAAAGCCCATGACAGTTCGTTACCTGGATCCGCCTCTTCATGAGTTTGTACCTACCGATCCGGAGGATATTAAGGCCTTGTCAAAGGATATGCATATGACACCGGAAGAGGTTGAGGCAAGATGTGATGAGCTTCGGGAGTTCAACCCCATGATGGGCCATCGTGGATGCCGTCTGGCTGTTACCTATCCGGAGATTGCAAGAATGCAGACCCGTGCGGTTATGGAAGCGGCTATTGAAGTAAAGGAAGAGAAGGGCTATGATATCGTTCCGGAGATTATGATTCCTCTGATTGGAGATAAGAAAGAGCTGAAGTTCGTAAAAGAGATGGTTGTTAAGATTGCAGAGCGGGTGAAGAAAGAGAAGAATTCGGATATTCAGTATCATATCGGAACCATGATCGAGATTCCCCGTGCGGCACTGCTGGCAGGTGAGATTGCCGAGGAGGCTGAGTTCTTCTCCTTTGGTACCAATGACCTGACTCAGATGACATTCGGTTTCTCCCGTGATGATGCAGGTAAGTTCCTGGATTCCTACTATAAGTCTAAGATTTACGAGTCTGATCCGTTTGCAAGATTGGATCAGAATGGCGTTGGTAAGCTGGTGAAGATGGCAGTTGAGGAAGGACGAGCCACCAGACCGGATATCAAGCTTGGTATCTGCGGAGAGCACGGCGGAGATCCCTCATCTATCGAATTCTGCCATAAGGCGGGGCTGAGCTATGTGAGCTGTTCACCCTTCCGTGTGCCGATTGCTCGGCTGGCGGCGGCCCAGGCGGCGATAAACAATGTAGGAAAGTAGATTACAAATATATGTACTTTACGGAGTATCTGATAACCAGAGCTGATGTGAATGATTTCATGGCACATCGTCCGGAGTACACAAAGGCGAACCGCTTTGAGGATTTCGTTTGTAAAATCTATCTTTAACGATTAGGGGAAAATTCATTTGAGAGTTTTCCCCTTTTTTCGTGGTTTTTTCAAAGGATTCTATCCCAAACAAAGGATAGAGTCCTTTTTATATACACAAACAAAATAATCAAAGGAGGTTCACACATGAACAACACAGCGTTAAGAGCAGGGGCGCAGAGCGCCAACAACACACACATGGTTTTTGCAAACGAGGAACATGAGAAGTTTTATTTTGAGAAACTGGAACAGGCGAGGTATCAGGACTGCTACCACAAGGCGTTGATTTACATTCTCGGCATATCTGAGGACACAAGGAATCATTTCAGACAGATTTATGATATCAAGTCCGGGTACATCAAAACAGAGTGTCTGCATCAGGGCTGGCAGACAAGCGGCAGTGTCCGGGTGGTAAGGCTTGCCTTTAACCTTTACACGGACGGAACGCCAAGTGTTGATGATTATAAGCGCAAGGATGAGCAGATAGGTGTAGAACTTGAAAAAGAGATAAAGAATAAATCTGTTCTCAGGGAGAAACAGCAGGCAGAGGAAACATATCTTGCAGAAAAAGCAAAGCTGGATAAAGCACTGGCAATGGAACTTATGTCACAGTCCGAATATGAGGTGAAGCTTGCCATAGCGAAAAAGAAATATGATAATTTTGAGGAAATCCGCAAAGTACAGCAACTGGCAGATATGAACCTTATCACAAAGGAAGAGAAAGAGGCTAAAATCAAGGAATTGACAGAGTAAAGTACATATAGCAGTATGGTGAGAGAACTGTTCCGTTGGGGCAGTTCTTTTTTCGTAATTTTTTATTGCAGGATATAATTTCTGATGTTATGATTAATATATAAAGGACAGGTGAAAATATGGGTAGAAAACTGAAAGTGTATTTAGATACATCTGTTATCAGTCATCTGATGCAGGAAGATGTGCCTGAAAAAATGGCAGATACAATATGAAAGTTATGATATTACAAAAGATGTATTAGATGTGGCGCACCAGCTTATTGCTATGGGAGTGCTTACAAATAAGAGTTTTGATGATTGTCAGCATATTGGAGCCGCTGTGGTGAATAACTGTGACTGCATCATATCATGGAATTTTAAGCATATTGTAAATATCAAGACGATTCGTGGAGTAAGGGCGATTACAAATCTGGAAGGATACAAGCCGATAGAGATATGGAGTCCGTCTGTATTATTGGAAAGTGAGGGATGATTATGGAAAAACCTGTTTTGAGTCCAAATTTTACTATTGAAGATATTCACAAATTACGAGAATATAATTATGAAATGACAAAGCATATGACGGACGAGGAACGAATGGATTACTACAATAAAGCAGGAAGAGCATTTCAGCGTGAAATTGAAGCGGCAAGACTTCAGGAGGCACGCTAAATGAGATAAAATAGCGCAATAGAGAATGGTTCTCATATTGTAGAATAAATGAGTGGTATACAGTGTCTTACTGACCGCCATATACCGCCCAGGCGGCGATCACCGCAGGTAAGCGAACAAGTGTTCAGTAACTTGAAAGTGTAGAAAGACTGTTGAAAATGGCCCATTCAGAGGTTTTGTGTCCCTGGATGGGCTGTTTTTAGGAGTATTTGGGGTATAAGGCCGGAATTCTGGGGTAAAAGTGCGAATGCTTTGCTGGATAGATGTACAATAGGATGTTATGATCTGATTAAGAAAGGCGGGTGAAAATATGTCAGTAACTGGATATTATGACGGAACGGCGGTTCGCATAGATACCCCTCTAAAGATAAATCAAAAGGTAATTGTGATTCCAATTGAGACGGAAGAAGATATGGAAGAAACTGCGGCGGGAGGACTTCATAGGAGGTGGTCAATATGACAAAACAAGATGCACGAGATTTATTAAATAGTATGCTGATACCTTTCGGTGAGCATACAGAGAGCATTAAGGCAAATGGTACTTTAACCAGTGCTGAAGAGGATAAGTTATTACAAAGCGTAATAGACTTTGAAACTCTGAGTGGGGCGTACAACTTACATGGAGCTTTGGCTTACGTTGCCAGTGTTATGAAAAGGTATGTAAAACAGGCACAAATTTCGGGGGGGGACAAGATCCCACTTAACCAGATAGTTTACTTTTTCTGATTAAGCAGGTATTATTTTTTATAATGGTTTCTTGTATAGTATATAAGTTGTCATATACTCAAAAAGACATCTTAGGGATATTAGAAAATCAACATGGTATAAATATATTTATTTTCTATGTAAAAGGTGAATATTTTCTTTGAGTTATCTGGTAAAGTTTTGATATTTTGAGTTTCTGTTTTAAAGTCTGTTCATCTACGATTTTTCTGCGACTCTGCTTGTTTTTTCTGCTCCTATTAAAAATTATAGTGGCATTCTGAAGGATTTTTTCGCTCCTGTCGGGGATTGTTCTGTATTTCTGAATGTTTATACTGCACCTGTTTATAATTGTACTGCCCCTCTGATATGTCAAACTGCACCTAACCTTGTTAAGATGACGAGTTTGGAGCTGATATGGATTACTACAAGTAGAATTTTAGTAAAGGCAGGTGTTTGATATGGCGGAGAGATATTTTGTCTACAGAGAGTTTGCCAGGATAGCTGGTATTTCCCCTCAGAGGTTATCAGAGCTGATTAATCAGGGCATTGTTCGTACCAATGAGGGCGGTAAGGTTTTGGAGAGTGAGATTGGCTGCTTTATACGGGAGAGGCTGGGGAAGAAGCTTGCAAGTTCCGGCCATTCGTATCTTTATCTT
>NZ_JAYMNS010000029.1:0-57146 GCF_036941035.1 Candidatus Merdisoma sp. JLR.KK006 | reverse complement strand
ACACAAAGCAAAGAGGAATTAGCACAAAGCAAAGAGGAATTAGCACAAAGCAAAGAAGAATTAGTGCAAAGCAGAGAAGAATTAGTGCAAAGCAGAGAAGAACTCATCCAAAGCAAAGAAGAGCTAAAACAGGCTCTCCTTCGGATTGCACAGTTGGAAAAGGGGCAACGAGCCTGAAGATTTTTTGTAAATATATTTGACAAACATACGAATGGCGTGTTAAGATACATACCAGCGGTACGTTTGACGGACAACAAATTTACGTTCTTTGCTCTGTCAAAGAAAACGGGGAGGTACATGTACCATGGCACGCAATAAAAACCCGGAGGAAACCATAAATCGGATTCTGGATACGGCATACCGCTTATTTCTGGAGAGGGGCTATGAGTACACCTCCATCCAGGACATTATCAATAACCTGGGGGGCTTAAGCAAAGGAGCCATTTATCACCATTTTAAGTCCAAGGAGGATATCTTAGAAGCAGTTACGAACCGGATGACAGAGCAGTCCAATCGGATGCTTGCAAAGATTCGGGACAGAACGGACTTAAACGGAAAGGAAAAGCTGGAAGCTATCTTTCGGGAATCCATTAACCGGCCGGTACAGGATGAGATTTTTGCCATGGCTCCTAACTTTCACAACAATGCCAAGCTGATGGTCAGTATGGTGAACGATACTATGAAGCAGGTGGCACCCAATTATATTCTTCCGATCATGGAAGAGGGAATTGCAGACGGAAGCATTGTCACGGACTATCCGGCTCAGCTTGCGGAGCTGATTATCTTTGTGGCGAATGTCTGGATGAATCCCATGAATTTTGGGGATACGCAGGAAGAGGCCCACGGCAAGTTTATGGTGTTTCAGCAGATGCTTAAGGGCTTCGGACTGGATATTGTGGATGAGAAAATGCTTGAGCGGCTTAAGGAGCTTACGTCCATTTATCAGAAGAAAAAGTAGTAAAAATGCAATTTATAAATTGGAATTGCACCAATTGAGATGTAAAGACAAAAGGATAACAATGAAAGGGCTGTTTTTGAACAGCTTCTTCTTTTAAACAAATACATACCGACGTTCGGTATTGATTGGAGGTTATATGAAGACAATCATGGAAGTAGATTCCGTAGAAAAGAGCTATGGCAGCGCCCAGGTAATCAATCATTGCAGCTTCCGCCTGCGGGAGGGAGAAACATATGGACTTCTTGGCGTCAACGGTGCAGGCAAGACAACCTTGATGAAGCTGATTCTGGGCCTGCAAAGGATGGACAACGGCAGAATATCCATACTGGGAAATGCGGTAAGCCGCAGTCCGGAGTACTTATGTCAGATTGGAAGCATGATAGAGAATCCTGTTTTTTACGAGCACCTGAACGCAGAAGAGCTCTTGACCATGCATCTAAGCTATATGGGCGCACATGCCAATCTGCCGGAAGTACTGGGGCTTGTAGGCCTTGAGCATGCGGGCAAAAAGCCGGTTTCCCAATATTCCCTTGGCATGAAGCAGCGGCTTGCCATTGCCAGAGCCATCATTCACCGGCCCCGGGTGCTGCTCTTAGATGAGCCCCTCAATGGTCTGGACCCGATAGCCATAACGGAAATGCGAAAGCTGCTGAAAAAACTGACCAGGGAGGGCATAGCGATTTTACTTTCCAGTCATATCATCGGAGAGGTGCGGCATACGGCGGACCGTGTGGGCATCCTGTCCGGGGGCTTTATCAAGGAAGAATTTTCCGTGGAGGAAAAAGCAGCCCGTTATGGAGATCAGTTTGAAGACTATGTGGTAGCCCAGATGATTAGCAGCAATCAGGATCTGTGTTAGAAGAGATTAGTGTGAAAGCAAGTAGAACTTTCATTACTATTTGTGCCGCCAACTGAAAGGCGGCGGAATGGAGATTATTATGAAACTTATAATGGAGGAAAACCCATGAATCTATATAAGCTTGAACAAAAAAAGATAAAATGGTCCACGTATCTGTGGGCTGCAGGAGGAATTTTCTTAAGCATTCTGGCAATCGGCATTCTATTTGTCTTCATTGCCCAGACAGAGGAAGGCGATGAGTTGTTTGCAGACTGGAACGGGCTGGCGGCCCTGACAACGGCTCTGGGCTACTGTTGTTTCGGCATTCTGTCAGCCGTGATGGGCTCCAAGGTGATTGTCAATGATTACTGTGGAAAAATTGCGGTTGTCATGCTAAGCTATCCTGTAGGTCGAAAAGAAGTCCTTGGGACAAAAATCCGCCTTGTGTGTCTTTTGACGGTTTTTTCCGCCTGCGTCAGCCATCTTCTGACCCTTGGAGGAATGTATGCCATAGCCCGGATATTTCAGACCGTACCGGAAGCGGCGGGAGGATACGGAGCGATTTTTCGTATGGCTTTGCTGTCGGGAATCCTGATGGGATGCATGGCAGCCGCCCTGGGAATTGTTTCCGCTGTGGCAGGATGGATAAAGCGATCATCAACAGCCGCCATCATCTGTGCCCTGCTTCTGGTATGTGCAACGACCAATCTTATCGCCATTTCTCCCAGGCATCTGATTGGAATTATGACAGCAATGAGTGTCTTATTTGCCGCTTCCGGCATTGGAATGTACCGGCTGCTTGCAAATGGAATCGAAAACATGGAGGTTTAGAAAATGAAACAGAACTTATTTTCCAGAGATTTTACTTTGGTAGTCATCGGACAGATTATTTCCCTCTTTGGAAATGCAACCATCCGCTTTGCCCTGCCCCTGTATCTATTGAATCAGACCGGTTCCTCGGCGCTCTACGGAACCGTGATGGCATGTGCCTTTATCCCCGCAATTCTGCTGTCTCCCATAGGGGGCGTTGTTGCGGATCGGGTCAACAAGAGAAATATCATGGTGATTCTGGACTTTTTTACGGCGGCCGTGATCCTTGGCTTTTCCCTGCTCATGGGAAATGTGAACCTGGTAGTCCTTTTAACAGTGACCATGATGCTGCTCTACGGGATTGCCGGCGCCTATCAGCCCTCCGTACAGGCCAGTATTCCTGCCCTGGTAAGTCCGGAGCATTTTATGGAGGCAAATTCCATTATTAATACCATCAGCTCTTTTGCCAATCTGATTGGTCCGGTGCTCGGAGGAATGCTCTACAGCGCCTATGGATTGAAAATGGTGCTTCTGCTCTGCATGGTGTGCTTTTTTCTGTCGGCTGTGATGGAACTTTTTATTCGGATTCCCTTTGTGAAACAGGATTCAAGGGGAGGAATTTTAAAAATGGTAAATGGGGATTTTCGTGAGAGCTTTCAATTTATCCGAAAAGAAAAGCCGCAGATCGGGAGAGTAACCCTGGTGGTCTGTGAAATCAATCTGTTCCTGTCTGCCATGATCATCGTAGCAGTGCCTTATCTGGTTACGGAGTTGCTAAGCCTTGGATCAGACAGCATGGCAAATACCCTCTACAGCTTTTCCCAGGGAGCCCTGGCGGCAGGTGGCCTTACAGGCGGCATTCTGGCAGGTGTTTTTGGAAAAAGACTGTCCGTTGGGAAGGCAGGAGGTTTGATTGCGGCTGCCGCATTCGCAGTATTTCCCATAGGGCTTGCTTTGGCGTTCAGGCTTTTTGATATGGGGATTTATCTGGTGATTACCGGCTGCTGCTTTGTGATTATGGTGCTTTCCACCATGTTTTCCGTGCAGATGATGTCCTTTGTCCAGGCGGAGACGCCGGGGCATCTGATTGGGAAGGTGATTGCTGTGATTCTCACTATTTCCATGTGCGCACAGCCTTTGGGAAATGCTTTGTATGGAGTACTGTTTGAGCTTTGTGAAGGGTTCGAGTTTGCCGTGGTTCTCTTCGCCGGGGTAATTTCCCTGGTGATTGCGTTGGGAGCAGGGCAAAGATTCCGGGAGCTTGGATGAAGGATAAGAATTTGAAATAAGATTTCAGCCATTTCTATCTTCTGTGTTCGGAGGGTTTGTATGCATTCTGCCTGATAGGTATGCAAACAGCCGGACACAGAAGATCAGAAAAGTCTGCCGCCTTATTTCCCAACAGCTCCTTTTTGTCCTGTGGAGGGGAAACAATACAAAGGAGACAGCACTATGGAATCTGGCATCATGTCATTGCTATGGAATCTTTCCTATCATACACACATCCTTATTATTCCGAGCTGCAGTAATGCCGATATAATTCATCTATTTTACGTTTCATTAACTCGATCAGCTCCACAGGCTCTAATACGGTTGCATTGCTTCCAAGGGGCAGAAAATAATCGGCTGCCCACTCCAAAGTCCCACGGCGTATTTTCATATCAATGATCCCGCCGCCCGTTGAAAAGGTTTTTAATCCTCTTGCCAGTAAACATTCCGTTTCGCAGCGTTTAACGCCTATATCGGTCAGCTGGATTTTTATGTGGTAATCGTTTCCTGCCTCCAGATCTTGAAGATATTCCTGAATGGATGCAGGAATGGGATATTTCCCTTTGGGATAAGGCTTTTCCTCCACAATTTCTTTGACACGGTCAATGCGGAACTCTCGGATTTGATTTGCTTTCGTACAATATGCAGGGCAGTACCAAAGCCCATTCATAGCGTATAACCCAATTGGTATAATCGTGCGTATGCTTTCGGAATGCATGGATGAATACCGTATTGTTGCGGCATGACGGTTTACAACAATGTGAAACATGGATTTGAGCAGCGGCGAATTGCAATGCCTGTCCGGAATCCAAAATACCACCTTATTTTGAAACTGGGTGATGCTGCTTTGGATATCTAAGGGCAGACAATTCAAAAATTTTTTCAAAACGGAAATAGTTTCCTGCTCAAAGGGCAAATCCCGGTAGAACTGAAGAGCCTGGCAGGCAAAGAATATGGCCTTGGCTTCACTTTCTGAAAAAGTGATAGGGGGCAAAATACGCTCTTTTAAAATATGATACCCGCCTGCGGCCCCCACTTCCGAATAAAGGGGAAATCCGGCCTGCTCCAATTCCTGCAGATCCCGGAGGATTGTACGCTTTGACACGGAAAATTCCCTTGCCAGTTCGCCCACTGTGAAATCCTTTTTTGCGTTTATTGTTATCATCATTTCAATAAGCCGTTCTGCTTTTGACATATTTTCCTCCATGGGTCAGGAGGACATGGCCCGGGCTGACTTTTCGTCCGTAATGGGTTCATCTTATGCAGGCATGTCCGTCTGACCATCAAATTAAGGGTGAAGGATTTTCTTTCAACCTTAATATTTTTCTTTAAATAGTGACATGTCTTGTCACTATTCTATGATAAGCTATTTATACGATAAATGCAATTATATCATAGAGGGAAAGGGGATACGCTATCAACAAATATATTGCAATTCACGCCTTAGTAAATAAAAACTTGGTAAAGTCTGGTATGGGTGTAAATTGTTGAATAAAAACCGGAGGAAAAGATATGACATCGGATGAGATTCTTTCTTACTGTCTGCGGAGCTTAAAGGATACCGTATTGGTAAAGAGTTGGGGAGAAAAGGGTATTTTTTATAACCCGAACGGGGCTTTGAAGCGGGGCGTATATGTTTTAACCGTGAAGGAAAAGGATGGTGATAATGACAAAGGCTCAATACTGAATCGTGAACATGTATATCGTGTAAATGTGGGATTAAGAAAGGAGACGTTTATTGAGCGATTTGGGTATATTCCCAAACGTCCCTTGGCAGGAGAGACTGTAAATATGGATTTTGATTTTACTGTCTTAGATACCATTATCCCTCACCCTGTTTATGCCTGGATGGGCTGGGTATGTGTCTTAAATCCCTCTGATAAGACCTTTGAGGCATTCAAAGGGATGATACAGGAAGCTTATGCATATGCTAAAGAAAAATTTGAAAAAAGGAGAATGACCTATGGAAAAGCTCATGTATATGATGTTGATTGAGAAAAGCAAGACTTATAATAAGATGACGAAAAAGGTAGTTATGGAACACGTTGAGAATATAAGAAGGCTGGATGATGAAGGAAAGCTGGAAATCTGCGGCGTCTTTAAAGGATATCCGGGAATGGCGGGGATGTATATTCTAAAAACTAAAAGCCGTGAAGAAGCGGAAGAAATCTGCAAGGCGGAGCCGTTGGTTGTGGGAGGATATGCCGCCTATAAATTAGTCGGCTTGCAGATTGCCAATCGGGAAAATAATTATTTGCTGTGACAGCCTGGGTGAAGCAGATGGAGAGCAGGAAAGCTGCCCTGCCCGGCAGATAACTGTAAACTATGCCGGAGGCGGACAGCCATGGGAAGATATGATCGCCCAAGAGCGATTGGTAAGTGCAGAGCTTTATGAAATGGACATAGAGGCAGGCGAAAGGGGATATAATCTGGCCGCTATACTATTGATAGGCAAGGAGATTATGGCATCCGCTCATCAAAGCAGTACATGCTGAAAAAGGTTGTAATTCCAGGAGCACAGTCATAGTCCATGTGGCAGCGCTCTGTCATTTCCTTTACAAAAATGCAGTAGGCGGACATGCAGGAGTATTGCAGCTTTGGAAAACGGCAGGGCTTTCCCTCTGTGATAGCACAGGGATTGCAGAGACTGCAGCCGCTTGCCCCGATCATCAGCCCCGGTTCCTTAATGCTGTCAATAAGCTGCCGGGTCAGTTGGTTGTGCCGTGCTTTCACCGGTTTGATCTGTGCGTTGTCCAGGGGGTCTTCAATATCCCACATGGTCTGCAGCACCAGTGCCTGCCGCCAGGCAAGAACCTTTTTGCGCATCTGCTCAACCGTTCCGCAGTCCGGTGGGCAGGCGTAGTTGACGCCGTATTTTCCGCATAGATTTTCTTCGCAGAGAGTGCGGAAGTTAGGAACAAATACCAGTTCCTCCGTATTGATTATGGCCGCATCCGCAAAGCCAAGATCCAGTGCCAGTTTGATGAATTCTTTTCCATCCATTGTGATTCCCCTGCTTTCTTTTCTTGTTTTATCCTACCCAGTATACACCCCTTTTCACACTTTTACCATACCTTAACGGACGAAGTCCGCCCGCCCCGAAGGGGCATGAATTATTCCCTTTTTTGGTTCATCAGCTCTTCAATTAATTCCAGATTTCCCTGCTTAGAAGAAAACACAAACCCAATCTCCCGGGAAGCGATGGGAAATGGCGCCGGCAGCTCCAGAAGGGCTTCCTCCTTCAAATCAGTCTCCACAAACTCCCGAATCACACAGGCAATTCCCAGACCAATTTTCGCAAAATCAATCAGAAGATCCATTGAGGTAGCTTCCAGTATATTCTCAGGAAAGAGCTGCCGCTCCTTAAAGTATTGATCCAAATACTGCCGGGTCAGATTTTCCTTATCAAGCAGCATCAAAATCCCGGATTTCAGCAAAAGGGCGGAATCGGAAGCGGAAAGGTCAGGAAGGCGTTCCTTTGCGTTTTGTCCCAGAAAAAAGAGCATATGCTCCAGATATTCCCGGGAGGCAACAAAGACATCCTGAATCCGGCGGACCGGGCAGAATTCCATGCCATGCAGATGATCGGGCCTGCCCGTAAGTCCCAGGTCCAGATCCTCACGTTCTAGCATTTGAAGCGTATGATTGGTGGACTGACAGGCAATGGTTACCTGGACGTGAGGGTGAAGCTTTACAAAATCCGTAAGATAGGGCAGAAGTACATATTTACAGAGGGTGGAGCTTACGCCGATGCGCAGATGTCCCACTCCAAGCTCCCGGCGCAGGCGGAGCTGATGCTCCCCGGCCTCTAAGGTCTGAAAAGCGGATTTCACATGCGCAAAAAACAGCTCTCCTTCCTCTGTGAGCTGTACGCCCCGGGAATTGCGGACAAAGAGCGCCGTGTCCAGGGACTGTTCCAATTTTTTGATTGACTGGCTGATGGCCGGCTGACTGATGAACAGCTCGTCAGCCGCCTTGGAAATATTTCCGGCAAGGGCTGTGGCATAAAAAATGCGGTAGAGGGACAAGTTTTGATTCATAGACATTGCTCCGGTTTCTGTGATTTTGTGTGTATGTGCAGAACTGCTTTCCATGGACAGGAGGATATATGCCCTTATCTGCCATGAGGTATCCTGTGGGGTGATTTTATAAGATAAAGTTATAATAGTGCGGGTGTGCTATATGATTAAATTATAGAATGACTATTGTGGAAATGCAAGAAGAAACATTGGTAATATATTTTACTGTTAACAATTCATACAATCTTCACTTGACAATGGTATGATTTCGTACTATACTACCTATTGCAATGGTATGAAATCGTACTATATGAATCTTGAAATTTGTAAATCGCATCCAATTTCAAGAGGGCGTATTGGGAACCAACATCATGACATTCATTGGATTGGGAACGGCCGCTTTTCTGCCACTGTTTGCATTGCCGGATCCAGAATGGAATTTTTGTAAAAAATAAGCTGTTTCCTTGCTGCTTTGCACCTAAGTGAAACGAAAGAAAGGATAAATTTTTATGAAAGCATACAGTTCAAAAGCTATGAAGCGCTTCAATCATCTTCTTGGGGAGATTGAGGCGGTCTACCATGATATAGCCTTAAAATTCGGACAGTCGGACAGTGCCATGAGCATTCTCTATACCATCTGTGACTATGGAGAGAGCTGTCCGCTGCAGGAGATCTGCCGACGGTCCGGGATTAGCAAACAGACGATTAACTCCGCACTTCGCAAATTGGAGACGGAAGGAATTGTTTACCTGGAATCTGCAGGCGCCAGAGAGAAGAATGTCTGCCTTACCGGGAAAGGGAAGGATTTGGCAAAGGCTACGGCCATTCGTGTTATTGAGGCGGAGAACGGAATACTTGCCTCCTGGCCCAAGGAGGATGTGGAAAAATATCTGGAGCTTACAGAGCGTTTTTTAGCGGGGATTCAGGAGAAAGCAAAGGAGATAGATAAGTAAAAATTGGACAGATGAGGAAGTATTATGAGAATTTTATTATCCGATCACTTTAACTATAAAAAATTACTGCGGTTTACCCTGCCTTCTATGATTACCCTGGTTTTTACCTCCATTTACGGTGTGGTAGACGGATTTTTCGTATCCAATTATGTTGGAAAGACACCCTTTACGGCGGTCAATTTCATTATGCCCTTTCTGATGATGCTGGGCTGTGTGGGCTTTATGTTCGGAACCGGCGGCGGTGCGCTGATTGCGATGACCCTGGGACAGGGAAAGGAGGAAAAGGCAAGGAGCCTGTTTTCTCTGATTGTCTATGTGTCCGGAATCCTGGGGATTGTACTGGCGGTTCTGGGGCTTATTTTACTCAGGCCTTTGGCAACTCTTCTGGGAGCGGAGGGACAGCTTCTTGAGGACAGTCTTACTTATGGACGAATTATTCTGCTGGCAATTCCGGCTTATATTCTTCAATATGAGTTTCAATGCCTGTTTGCCACGGCGGAGAAATCTACACTGGGGCTTTATGTGACCATTGCGGCAGGGTGTACCAATATTGTTCTGGATGCGCTGTTTGTGGCAGTGCTCCGCTGGGGCCTTCCGGGTGCGGCTGCGGCCACGGCGCTCAGCCAGCTTGTGGGCGGCGTGATTCCGCTTATTTATTTTGCCCGGCCCAACAACAGCCTTCTTAGGCTTGGCAGGACAAGGTTTGACGGGAGGGCCCTTGTAAAGGTCTGCACCAACGGTTCCTCGGAGCTTTTGAACAATATTTCCATGTCCCTGGTGAATATGCTTTATAATCTGCAGCTTTTGAAATATATTGGCGAGGACGGTGTTGCGGCCTATGGGGTGCTGATGTATGTGAGCCTGGTATTTCAAGCGGTTTTCATTGGTTATTCCGTAGGGACGGCGCCTATTATCGGGTATCACTATGGGGCGCAGAATGCTTTGGAGCTGAAAGGACTGCTGAAGAAAAGCATGGTGCTGCTTGGGGCTTTTGCGGCGGCGATGTTCGGGGCCTCTTACCTGCTTGCCAGGCCGCTTTCCTACGTGTTTACCGGTTATGATGAGGGGTTGCTTACGCTGACGGTACGGGCTTTTTCACTGTTTGCCTTTTCCTTTTTGTTTTCTGGGTATGTGATTTTTGGTTCCTCCTTTTTCACGGCCTTGAACAATGGGCTGGTTTCGGCAGTCATTTCCTTCCTTCGTACTATGGTGTTCCAGGTTTCGGCAGTTCTTATTTTTCCGCTGATCTGGAAGGTGGACGGAATCTGGCTTTCTATGGTGGCTGCGGAGGTGCTGGCTCTGGGTGTGACGGTGATCTTTTTGCGTGTGGAGAAGAAGAGGTATGGGTATTGAGTGTTACTGTGAACACCATGGGTGTGAACGGTAATGATTGAGTTCGGAGTGCAGCAGGCAGAGGAAAAATCTGTGGCAAAGAATGGCTTTCTGTGATACACTTGAGACAGAGAGCAGTGTCTTTAAGTGAAGCTTAGGAAAAGGAACGGTGCAGGGGGAGGGCCGCCCCGGTGAGGGGTAGTTCCCTTCACAAGCTTTTGGGCTAAATGAATGATACTTTATTGGACGAAGTCGCCCACCCCGAAGGGATATGTATGAATGGGGTACCCGTAGGGTATCGGATGCTGAACAGGAGGGAAAGGGAATGAATTATTATGAACCTGCGGATATTGTGATTTATATAGAAGGCAGGGGCGTTGTGCTGAAAGAAAAGTCCTTGATGGCATTGGATGAGACAAGCGGAAAGATATTGGCTTTTGGAAATGAGGCAGAGCGTATGGCAAAGAATCCGGAGGATTCTGTCAAGATTGTTTCTCCCCTTCGCAGAGGGATGGTTGCGGAATATGGAGCGACGGTAAAGCTGTTTCTTTATTTTCTGCACAAAGCAGGAGAGAGAAAGCTTTTTCATAAGCCGGCAATTGCAGTGTCTGCGCCGGAAGGCATGACTGAGGTGGAAAGAAAGGCCCTGGAGGAATCGTTGTTCCAGGCAGGAGCAGGGAAGGTTTATATTTCTGAAATGACCGTGGAGGAGCTTGCCAGGAAGCTTGGGCAGGGGAACGAGAAGGCCTTGAAAAATTTTCATACCATTTTTGGGATTGTTCCGGATGAGGTTTAAAACAAAAACGGCATTTAGGATTACCGTTTATCATTCTATTGCTATTAGGTCTGTCCTCTCATAGCGATTATGCCCTTGTAATTGCTTTTTATATTTCCAACACGTAATTGCTTCCTCTAATGATTTTCCAGTATTGCTTTTTAACCATTTTTGAAAAGCTACATTGAATGAAAAACCTTTTCCTATATGCTCTCTAAAAAAGCCCTATGCTTTTCCGAACAAACAAAGTTTGATTCAAATTTTGTATCTTCACTAATAATGGTAGATATTGCAGCTGTTTTTTTGTTGCCATTGGAGCAGACAATACTTTGCCTGTATCAAGAAAATAAGCAATTCTATCTGTTATTTCTATTTTTCCACCCGAAACAGGAATCCCCTTTTCTGCTATACATCAAATTCAAAGGAGTGGCAACGCTTTAGGCAGTTTTCCTCCCCCCTGATTAACGCTGCTCCTCAACAGTAAAAACTTCTTCGATTGAAACATGAAATACCTTTGCAATGTTCCATGCCAAAACCAAAGAGGGATTATATTTCCCCTTTTCAAGATTTCCAATCGTTTCTCTGCGAACTCCTACAAGTTTAGCCAAATCTTCCTGCTTCATGTCGCATTTTGCTCTATATTCTTTTATCCGATTTTTAATCATTCTCTGCTCCCTTTCTCTCTCTCCATTCAAGAAAAACAAGAGCAGTCGTAAATGCTAAAATAGTTACTGCGAAACTAAGGGCAAAAGAAATAGGAACGGCTTTAGCAGCCCCATAAATAAAGGTGCAGACAAACATAAAAGGAACAAGCAAAACCATTTCCGACATGAATGCAAATGTAGCAGCTTTTTGAACATTAAGCCGAAAAAATTCATCTGGTATTACCCCGAAATAACGAAAATAATATGCAAATCCAAGAAAACCATAGAGGCCTCTATTTTCTGTCTGCCACCCTAAAATCCCTATCAATGCTAACAGAGATAAAAGTCCTAAGTAGTTAATCCTACATTTCATAAAAAATCCTCCTTATATATGTGGTATATTTCGCTCTTTATGTTATAAATATATCGCTTTCAATATGAAAAGTCAAGTTATATTTTCAATGAAAGTTATAAAGAATGAGGAAGATTTCGTAGTAGTTGGCATTCGTGCAGGAAAAAGTTTGGATTTCTCATAAGTTTGGATTTTTCCATTACTGCTGTTTTCCTACCCCGCTTCTTTCTATTTCAAAAGCGTCTCATACCGAAACCCTTTCACAGATCTTTGCAAAAGCCAGGCCGCAAGCAAAGCGCAGACAAGCCCTAATCCAAGGAGCAGAAAGGCGCTGACAAACAGAACGCCGGTAAACTGGCTGATTAGAAGCCCAAGAACGGGGAGCAGCAGGAACAGGGCATGCTGCTGAGCATCCTCCATGCTCTGGGATTTGGCAGATCCCCGTACAATCAGCGTAATAGCAATAAGGGAGATAGCCGGCGATACCAGAAGGAGAATCAGCGCCCATTTCACATCGGGCAGCACAAAGCCGCCGGTGATAAGCATTGCTTCCGTCTCCAGCACGGCAAGCATTACCACAAAGGAGATGCCGGACACAAGCATACTGAGCAGAAATGAGGCCAGTACCTTAGAACGGAAAATCTGTTTTAGGGACAGGGGACAATACAAAAGGGTTTCCAGGGTCTTTTTTTCCTTCTCCCCCACAAAGGAAGTGGCTGACATAACCGTAGCCGCCATAATGGGGATAATGAGAAAAAATACCGGCAGGATAAAGTTCAGCAAAAGATAGATAACATTTCGTGATAAATCTCCGCCCTCAAAGGCAGCCGGAAGGAGCCTTAAGAGCTGTTCCAAATCATTGCTTTCCTGCGGCACAAAGTGAAATACCAGAATAAATACCGTGGGAATAAATACGGACAGCATAATGGGCACGATAAGCAGAGTAGAAAACATCCTTCTGTTTGCAGTGATGCTTTGTATATCCTTTTTGATAATGGCAGTCATTGGCTGTGTCATTTTGCAGCCTCCTTTCTTGTTAAGGTAAAATAAATGTCTTCCAGGGTGGGAAGCTGGGCCGAAACGTGATAAACTTCCCCGCCTGCCTCCACAATCTGCCGCACCAGAGAGGGAATCTCTTCCTCGGACCGGATATCTGCCTCATAGGTCATGGCCTTTGTTTCACGCAAGGGAAGGTGGGAGGGAATATTTCTGGCTTTCAGCTTCAAGGTAATCCCGGGACACACGGAGGTGCAAAGGCTTTTCAGGGTTCCTTCTGCAATGAGCCGCCCCTCATCCATCAGCCCATAGCGTGTACAGATCTCCTGGGCATAGCGGAGCTGATGGGTACAGAGAAATACGGTGATGCCCTGGTCCTTTGCAAGGCGGCGTATCATGGTATGGACATTCTGGGCGCTTTCCGGGTCAAGGCCGGAGGTAGGCTCATCGAGAAATAAGATCTGGGGCCGATGGATAAGGGCCCGAGCCAGAGAAAGCCTCTGGCGCATACCGGTGGAGTAGGCGGCAAGCTTCTGATCTCCTGCCTCCGATAATTCCAATTGTTCCAGAAGATGCAAAGCCCGCTTCCGGCTTTCTCCTGCTCCCAGGCCGAAAAGGGTTCCGTAAAATACGAGATTTTCAAGCCCGGTCAGATGCTGGTACATCTGGGCATGCTCCGTGACCACACCGGCCAGGGCGTGAAGCTGCTCCGGATTCTTCCCGGGGTCCAGGCCAAAGACGCTTAAATTTCCTTCTGTTGGCAGCAGCATACCGTTCAACAGCTTGACGGTGGTGGTTTTTCCTGCGCCGTTGGGTCCTAAAAAGCCGAAGACCTCGCCTTTTTCCAGGGTAATGTTCAGGGAATCCACGGCCCGTTTTTTTGGTGTGTAGGCTTTGGATACCTGCTGCATGGTGATCGCATTCATGTGGGAACCTCCTCGTTATTCTTCAGCTTCAAAAGCAGTGATTGAAATGCCTGGTTCTCAAAGAGAGGGGCAAATACCGGGTTTTCGGAGACGGATTCCCGGATGCTTTTTCGCACCATGGCCTCCGCTCTGGGGAGATCGCTTCCCAGTGGAAGCATTTCTTCCACCCAGTCCTCCAGAAGATCAAAATAGGAATCTCCGTGAAGCTTAAGGGGATAGATATCTGACACCGCCAGATTCGTATAGCGCTTCAGCATGGTAAGGGCCTGTTCCTTGTCCTTGCACCGCATGGCTTCCTGGGCAAGGGTCAGATAGAGGGTCAGCAGGACGCTGGGGTGCAGCTCTTTAAGCTCAAAGGCTTCGGCAATGGCAAGGGAGCGGTCACAGGTTTTCTCGAAAGCATCGGAATCTGCTTCACACAAGGACAAATAGGGGAGCAGGAGGTTTAAAAGCTCCAGGACGCTCTGGTAAATGCCTGCCTGGAGGGTGCGGCGTGCCTCCTCCTTATTTCCGGTTATCAGATAGGCGGAGGACAGCAGTGCATCCGGCGCTATCCGGGGCTCTAGGGAGGGTGCAAGCAGCTCAATTACTTCCGCACCTCTTCCTAGCTGAAGCAGGCAGAAGGCTTCCATGGCAAGGGCTTGGGAGGAGAGTGTTACCTCATCGCTTTCCTGCTTTACCCGAAGAAACAGCGCATGGGCTTCCTCAAGGACAGCATTTCGTTCCTCCGGGGTTTTTGCGAGCATACAGTGATTCGCATAGAGGCAGCCAAGCTGAAACAGCAGCGGGGTACAGGAGAAGTATTTTTCTGCGATCTCCCGGCAGCGGGCCAGAACCTCTTCAAAGGGACGGGTGGAAAAATCCAGGGAAATCTGCCGGTACAGCCTGCGGATATCCGCCCGGGTCATCTGGGGCTCGTAGCCAATAAGCTCGTCAATGGTAATGTTGAAAAAGGTTGCCAGGCGGGGGAGCAGGGTGATGTCGGGGTAGGTGGTGGCTGTCTCCCATTTGGAGACGGAGGCCTTGGATACGCCCATGTATTCGGCCAAATCCTCCTGGGTAATGCCTCGTTTGCGCCGGTTCTCAATCAGTATGCGGCCGATGTTCAGTTCTTTCATGGCAAGCTTTATTCCTTTCGTTTTTCTTTTTATAAGGTTTTGTGTCTGGTTATAGTATGGATGAATTTCAGACGGATTACAATGGAGTTGGGGGAAATGTTGGTTAAAAAAGTAGCGTGATGGGAAACCTGGCGGCAATTGGGATGATCCTCCGGTTATCGGTATACGGCTTGACAGAATCTATTTCCAATGCTAAGATAACAGCATATTCGAGCTTGTCCGAGGGGAATTAGGTGGGAATCCTAAGCGATGCGGTCACTGTGAGCAGGACATGTGCTGTCCTCTAAAGCCAGGTTACCAAAGGCAGGCGGAATGAAGCTTCCTTGCAAGGCCAGGCATTCCGGACGAAGTTTTTTGTGCAGGTCTGTCGTTTGCAGGTCTGTTTTTTTATGTTTATGTAGTCATACCCTGCAGGCATCCCTGCATGCACAAAGAACATGTGTGAATTAAGGTAGTTAAGGCTCTTACATGGTGCAATAACAAGTGCGCCTTATTTGATTTTGCTATCAGGAGGATGGAAATGAAAAAGGATAAAAAAGCAATTTTAATTACCGCAGTGCTTCTGGCGGTGCTGTGCCTTTTGGCAGCGCTGGGATATCAGAGATTTGCCCCCAAGGGAGTGGCTGGGGAAAAGGAAATTACGGTGAAGGTGATTCATGGAGATTCCGGTGAGAAGGAATTTACATACACAACGGATGAGGAATTTTTAGGAGCTGTTCTGGAGGCTGAGGGTCTGGCAGAGGGCGAGGAAGGGCCTTATGGTCTTTTTATCACTACTGTGGACGGTGAAAAGGCGGAGGAATCCAGGCAGCAGTGGTGGTGTCTGACAAAGGGAGGCGAGACGGTGAATACCTCTGCCACCCAGACACCCATTGAGGATGGAGATGTGTTTGAGCTGACGCTTACCGAAGGATATTGAGGTGAAGGTGCCGATGAACGCAAAAATGCCAACGAATGCAAAAGTGCCAATGAATACAAAAATACCAACGAATGCAAGAATGCAGATGAATACAAAAATGCTGGTTGTATCGTCCATGCTGACTGCGGTTCTGTTTGCCGGGCAGGTGGGGATGCAGTTTTTGCCCAATATTGAGATCGTAACGCTTCTGATTATTTTGTATACACGGACCTATGGGAAACGGGTATTTGCCATTATTTATGCATTTGTTCTGTTAGAGGGGCTTTTTTATGGATTTGGCATGTGGTGGATCAGTTATCTTTATATCTGGAGTATTTTTGCTTTGATTGTTCTGTTCATCAAAAGTGATTCTGTGATTTTGTGGAGTATGATTTCGGGGATTTTCGGGCTGTGCTTTGGCTTCCTGTGTGCAATCCCCTATTTTGTTACAGGGGGCGTGGGGGCAGGAATTGCCTATTGGGGAGCCGGACTTTATTTTGACCTCCTTCACTGTGCCGGGAATGTGGTGCTTTGTGCTGTTCTGTATCGGCCTCTTTACCGGATTCTTTCTTTTTTGGTTATGGAGACACGGGGAGTATGTGGGTTAAAGGAGCGGATTTAATCGGCATCATGGCATTGCAAGGAGAAAAGATGTTTTTAATTATATGAGATACTTGACAACAGGTTTTGTTTTTTGTTATTTTAAAGAAGATGCAATATATATCTTGTGAGATGGACAGAATTTGTCTAAGAGGATATACCTTATTGGACGAAGTCCACCCACCCCGAAGGGGTATGCATTATGGTGTACCCGTAGGGTATACCCTTGCAGGAACATGAATGTATATTCCTTTGAGGGGCAGCGGACTTTGTTCAAGAAAGTATACTCTAGAAGTACCCTATGAATGCAGGATGCTTCGAGACTGGCGGATTTTGTTCCACAAGGTACACTTATTGAATAGCTAACGTTCAATAAGATCTCATGAACAGGAAAAGGAGCTGAAAGGATGATTATTTATTTCTGCTAAACAATGGTAAGTGAACAGCGAGTAGGAGCACAGCGGCGAAGGCGGCTGCTCTTAGGATGCCCGGCAGAAATGGAATTCTTTCAGTGTATAAAAAATAGCAGATGGATGCATAATCTTGGCAGCGCCAGAAGGTCATATATAAGTTTTTATATACGCCTTTGGAAATGCGTACTGCCGGGAGGGAGCGTATTTGCGGCACGAAGAATCAGTTCTTCGTGCTTTTTCTTTTGCTTGATTTGGCATTCCAATAGCCGGTGCTTCTATGGAACATCAGCATTTTAATAGGTATACCTTTCAGGTATACTTTTATGCACAAAAGCATGTGCAAATTAGGAAAGGATGTGATCTGCATGGCACAGATAAAAGTAAATGATTTAACCTTCTATTATGAAGGCAGCTATGACAATATATTTGAACATGTAAACCTGCAGATAGATACAGACTGGAGATGCGGCTTGATTGGAAGAAACGGAAAAGGGAAGACTACACTTCTTAAACTCTTGACCGGAGTCTTCGAATACTCCGGCTCGATTACAGGACCTATGGAGTGTGTATATTTTCCATATACCTTGCCGGAAAACGCCCACCCATCACAGACTACGATGGAATTATTGGAGGAATTGAATCCGAATTACGAGCTGTGGAAAGTATGTCGGGAGTTGGGTGAGCTTTCTGTGGACTCGGAGGTTCTGAACCGCAGCTTTTGCACCTTAAGCGGAGGGGAACAGACAAAGATTCTTCTGGCCCTGCTCTTTTCGGGAGAAAACAGATTTCTGCTGATCGACGAGCCTACGAACCATCTGGACATGGAGGGGAGGGAAAAAACAGCGGAATATCTGAGAAAAAAGAAGGGCTTCCTTCTGGTTTCCCATGATAAATGGTTCCTTGATCAGTGTGTAGATCACGTATTGGTGCTGGAGCGGCAGACCATAACCGTGATGCAGGGAAATTTCACTTCCTGGCAGGAGCAGAAAGCCAAAAGAGATGCCCATGCTCTGGCACAAAATGAGAGGCTGCAAAAAGATATTTCTCATCTGAAGGAGGCTGCATGCCAAGCGGAAGAATGGTCCAATGCAGTAGAAAAAACAAAGCTTGGAACACGCACCGGGGGCTTACGTCCCGACCGGGGCTTTATCGGCCACAAGGCGGCCAAAATGATGAAACGCTCCCAAAATACCCAGCATCGCATGGAAAAGGCTATTCGGGAAAAGGAAGGTCTTTTAAACAACCTGGAGACTGCCGAGGAACTGAAGCTGTTTCCGCTGACTTACCATAAGGAGCGTTTGATCAAGGCAGAGGATTTGTCCCTGTTTTATGGAGAAAAGCCGGTATGCCAAGGCGTAAGCTTTGAATTGAAAAACAGTATGCAGCTGGCATTCAAGGGTCGAAATGGTTGCGGAAAGAGCAGCGTTTTGAAAAAAATCCTGGGAGAAGAAATAGAAAGCAGAGGAGAGCTTTTTATAGCTTCGAATCTGGTGATTTCCTATGTGCCCCAGGATGTGAGCCGGCTTTCCGGCGGGCTTTTGGACTATGCCAGAGAACGGGAACTGCCGGAGCATCTCTTTTTGGCTCTTCTCCGCAAACTGGACTTTCCAAGGGTGCAGTTTGAAAAGGATATGAGCTGTTACAGCGAGGGTCAGAAAAAGAAAGTGGCACTTGCGGCAAGCCTTCTGGCAAAGGCGCATCTGTACATCTGGGATGAACCTTTAAACTACATTGATATTTTTTCCAGAATGCAGTTGGCAGAGCTGATTCGGACCTACCGGCCGACGATGCTTTTGGTGGAGCATGACAGGAGCTTTCTTGAGGAAATCGGGGCGGAGCAGGTGGAGCTTCCTGCGAGAAAATAGCTAATAAGAAAAGCTTAGGGGCTGGTGCTTTGAGTGGAAGAATAGTTAAAGCGGCAGTCCCTTAATTATATTTTTGGAGAGATTCTTTGCATTCTTTGGATGACTTCAGGGAAGTTCAATATTTTGCTTGTAAAATTATGGAATTTGTGTTAGCATGTGTTTGTGGACAGGAATATTTTTCCAGTGACAATCGTCTGTTACTGAATATCTTTTGTCAAGATCTCCAGTTCGGAGAGATTTTCAGCAAATTTGTGTAAGGGTAAGTGTGGGGATAGAAAATAAAAATATGTGTGCAGATTAAGGAGATATTCTATGAGCATCCCTTTACGTGTAAAAAATGCACAGATTAAGGTAAACATCCTACAGGTATCCCTTTATGCACAAAAAGCATATGCAGATTAAGGAAACACCCTACGGGTATCCCTGTATGTCCAAAAAACATGGACAAATTAAGGAAATACCCTACGGGTATCCCTGTATGTCCAAAGAGCATGGACAAATTAAGGAAACACCCTACGGGTATCCCTGTATGTCCAAAGAACATGGACAAATTAAGGAAATACCCTACGGGTATCCCTGTATGTCCAAAGAACATGGACAAGTTAAGGAAAGGAGCAGGTTTATGGAAGATTTAAAACAATATTTTCCCATGATTCGGGAACGGAAGGAGGTGCTGACGGAAATACATGGAAAAAAGAGGCTTTCCGAATTATTTGCTTCCTGGACAAAAGAGCAGCAGGAGGAATTTCTGGATATTTGTACGGGGGCAAAGGGGCCGAGAATGCTATACGACGCATTTTTTAAGGAGGTTATGAACCCGGAAAGCGCACCGGAGCGGCTGAATGAATTCTTATCGCTGATTCTGAGAACCCAGGTGAAGATTCATACGGTGCTTCCCAACGATTCTACCCGCATTGCGGACGAAAGCTCTCTGCTGATTACGGACATTGTGGTGGAACTTAAGGATAAAAGCCTGGCGAATGTGGAGGTACAGAAGATAGGCTACAAATTTCCCGGCGAGCGCAGCGCCTGCTATTCAGCGGATCTTTTGCTGCGCCAGTACAAACGTGTGCGGAGTAAGAAGCGCAAAAAATTCAGTTACCGTGATATAAAATCCGTTTATACTATCATCCTGTTTGAAACAAGTCAACAGGAATTTCACAAATATCCCCATACCTACATACACCGCTTTGAGCAGAAGTCGGACACGGGAATCGAGATAGAACTTCTGCAGAAATATGTATTCATCCCTATTGACATTTTTAAGGAAACACAGCAAAATAAAGGTATTACAGGGAAACTGGATGCATGGCTTATGTTTTTCAGTGCGGACGCACCAGGGGAGATTGAGAAGCTAATCAAAGCCTATCCGCAATTTAAGCCCATGTATGAAGAGGCATATGAGATGTGCCGGAATATGGAGGAAATCATGGGACTTTTTTCAAAAGAGCTTCGGGAACTGGACCGGAATACGGTGCAGTTAATGATTGATGAGATGCAGGAGGAGCTGGAGCAGAAAAGAGAAGAAATAGAGTATACGAAGGATGAGCTGGAGCAGAAAAGAGAAGAAGTGGAGCATACAAAAGAAGAATTGGAACAGAAGAAAGAAGAACTGGAACAGAAGAGAGAAGAGCTGGAGAAGAAGAGAGAGGAATTGAATCAACAGAAAAGCCGGGCTGACAGACTGGAAGAGCGTGAACGTCAGAAATCAGAACAGCTTGAAGAGGCCCTGCGCCGGATTCGGGAGTTGGAAGGACAACAGGCCTGATAAAATAATCCAATAAAGAGGCTGCTGCAAAATAAGCCATCAGCCGTTTTCCTATCTTGTGTTCGGACGGTTCGAGTCCATCGGATATCGAAAAGGGTTTTGGCTTATTTTAGGCGGCCTTTTCTACATCAGAATCCCCCATTTTTCTATCATAGAAATTCATGTTCAATATCATGAATTTACGCTCAGGAGGATTATCAGCCCGGCACGAGGGACGCACTGGTCAGGGCAGTGGTTCTTGTTCGGAGCCGTTACTAAATTTTTAAGCTTAAGTTCGTGATATGGATTCACAATAAAAGGTCACATTTTCACCCGAAGAGTTAAGAATTTAACAATCCATCCCGAATCCCATCCATTTTCAAAAACGGTTAAAAAACTCGAAAAATAGAAAAAATTAGAAAAACATCGAAAATAAATAAAAAGCAAAGATGATTCCCTTGGAATCATGTGGTATTTTGGTTTTAAAAAAACTTCAAAATAATCCGCTCCAGGGGTTGTTAATTGTTTAACAACGTGCTATAATGAACCCAATTGATATAAAATTATCAATCAGACCCGAAACGTGGAAGTAATTCGTTACTGTTCCCGCCAAAGCCTTTGTAAGCTTTTTGCGTTTAACAAATGACATGATACCAGGGTCAGAAGATCATGCATGACATTGAGGGGCGGACCGTAACAGAATCAAAGGAAAGAGAGAGGTAAAAGTATGAGTCAGGAAACAGCAAACAAGATCGTTGTAGTTGGCGCAGGTAAGGTAGGAGAAACGATTTGTTACACCTTGATGCTGAAAACCCAGGTAAGCGAGATTGTCATCATTGACGTAGATGAGGACCGAGCCAAGGGTGCGGCTCTGGACATTTCCCACGGTACCGCATTCTACAGCCAGGTACGTGTGCGTCAGGGCGGCTATGAGGAATGTGCCGACGCAAAGGCTATTATCGTGACGGCAGGCGTTCCAAGAAAACCCGGTCAGACACGTCTTGATCTGGCAAAGGTCAATACCGGCGTAGCCAAGAGCATTGCCAGAAATATTATGGAGTATGCCAAGAATCCGCTGATTATCGTAGTTGCGAACCCGGTGGATGTAAACACTTACTTGATTCAGAAAGAAACCGGACTGCCCACCGGCCGTGTAATTGGTACGGGTACCTCTCTGGATACGGCCCGTTTCCGTTATCTTATCAGTGAGCGCTGTCATGTGGACATTCGTGATATCCAGGGCTATATTTTGGGTGAGCATGGAGATGCACAGGTACCTATCTGGAGCGGCGTGAACGTGGCAGGGGAGCCGGTGGATCACTTCCTTTCTCAGGACCCTGAGGTGCGGGCAAAGGAAAAGGAGGAGATTGCACAGAAGGCACGCTCCGGCGGCGCAGATGTTATTTCCTTAAAGGGCGCTACCTTTGACGGAATCGCTATGTCAACCTTACGTATTGTAGAGTCCATCATTAAGGATCAGAACACCGTACTTCCTGTGGCTCATGTATTGGGAGAGGATTATGGCGAGATGGCAGATTCCTGCATCAGCCTGCCCTGCGTGGTAAACAGTGACGGTATCGGCAAGGTTCTGAAAATCAGCATGACAGAAGAAGAAGAGAAGCGGATGGTTCACTCCGCAGACACTTTGAAAGCATTTATCAAGGATGTCTGCAGCAAAAATTAGAAAAAATCAGACCATATTGAAAATGACTTCTTAAGAGAAATATGTTACAATTTTAAAAGTGGATTTTCAACTGCTGCTTACATGCCGGTTGTTTTTTGAGATTCATGCCGGTCGGAGCAGATGGTAATGATTTTATAGGCGGAAAATCACGATTCACAGTCAAAAATCAGCAGACAGTCTGCTGGTGGGAAGCTGTGAATCGTAGCATGTAAAGTATATTTGAAATTTCACTGTATTTCACTTTAAAAGATTTACTTTGAAACACATTGCGGCAGTTTCCTTTGCCTGAACTGCTGCGGTATATCAAAAAAGAAGGAGGTTTGCCAAATGGTATACAGCTATTATCCGGGCTGTACCTTGAAAAACAAGGCCCAGGACCTGGATCGATATGCCAGAATGTCAGCAGAGGCACTTGGCTTTACTCTGGAGGAGATTGAGGAGTGGCAGTGCTGCGGTGCCGTCTATCCCCAGGCTTCCGACGAGATTGCCACAAAGCTGTCTGCGGTGCGTGCGTTAAACGACGCAAAAGAAAAGGGCCGGGATCTGGTAACCCTGTGTTCCGCCTGTCATCACGTCATCAAGCGTGTGAATGATGATATGCAGAATGTGGAGGATATCCGGACCAGAGCCAACAACTATTTAAAGCTTGACACCCCCTATGAGGGAGAGACGAAAGTACTTCATTTCCTTGAGGTCTTAAGAGACCATGTGGGCTTTGATACATTAAAGGAAAAGGTGGCGAGTCCCCTGACGGGCAGAAAGATTGGTGCTTACTACGGATGTATGCTGCTTCGCCCCAGCGGCGTCATGGCATTTGATGATCCGGAAAATCCCACCATTATAGAAGACTTCATTCGGGCCCTGGGTGCGGAGCCGGTGGTTTACCCCTACCGAAACGAGTGTTGCGGCGGTTACATATCCCTGAAAGAGAAAGCACTGGCCGGCAGTCTGGTTGATCATGTAATGGAATCCGCTGTAGACAAGGGAGCAGAGGAACTCATTACCGCCTGTCCCCTGTGCCTTTACAACTTGAAGAACAGTGGCGGTGCAAAGAAAGTACCCGTTCACTATATTACGGAGCTTCTTGCGGAAGCCTTGGGTCTCATTAAGGAATAAGGGGGAGGAAGACATGCATAGAACAGAACAAGAACAGGCTGAACTCTTAAAAGAGATCAGCGGTGTTGACACAAAGAAATGTATGAAATGCGGAAAATGCTCCGCCTCCTGCCCGGCCTATGAGGAAATGGACATCCGTCCCCATCAGTTTGTCTCCTACGTGCAGAACGCAGACGTAAAAGCACTTCTGGAGTCAAAGAGCATCTGGAAATGCCTGTCCTGCTTTGCCTGCGTGGAGCGTTGTCCCAGAGACGTGAAGCCGGCGAAGCTGATTGAGGCGGTACGCCTTATGGTGATTCGAGAGAGAGGCGGCAATTACCTGACACCGGGTGAGGTGCCGGAGCTTCTCGACGAAGAGCTTCCACAGCAGCTCCTTGCAAGTGCATTTCGGAAGTACAGCAAATAGTGGATACAGATAACTTTAGGACAGGACTTTGCCTATACTGCAAAGTCCGTATGAGGACCTATCGCAAGCAGGCAAAAATCCCATCCCGCAGGGATTTTAAATGGATTTTTGCTCATATTTGTGAGGGTACTGAACAAATATGAAAGGTTGGAGGTGAATCACGTGCAAAGAATAGGAGTATTTGTCTGCCATTGCGGCACCAACATTGCGGCAACCGTTGACGTTGCCCGGGTGGTGGAAGCGGCGGCAAAAGAGCCGGGGGTTGTCCACGCAGAGGACTACCAGTATATGTGCTCCGAAGCCGGACAGCTCAAGATCCGTGAGGCAATCAAAGAGAAAAACCTGACAGGCATTGTAGTCTGCTCCTGCTCCCCGAGAATGCATGAAAATACATTCCGTCAGGCGGCAGAGCGTGCAGGCATCAATCCCTACATGGTAGAGATCGCCAATATTCGTGAGCATTGTTCCTGGATTCATAAAGATATAGAAGAAGCAACAGAAAAAGCGGTGATTCTGGCAAGGGCGGCCATCGCAAAGGTAACCTTAAACGCCCCCTTACAGTCAGGCACCAGCAGAGTGGTAAAGAGAGCCTTAGTCATCGGCGGCGGAATCGCCGGCATTCAGACGGCTCTGGATATCGCAGACGCAGGCTACGAGGTAGACATCGTAGAGAAGACCCCAAGTATTGGCGGAAGAATGTCCCAGCTTGACAAGACATTCCCCACACTGGACTGCTCGGCCTGTATTCTGACACCGAAGATGGTGGAAGCTGCGGCCCATGAGAAGATCACCATTTACACCTACAGCGAGGTGGAAAAGGTATCCGGCTTTGTGGGAGACTTCCAGGTGGATATCCGCAAAAAGGCCAGAAGCGTTGATATGAGCAAGTGTACCGGCTGCGGAGTCTGCCAGGAGAAATGTCCCTCTAAAAAGACACCCAACGAGTTCAACAGAGGGCTTAATACCAGAAGTGCCATCTACACCCCGTTTGCCCAGGCAATCCCCAATGTACCGGTGATTGATCGTGAGAACTGCATCAAGTTTAAGACTGGAAAATGCGGTGTCTGCTCCAAGGTGTGTCAGGCAGGAGCCATTGACTATGAGCAGAAAGATGAGATTGTAACCCAGAATTACGGAGCCATTGTGGTTGCCACAGGCTTTGATACCATCAAGCTTGACAAGTTTGATGAGTATTCCTACAGTACCAGTCCCGATGTGATTACCTCCCTGGAACTGGAGCGTATTATGAATGCGGCAGGCCCAACTAAGGGACACTTAGAGCGTATGTCTGATCATAAGCCGCCCAAATCCATGGTATTTATCCAGTGCGTAGGCTCCCGTTGTGCGGACAAGAGAGGAAAGAGCTATTGCTCCAAGATCTGCTGTATGTACACGGCAAAGCACGCCATGCTCATCCGTGACAAGTATCCGGATGTGGAGGTTACGGTATTCTACATAGACGTTCGTACCCCTGGTAAGAACTTTGACGAGTTCTACCGGAGAGCCGTAGAGGAATACGGTGTAAATTACATTAAGGGCCAGGTAGGGAAGGTTGCGGAGAAAGGCGACAAGCTTCTGGTTCAGGGTGTTGACTTAATCGACAATAAGCGGATTCTCATGGAGACGGATATGGTAGTTCTGGCTACGGCCATTGAGCCCAACCCGGATGTGCGCAAAATTGCCACCATGCTCACCGCAAGCATTGATACCAACAACTTCTTAACCGAGTCCCACGCAAAGCTGCGTCCGGTGGAATCTCCCACGGCGGGGATTTTCCTCTCCGGTGTCTGCCAGGGACCGAAAGACATTCCGGAGACCGTGGCCCAGGCCGGTGCTGCCGCCGTAAAGGTAGTAGGGCTTCTGGCCAAGGATCACCTGGTAACCAACCCCTGTGTGGCCAAGTCCGACGAGCTTCTCTGTAACGGCTGCTCCTCCTGTGAAAAGGTATGCCCCTACGGAGCCATTTCCTATGAGGAGAGAGAGGTTAATGATCACGGCATCCGTGAGACGAGAAGAGTGGCCAATGTCAACAGTGCACTCTGCCAGGGCTGCGGTGCATGTACCGTTGCCTGCCCGTCGGGAGCTATGGATCTACAGGGCTTCTCGAATCGACAAATTCTTGCGGAGGTGGATGCGATATGCAAGTAGAAAAAAGACAAGAATTTCGGCCTAAGATCGTAGCTTTCTGCTGTAACTGGTGCAGTTATGCGGGAGCCGATCTGGCCGGCAGCAGCAGGCTTGCTTATCCGGCGGACGTGAAGATCATCCGTGTGCCCTGCTCCTGCCGTGTAAATCCCATGTTTATTTTAAGGGCGTTTCAGCGTGGAGCCGACGGCGTGATCCTGTGCGGCTGCCATCCGGGAGACTGCCACTATACAACCGGCAACTATTATGCGAGAAGAAGAATGACCCTGCTGTTCTCCATGCTGGATTACCTTGGCGTGGAAAACGGCCGGACCCGTGTGGAATGGGTGTCCGCAGCAGAGGGCGTGAAGTTCTCCACCACCATGAATGAGTTTGTAGCCAAGATTCATTCCCTGGGCGAAAATGTGAGATTGGGGGATTTGCGATGCAAGAAAGATTAGTAGAGAGAGCAAAGGAACTCCTTACCGACGGAACCGTGGTACGTGTTCTTGGATGGAGGCAGGGAGATCTGGGCTACAATCCGGAGCCTGCCTACTTTAACAGCCCGGAGGAATTAGCGGACTTCGTGTACGACGGCTTCTGCGGAGCTAACTTAAGCAAATATATGATCCAGGCAGGGAAAATGGAGGGAAATACCCTGGTATTCTTGAAGCCCTGTGATACCTACAGCTTCAATCAGCTCATTAAGGAGCACCGGGTAAACCGGGAAAAGACCTACATCATCGGCGTGGGCTGCAAGGGAACTTTAGATATTGATAAGATTAAAAATGCAGGCATCAAGGGAATTGAGTCCATTTCCCAGGATGGAGATATGTTGAAGATTCAGACCATTTACGGGGAAAAGGAATTCCCCTTTGACGACGCACTGTTGGAACGCTGTACCGTCTGCAAGGGTAAGACCCATCAGGTGTACGACGAACTGATTGGTGCCCAGGAGGGGGAGGAAGCCGGACCCAAAGGCAACCGTTTTGAGATGGTGGAGAAGCTGGAAGCCATGACGCCAAAGGAGCGTTTTGCATTCTGGCAGAATGAGCTTTCCAAGTGTATCCGCTGCAATGCCTGCCGGAACGCCTGTCCGGCCTGCAGCTGCTTAAAATGTGTCTTTGACAGCAATAAGTTTGACTCGGCCCAGAAAGCCAATGTGGATACCTTTGAGGAGCAGATGTTCCATGTGATCCGGGCGTTCCATGTGGCGGGCCGGTGCACGGACTGCGGCGAGTGCAGCCGGGTATGTCCCCAGGGAATTCCGCTTCACCTCCTGAATCGGAAGTTTATCAAGGATATCAACGAGTTCTACGGACCCTATCAGGCAGGGGAGGATACGGACAGCCGTGCACCTCTTACTGATTATACGTTCGAGGACGTGGAGCCGAGTGTTGTCACCGAGAGAGGAGGGAAGCACTAAATGTATCAGATAAAGAAAGACCGTCTGCCGGAATTATTTGCGGCAATGGCCGGGGCACAGGATTTGTTTCTTCCTATTCGGAAAGCCGATCAGACCAACTATGGTCTCTGGACCGAAGAGGTGCAGGTGGATCTGGATACCCTGAAAACCGTGAAATCCGGCAAGGACTGTTTCTTCCCTCAGAGCGAGACTTTATATAGCTGTAAAAATGAGGACGGAAAGCTTTCCATCGATCCGGCGAAGCTTACGGATGAGCCTTTTGTGGTATTTGGCATGCGGGCCTGTGACGTGCAGGGCTTAAAGGTTCTGGACAATGTATTTTTAAATGACCCGGTGGACAGCTTTTATGCGGCACGCCGGGAGCACGGCACCGTGGTAGCCATTGCCTGCCATGAGCCGGAGGAGACCTGTTTTTGTAAGGTGTTCGGCATTGATGCGGCCAATCCGGCAGCGGATGTGGCGACCTGGTTTGCAGGTGAGGAGCTCTACTGGAAAGCTTTGACGGAAAAGGGCGAGGCTCTGACCGATAGCGTAAAGACACTATTTACGGATGGGGACGATGGGGCTGTGGAGGAAGAGAAGAAGCAGATTCGGGCCATTATCGAAAAGCTTCCCTATTCCCATCTTGACCTTTCCCGGTTTACCCCGGAAAAGACCATGGAGCTGTTTGACTCTCCCCTGTGGGAGGAAATGTATCAGCCCTGTCTGGCCTGCGGCACCTGTACCTTTGTGTGCCCCACCTGTCAGTGCTACGATATCAAGGACTTTAATACGGGAAGCGGCGTGCAGCGTTACCGCTGCTGGGATTCCTGCATGTACTCTGACTTTACCATGATGGCCCACGGCAATATGCGTACCAGTCAGATGCAGCGGTTCCGCCAGCGTTTTATGCACAAGCTTGTGTACTATCCGGCCAATAACGACGGCATGTTCTCCTGCGTGGGCTGCGGCCGCTGTGTGAGCAAATGTCCGGCTTCTTTAAATATTGTAAAGGTGATTAAGAAACTGGGAGGTGAAGCGTAATGGGCGAGTGTACCTGCGGAGGAAATCATAAAAGTGACATGCTGATTCCAATGATTGGCGTTATTACAGATATCCGTACCGAAACCCCGGATGTTAAGACATTCCGTGTAGTAGGACGGGACGGGAAGAAGCTTTTCGAGCATATGCCGGGCCAGTGTGCCATGGTGTCCGTACCTGGCGTGGGAGAGGCCATGTTTTCCATTACTTCCTCCCCAACCAACAAGGAATTTCAGGAATTTTCCATCAAGCGGTGCGGAAGTCTTACGGATGTGCTTCACGGGATGAATCCGGGGGATGAGATTACCGTAAGAGGACCCTACGGAAATGCATTTCCGGTGGAGACGGCTCTTAAGGGAGAAAATCTTCTGTTTATCGCCGGAGGAATCGGCCTTGCACCTCTTCGCTCCGTGATCAACTACGTACTGGATAACCGGGAGAATTACGGGACGGTGGAGATTCTCTACGGCTCCCGTTCTGCAGACGATCTGGTGCAGTTAGAGGAGATTCAGCAGGTTTGGTGCAAGACTGATGGCGTGGATGTATATCTGACTATCGACCGGGAGCAGGAGGGCTGGGACGGCCATGTGGGCTTTGTTCCCTCCTACTTAAAGGAGATTGGATTTACCACCGACAAAAAAGTTCTTGTCTGCGGACCGCCCATTATGATCAAATTCGTACTGGCGGGGCTTACGGAGATGGGCTTTACCAAGGAGCAGATTTACACCACACTGGAGCTTCGCATGAAGTGCGGAATCGGAAAATGCGGACGATGCAATATTGGATCTAAATATGTGTGCAAGGATGGGCCGGTATTCAGGTTTGATGAGATAGATGAACTGCCGCCGGAGTATTGACAGCAATGAGCAGCGCACAGACAAAAGGTAAAGCATGGCCGTCATGCTTGCATGTAAGGCAATGATTTAGCTTTTGTCTGTATGGGGCGAATGCCCCAACCGAAATGGAGCGGAAGCGAAATTGAGGTGTGCTCTACAAGGCAGCATTTAGATAATAAACAGAAAGGACTGGTAAAAATAAAATGCAGGAAATGGTAAACGTATATTTTTTTGGAAAACAGTATTCCGTACCGGCCGAATTAACCATTATGACCGCAATGGAATATGCAGGCTATAAATTAGTTCGGGGCTGCGGCTGTCGTCATGGATTCTGCGGTGCCTGTGCCACCATTTACAGAATCAAGGGAAATAACGAGCTGAAAACCTGTTTGGCATGCCAGACCCAGGTACAGGAGGGAATGTATGTGGCAACCCTGCCGTTCTTCCCCACGGATAAGAGAAATTATGATATCAATGAGGTAGAGGCAAAGCAGAAGATTATGATGGAGCTTTATCCGGAGATCTACAGCTGTATCGGCTGTAATGCCTGTACCAAGGGCTGTCCCCAGAGCTTAAGTGTTATGCAGTATATTGCATACGCACAGAGGGGCGATTTTGAGAAGTGTGCGGAGGAATCTTTTGACTGTATCGGCTGCGGCATCTGTACCTCACGCTGTCCGGCAGGTATTTCTCACCCCATGGTGGGCGTGCTTGCAAGACGTCTTACCGGAAAATACATTGCTCCCAAGTCCGAGCACCTGGCCGAGCGTGTGGAGGCTATTAACAGCGGTGAGTTTGACAGCCTTATTGAGCAGGTTATGCAAAAGCCCATTGAGGAAATGAAAGAACTCTACAACAACAGGGATATTGAGAAATAGGAGGGGAGCACATATGTTTACAGCAGAAATGTTGGAATCCATTAAAAAGGTAGAGGCTACCAGAGCCGGGCGAATCGGCATGGAGCCCAGAAGAATGACGGCCGAGGAAAAAGATGAGCTTCTCCGCAAATTTCATCCTGATTATCGCCAGGAGGGCTTTCAGGAGTTAAAAGTAGGACCCAACAAGGGTGAGAAAGTGCCCTTTGAATTGGGAACTCTGTTACACTCCAACAGCCGGATCAAGGATGTGCCCATTGACTTGAATCATGCGGCTTATGACGTGGATGTTCTGGTTATCGGCGGCGGCGGCGCAGGTTCCTCCGCAGCCATTGAGGCTCATGAGGCAGGAGCCAATGTCATGATGGTGACAAAGCTTCGTATCGGTGATGCCAATACCATGATGGCCGAGGGCGGAATCCAGGCGGCAGATAAGGAGAACGATTCTCCGGAGCGACATTATCTGGATGCCTTTGGAGGCGGACATTTTGCCGCAAGGCCGGAGCTCTTACGCCGTCTGGTTATGGAGGCTCCCGATGCGATTAAATGGCTCAACGAGCTGGGCGTGATGTTTGACAAGGATAAGGACGGCAGAATGGTAACCACCCACGGCGGCGGAACCTCCAGAAAGCGTATGCATGCCTGCAAGGATTATTCCGGTGCGGAGATTATGCGAGTGCTTCGTGACGAGGTGTGGAACCGTCAGATTCCCATTGCGGACTTTACGGCGGCGGTAGAGCTGATTAAGGATGACAGGGGACAGGTGGCCGGTGCCGTGCTTCAAAATATGGAGACGGGCGAGTACAAGGTGGCAAAGGCGAAAACGGTGATTATTGCTACCGGCGGTGCGGGACGGCTTCATTATCAGAATTTCCCCACATCCAACCACTATGGTGCAACTGCAGATGGTCTGGTGATGGGTTATCGTGCAGGAGCTCCTTTGCTGTACCAGGATACCATTCAGTATCATCCTACGGGCGTTGCTTATCCGGCACAGATCTTCGGTGCTCTGGTAACGGAGAAAGTGCGTTCTCTGGGAGCTATGCTGATCAATGCGGAGGGTGAGGCGTTTATGCATCCTCTGGAAACTCGTGATGTGTCTGCGGCTTCTATTATTCGGGAGTGCAAGGAGAGAGGTAAGGGTGTGCCCACACCTACCGGATTTGGTATTTGGCTGGATACGCCCATGATTGAGATGATTCACGGCGAGGGAACCATTGAGAAGCGGATTCCGGCTATGCTCAGGATGTATTTGAATTATGGCATTGATATGAGAAAGCAGCCGATTCTCATTTATCCGACGCTTCATTATCAGAACGGCGGCCTGGAGATCGGCGGTGAGGGCTTTACCAAGGCGATTCCCAATCTTCTGGTGGCAGGTGAGGCTGTGGGAGGTATTCATGGAAGAAATCGTCTCATGGGTAATTCTCTGCTGGATATTATTGTGTTTGGCCGAAATGCGGGTAAGGCTGCGGCAGCGAAGTGTAAAGAGGTAACTCTTGGAACTATGAACCTTGATCACATTCAGGCTTACGCAGGAGAGCTTGAGAAAGCGGATCTGCATACGGGAGAGGTTTCTCCGCTGCTTCTGCCTAAGTATACTTTTGGTATGCCGAAATAAAATATGGGCGGCGTGATGTGAGACTTTACTTATGAGACAAGGGCCAGATGTCCGTGCAGTGACATGGGCGTCTGGCTTGCTGTCTATTGAGATAATTGGAAGGGGAGTGTGTAATGGGACTGGTTACTTGGTTTCAGGAGAATATATTTTCGAATACGCTGATGATGGTATTTCTTATTGCCGTTATCGGTTATCTGATTGGCAGTATTAAGATTTGCGGACTGGAGCTGGGGACCGCCGGTATTTTGCTGGTGGCCCTGGTCTTCGGTCATTTAGGAGTGGAGATTCCTTCTTTGGTGCAGAACTTGGGGCTGATTTGCTTTGTGACTTCGGTTGGATTCATTGCGGGACCGAAGTTTTTCCGGAATTTTAAGCTGAATGCCACGTCTTATATTTTGCTGGGGATTATTGTGATTGCTGCCGGAGCTCTGACTTGTGTGTTTGTGATTACGGTTTTTGGGGTGCCGGTGGATATCAGCCTTGGGATGATGACCGGAGCTCTTACCAGTACGCCGGGGCTTGCGGCGGCTCTGGAGGCTACGGGGTCTGAGGCGGCTTCCGTTGGATATGGGATTGCTTATCCTTTCGGCGTTATTGGGGTGGTTCTTTTTGTTCAGCTTGTGCCAAAGCTTTTGAAGGTTGATATGGCAAAGGAGCGTGCCAAGTATGAGGCTGCGGCGAATGTGGAGGAAGAGGAGTATCATAAGACGAAGAAGGAAGAGCTGTTTTATGCGGATAGTATGGGATTTTTCCCGTTTTCTTTGGCGATTGCTTTTGGGATTATTCTGGCGAAGATTGAGATTCCTTTGCCCGGAGGTGCGGTGTTTGCCCTTGGGACTTCCGGCGGGCCTTTGATTGCCGGGCTGATTTTGGGGCATTTTGGGCATATTGGCCGCTTAAGTGTTAAGGTGGAGAAGCATGTTTTGGAGTGTCTTCGGGAGTTTGGCCTTGCGCTGTTTCTGCTTGGGGCAGGGTCCCAGGCCGGTTCGGGGTTTGTGGAGATCTTAAAGGAGCAGGGGGCGCTTTTGTTCTTCTATGGGGCGCTGATGACGCTGATTCCTATGCTGCTTGGGTATGTGTTTGCGGCGAAAGTGCTGAGGCTTAGTATTTTTAATACCCTTGGGTCTATCTGTGGCGGGATGACTAGTACGCCGGCTCTTGGGACGCTGATTCGTGTGACGGAGACGGATGATGTGGCGTCGGCTTATGCGGCTACTTATCCCATTGCCCTTGTTATGGTGGTGCTTGCCAGTCAGTTTATTGGGATCTTTTTGTAGCAAGGGGGGACGGACGGGGCCGTCGCAAAACAAGCCGGCAGCCATTTCCATATCCCAGCAATAAGGAATCCTCCCACCTTGTGGGTCCCTCCTTATCACAACGGTTCGGACGGTTCACATACACGGCGTCTGCTTTGTACGGACAATGAATTTTGATTTTTTTGAGCGGTTTGTTTTGGCATTGTCCGTCCATATCAGACACCATGTCCGTGAACAGCCGGACACTGGATATCGGAAAAGTCTGCTGGCTTGTTTTGCGGCGGCCCCTGTGGGGTGTGGGTGAAAGGCTTTCCTGGTATTTTGTGTGATAGGCTGAGGGGGAGGATAATATTTTTTTGGGGGCTGTATTTTTAATAGAATTTGACTGTAGCGTATATATTGCAGATAATGGAAATATATAAATGAGGATATGGAGGGGGAGGAACTTATGCGGGATGTTTCTGTAGAGGTTCGTGTAAAGATAGATGAAGAGATAATGGATGTTCGTGTATCAAGGGTATTTTGTTCCAGAAATCCCAGGGGGTTCAGTATAATGTAAATTTGATGCTTGCCGGAAGTAACAAAGGGATACGATTATACTGTAAAACTGAGGAGGATGCAAAGTTGCTGGTTCAAAGAATTCGTGAGGGGCAAATAACAGATTTGACAGATTAGCCGGCTAAGTGGAATTTTTGCTGAGTATTTATCAATCCCACACAATAGCAAAACAATGAAAACCATCAGGAACAGGCGGTCTGCAGGAAAACAGGGAATCCATCGCAGATGCATCCCATTCCTCTGCCCCTCCCGAGCACAGCCATTTGCATCTTGCAAGTGTTTCCAATTCTGGTGCTGAAAGGGAGGTACATATTATAGGCGATTCTCCCGCAAGAACCAATCTCTCTTTTCCATCATACTCTGTAATTTCCGTGTCATTGTGCAGTTCAATACGAATCCATGCGATATCTGGCCTTTTCTCAAGTTCCCGCATCAGTTCCCATATTTCAGCAATGGAAGGGCGTCCAAAGTCACAGTCATTTGGTGCAATGGAATCTTCCTCCGTATTTCCCTCAAAAAATTCGTCAAGTGTCAAAAGAGGCAGGCGGTCATCATTTTCCTCCATTAGCTTTTTAAACGCATTTAGCTCTATCACGGTCTTTTCCTCCTCTGCCAATTCTGATTTATCCAATTGAACCGTTTAAAGTATAGCACAAAGCCAGCCTGTGCTCAATCTCATTTTAGGGCATTCACCTAATTCGCAAACAGGGCATTTGTTCCCACAATGGAAACAAGCCGGGTACCAGAAACGCACTGGCTCCCGGCTTGTAAAACCAGGAGGCTTATGGTAGTATGGAGATACGAAAACGGAAGGGAAAACAGGTGGGAAGATTGGCAGTGACGGATAAGCAACATCAGGAGGATTTACAATGTTTAAGAGGTTTACGGCCAATCGATTTTGAAATGTCGAAATTGTGAATGGTTTCATATGTGGAGGTAAAGATGAAAAAAGTAATTTTAGGGTCAATGATGTTTCTTGCAGGTGTGCTTTCTTTGTCTATAGTATTGGCAGGGAGTATGGCTAATGAGTGGACTGTAAATGGTCAATTTTCCTCATTTTGGAACATAACGCAATATGGACTTATGCCTGCGGTTTATTGCTTCATTGTAATTGCGATTATCGGACTTGTGATAGCAATATGGGGAATATTTGACAAAAAAGATAAATAACAGTTAAAGTTAATCTCATTTCGGCAGAGATGTGTTTATCCATGCGGACAACGCATTTGTAAATCTTGATTTCTGCGGGCAACGAGCCAAGCGGACATGCTGGCATGTCCATTTGACTTGGAGGCTGATCGTTTGGAGCACAATATTACGCTGGAGGAGCCGGAATCAAATGCGTTTACAGGGGTTTCGGTTTATTTCGATAAAGCTCCTGAGAATGTAAAAATGGAGCTGAACTTAATTCAGGGCGGTACCATTAACGATCCCCAGAACATGCTTAAAGAGGGCGGACTTGAATCGGGCGTGGGGAAGCCCTTTCTTTAATGGATTTGCATAAATACGGCTATCATCACGCTGCCTGTGCCGATTAAAAATCCTGCAATGATTCGTTTCATTGAATAACCGTATATTTTCTCCGGCTGATTTCGGTCATAACGAATGGTAAGGGGCGTTCCTATCCTGGATGCGAAAGGAACTTGAATGCGGTTCTTTGATACAATGTTTCTGCCGCCTGCCAGATAGGAAACCTTGGCAAATTTGGCATTACGCCAGTTCTCGTTTGTGGGATTTGTTGATTTTATTGAAACAATGGTTCCTTTTGTTTTCATGGTCTTTCCATGTTTTATTGCAAAGAGAATACAGTTGAATAAGGCAAATGAAAATGACACGCCTGCTATTATATATAAGACGATTACATCACGCTCCATGTGAAACCTCCTATGTTAAATCACGCTTTTCAAAAAACCTAATTGACAGAATGGCAGATATGGAAAAAGCGGCAAGGCTGACGATAATGCCGGTAATAAGTATCTTTGTTGTAGAGAGCGTATTTAAGAATTCAAACCTTACGGCATTTTCCGGTTTAAACAGGAAAGCAGACAAAATAGGGGATGCCATAATAACTATGACAAAGAGGAATTTCGCTTTTTCATATCCCAATTTATACAAAGCCGGAAAATAAAAGGATAATAATATGGTGATTACCAAAAAAATGATAGCCGCCATTCTTATATCAAATATGCCCAGTCCTGGAAAAATAAGTGTGTCAATTCCAAAAATCAGGCAGCATGCCGCATAAATAATCAGACAAAAACAGTATTTTGAAAGCACAATCATTTTGCGGGGATAGGGCAATGCACAGAGCAGGGTAGTTGCTTTTGGATACTGGTACTCTTTTAAAGAAACATACTGGGTCAACATGAAAATGCTGAAAATAACAGCAAGTGTAAATCCCATTGCCCCTGCCGCTTCCGGTGTCCGCCAAAGCATAACTGGCGGAATCAAAAATGATGCGACAAGCATGATGCCAACATATTTCTTCACAATTAAAAAATCTTTTTTCACTAAGCTAAACAACATTCTTTTTTCTCCTTTCCGCATTCGCAAGCATGATGTCCTCGATTGTGGGGCGTTCTATAAGAACATCCTGCATATGCTCCACAACGTCAGAAGTCTGTTTTGTTATTCCCGTAAAACCGAATGCATTTTCCTCTATGGTTAAAAAATATTTTCTTGTATCCGGATTCAGTTTTTCCGTACTGCCTTTTATGATTCGGCAGCTGTCAAGCAGTTGGTCTTTTTCCTCTTGAAAGACAATCTGGCCGTCATCAATCATAATCAGCATATCAGCAATCTTTTCCAAATCCGATGTAATATGCGTAGAGAAAAATACACCTTTTCCGCCTTTGGCCATATAGTCCTTTAATATGTTCAAAAGCTGGCTTCGGACTAATGGGTCAAGCCCGTTTGTGGGCTCGTCCATAATAAGCAGCTCCGCTTTGTGGGAAAGAGCCAGTGCCAGGGCATATTTCATACGCATTCCTTTTGACAGGGTATTGATTTTCTGCTTTGGATTCAGCGAAAACCGTTCTAAGTACTCTGTAAAATCCTGTTCGCACCAATTCTTGTAGGCAGGGGCAATCACATTTTTCATTTCTGAAAGTGTTAATTCATCATAAAAGCAGCCCTCGTCAAGCACAATTCCCATGCGGTCTTTTACCTTATTTTCATTCCCGTCCATATCTGTGCCGAAAAATTTTATGCTTCCGGAGACCTTATTTGTAAGTCCTAAGATGCTTCGGAGCGTTGTTGTCTTTCCGGCCCCATTGATTCCCACAAATCCCGTGATGCATCCCTCCGGCAGGCAGAAAGAAATATCTTTTAAGGCGAAATCGCCATATCGTTTATTTAGCCCGGATACTTCTAAAATAGGATCCATTCAGTTTTCCTCCTCGTATAAAATCTCCATCATGGCATTTAAATCCTCTTTGCTGATGCCCAGGGATTTTGCTGTCAGAATCATATCAAGCATTTTCTTCTCCACAAGCCGCCGCTTGGAATCCCGCAGCAATTCAATGTTGCTTGTAGAAACAAACGTGCCGATACCGACTTGACTTGTTATAAATCCCTCTTGTTCCAATTCATCATAAACCCGTCGTATTGTCAGGACACTGACTTTTAAATCATTTGCAAAGGCACGTATGGATGGAAGTGCATCGCCCTCTGTTAGTTCCTCTTTTAAGATAGCGTCTTTTATCTGGTCTTTGATTTGCTGGTAAAGGGGGGCATCGGATGTGTTGGATATTACAATCTTCAAATACCTTGCCTCCTTTAGTGTGATGTTGATATAAGTACATTATACACATGCAACACTTATATGTCAATCTTCTTTTTTCTAAACCCACATGCACCCCATTGGCGCACCACCATAAATGAAAATCGGCAGTGGTGCATGGGGCATCCCTGAACTTAGTTTTCTGCTGCGCAGAAAAGGATCTTTCATAGTAAAAATACAACGACAGAGCTTTTCGTTACTGTTGGCACTCATGGTGTTCACAGTAACAGCTTTTACACTCTGCCCCTTTGCCTGTTTAAATGAAAATGGTGATTTATGGATGCAGGAAGATTTGGAAGAACAGTGGGATTCCAGGGTTTTTGGTGGTGAAAACTTTCAACTGCCAAGTAAATATTTATCGAAAAGTATGAAAATCTGCAGATAGGTCTGATTCTTCAAAAATAAATGATTTTCCGTCATATATGAATTTTGAAATAGCTGTATTTTTTAATTTATCCATAGTACATAGTTTTTCGGGTGCAAATAGGTAAAATAAGGTTTTAATGGCAAAGGCGTGCGTAATTATCAGTATATTGCTGTTTTCGTTCAATGACGTATTATGGGCTATGTCTGCGAATACACTCCTTAAACGATTTGAGATATCTGCAAAAGGCTCTGCCATGCCTGTTGTGTCGTGTTCATAAATTGCCGTGGCAACATCAGGGAGCCGCCTGTTTAATTCCGCAAATGATGCGGCGCCTCCCAGCCAATCAGTTACCTTTTGGATAAAAATTGATTTGTGTTCAGCGTCCATTGAACCTAAGCACCATTCCCGCAGGCGTTCGTCTTTTTGTATTTTAATACTGTCATTTCCGCTTGCGGATAGAATCAATTTTGCTGTTTGCCAGGCTCTTAACATATCGCTCGTGTACACTGCACCAAAAGCAATATTTTTGAGCTTTATGCCTAATTCTGCTGCAGTCTTTTTCCCTTTGTCGGTAAGGGGGGAATCGCTCCAGCCTTGTGCTCTGTTCAAGCTATTCAGTAAGGTTTCTCCGTGACGGATGATATAAAAGGTAATCACAACCGCTTCCTCCTGTGGTATTAGCTTAATGTATGCGGCCGCATATATTCTGCCTTAATTATATCGATGGTTTTACCGCCGATTCCAAAATTTTTATCGGACACTTCCTTGATTGTAGTTACAAAAAATTCTTGTGGAACGTTCATAATTTCAGAAGATACCTCTGTCAATCTTTTTATCAATTCTTCCTTTTGGGCATCTGATAAATTTCCACTCTCAACTGTAATATAGGGCATTTTCTTTCTCCTTTTTGCCAAAGCGGAGCTTGAACGGTGTAGCAGCAGGACGGGACGGCTCTCTATAACCCTCCGTGTTGAAACAGGTTCCATTCGTCAATATAGGTTATATTTTGGTGCATAGGATCTTTTAAAAGTTTTTCATAAAAGGATAATTTGCTTTGTGTCAAAGCGAATGCGTTTTGTAAATCAGCTATTTGTTTTTTTATATTTTCCATATGTGCTTGTACCATCCTGTATCGCTGTTCAAGGGTTGTACCGCCTTGTATCAGTAATGAAACGTATTGCTTAATTGATTGGATAGGTATATTTGCCATACGCATACACTGTATCATCTTTATCCACTCAATATCTTCCTCTGTATATTGCCTGTATTTTTGACTGCTTCTGCGTATCTGCGGCAATAATTTTTCTCTTTCGTAATATCTTAGAGCTGCAGTAGAAAGTCCTGTTATTTCTGCAGCTTCTTTTGCTGAATACATACAACTCACCTCATTTATTTCTGTGGGCAACGAGCCAAGCGGACATGCTGGCATGTCCATTTGGCGACTGCCGCAAGGGTCAAATACCCCGCAGCTTGCTGTGGGGTATTTGACTATTCAATCGGGAATCCCGAAAAATTTCAGACACAGGTGATTGAGAAAAAGAAAACAATCAAGTATAATGGAGGAGAGTAATTTATGGCGAAAAACTTAAAATGGAATCAGAAGCATTTTCTCTTTTGGAGGCTGCGTGTAAACCGGAAGTATAAGGCTCACCTGTTTCGGTTTTTGTTTCAGGACAAAAAGGATTTGCTGGAACTGTACAATGCGGTAAATGGAAGTGCTTATTGCGATGCGGATGAGCTGGAGATTGTCACCCTGGATGATGTGATCTATATGAAGATGAAAAATGATCTGTCCTTTATCATTGCAAACCAGTTAAATCTTTACGAGCATCAAAGCACTTATTCCCCCAATATGCCCTTAAGGGGTCTTCTGTACTTTTCCCGTCAGTATGAGGGACTGGTTGCCCAACACAAACGAAATCTATATGGCTCAAAGCTAATCAAACTGCCCACGCCGGAGTATATTATTTTTTACAACGGGAAGCAGGAGCAGGCGGAGCGGGGGGAACTGTTTCTCTCGGATGCCTTTGAGACAGGGCGGGGCTCCGGCTGTCTGGAATGTAAGGCAATCCTTTTCAATATCAACCGGGGGTGCAACCAAAAGCTTATGGAAAAGTGCAGGCGGTTATGGGAATACTCGGAGTTTATAGCGGAAGTGAATGACAATCTGGATCGGAATATGCCTCTTAAAGCTGCCATAACCAAAGCCATAGACCATTGCATCCAAAGAGGAATTCTGGAAGAGCTTTTGAGGAAAAATCAGACGGAGGTGCTGCATATGCTGTTGACGGAATATGATGAAAAAAGCCATATGAGGAGTATCTATGAAGAGGGGGAGGAAGCCGGTTATCTCAAAGGCGAACAGGCCGGCTATCTCAAAGGTGAACAGAACGGCTACCGGAAAGGCGAAGCTGATCTGCTTACCAAAATGGTCCGCCAAAAGCTGGAGCGTGGAAAAAGTATCTCCGTGATCGCAGAAGAGCTGGAGACAGAGGTTGCGGTGATAGAAGAGATTGTTGACAGGATAAAAAACTTATCTTAATTACAAATGTGACTAATATGCTGCAGAGTGTTGAGGGTCGGACAGGTCCGGTTTATTGGAGATTATATAACGGCTAAAAGTATAGAAAGCAGGATTTATATGGAGAATCCTTTTCCATAATGGTTATGCAGTGAGGAAGATGCAAAAAAATATTGGGGAAATTATTATGAAATGGATGAAGCCAAATATAAAATGATGGAAGGTGTGCGATACTTAGGTCAACAAATCAGTGTTGGAGGAAATGCAGACGGCATGGCATATACAAGTTATAATTTTGATGGATGGTATATTCAGCTTCCGCAAAAATGGAAGATGACAGTGGATAAGGAAAGCGGACAAGTAATTTTTGATGATGGGGAAGCAGTTAATATCTACATATCAACTTTTAATTTTACAAGACCGGAAACAGGGGAAAAAGCAAGTGCAGAAACGGTATCTTCCATAGTTTTGCAGGCTTTTAATTTACAGGAAGCAGAAGAATGCAAACATTTTTCTAAATACCATCCAAAAAGCTTTCTTACACATATATGCAAAAGCATAACAACGGATGGTTATACTATGATTGCCTGTGTCATCTGTACAAAAGGACATTCTTTTTCCTTTTATGTTGTGGGGGACGAGGATATAAATTTTGAAAAATATATTCAACATATAAATTCTATTGAACGAGATTTATAGCACCCCCAGCCAGCACAGTTATGGGGTCAGAGGGACTGCCCTAGTTCCTAAGGAATCCACCAAGCCTTGCTTGGTACCCCTTAGGATAACTCTTGCTGAAAGCGACTTAAAATGGGCAGTCCCTGTTACAATTCGCACCCCTATGAACGAAAAACGTTACAAAATCTGACATACGTGTGAATTGTAACTATTTTATTCAATCGTATAGATATCTCCCGCATCCATGGCTTCAATGAGAGTGATTTCACAGGACAATGTCATATGTTCCGTGGACAGGCTGTCCGCAAGCTTGTCTCCTTTGTCCGTAAGAGCTGTTTTCAGCTTGCCGTCTGCGGCACCGGCCATGATTTCAGCTTCGCTTAGGCTGTCCAGGTAGTTTTGCATTTCTTCCCTGAAAGCCAGTAAGGTGTAATCCCTTTGGGCTACCGATACAAGCTCCGGTGCATTGACGGAGTAAACTACATTGAAATCAACAAAGCAATTAAATTCATACATGATTTCCCCCTCGTTCAGCTCTTTTAAGGGTCTGCTCATTTTTGATATTCCTGTACAAAATGCAACCTCTTCGTCCATATGCTGGCAGTATAATTCATCGGTTGAGAAATTCAGGGTTGTTGTGAAAAAGTCGTAGTTTTCATCATAGGAAGTTATGGTGCTTATTACATGGGCTTGTGCAGCAAGGAGATCCGCTAATTCATCAGGCGTTGACGCCAGTGCGTTGTTGAAGTCGGCTACACTTTGCTCCAAATAGTTTTCCGTTTTGTATGTCATCAGCTTTGCATATGAGGGGGAGGGATCGGAGGTGCCGCCGATGCCTGCTGCGGTTTTTATTACAAGTTCCTTTTCTTTATCCGTAAGAGATTTCATAGATTCGCACTGTTTTGCAACATCTTCCATAAGCGTTTCCATATTGTTAAATGGTCCGATAGAGGTATAACTACCTTTTCGTACCAATACAAACTTAACGCTTCCGGCAGAAACAGAAGAAAGGGGCTTGTCATCTTCTCCTGCACCGTCGCAGAAGATGTAATAAACGCCGTCTTCTTTTAAAATGTCATTTTGTATTTCTCCGTCTTTCCATGTGGATTTCTTGTTTTCGGCAGGAGGTGCGGCATAGGCACCGATTATAAAAAAACAGATACAGGCTCCAACGGAAAACAAAGCAGTAACAGCGGCAATGATTTTTGATTTTTTCTTGAAATTCATAATAGCACCCAGCCTTTCTTTTAATTGTTCCCCGCCCTCGGTCAGGGTGAGGGAGGGGCAGGAATTTTTTTGAGCATTGCTTAATTTCATAAAAGAAATCAGCGTGTCTCCGTATTCACGTCTTGCTTTTCCATCAAGGATGGATATGACTTTTTCATCACATGATAATTCACAGGCTTTGTTCACTTCCTTTTCCAGCAGATATACAAAGGGATTGAACCAGTGGATACAGACCACAAGCTGAATCAGCCATTTGTATAACATATCTTTCTGCTTGTAGTGGGTGAGTTCATGCATAAAGATGTAAGAGAGCTCCTTATCATTTATTTCGCTGGCAGGCAAAATAATGCAGGGATGAAAGAAACCAGCCATCATGGGGGAAGTGATCCCTGAATTTTGGCATAGCTCTACGCTTGCTTTGATATGCAGTTTTTCTTTGCAGTCAGACAACAGGTTTAAGATGTTAATATCTGATATTTCGTTATTGCCGGCTCTGCCGTATTTTATGAAGCTCCGGTATATGGTTACCTTGCGGACAAAGAGAATGAGTGCCAATGTAAACCAGATAAAAAACAGGCAGGCGTATATATGAAATGGCTTACCAATGACAGTGCCGGTTTTATCCTTGCTTGGCAGCAGGGGTTCTGTTTCCATGTTTTCCGTATTTTTAAAATCGGAAGCGGAGGCGGGCATATGGGGAGCTGTGGAAGTTTGGCTTGTTATGGGAGCTGTGCCGAAGCTTTCAAACAGGCTTCCCACAATCGTAGTGTCAGGTGTAAAGGGAAGCAGAAAACGCAATGCGGCAATGAGCCATATATAATACTGCCAACGCCTGCTGAATTTGTTTTTATATAGAGGTTTGAAGCCCAATATGAGCAGCAGCAGGAGCGTGCCGGAAAGGGAAAGTGACAATAGTATTTTCATAAATTCATTCATGTTCGTTTCTCCAAAAGGTTTCAATCTCTTTTAATTCGTCTGCCGAAAGAATGTCCTGCCGCAATAGGGTTGATACCAGATTTTTTACATTTCCTCCATAGACTTTGTCAAGAAATCTGTGAGTCTGCATGGCCTGGTATTCTGCCTCTGTTACAGTTGCCGTATATTCGTTCCGCCTGCCTATTTTCTTTATTTTCAGGAACTTTTTTTCTACCAGGCGGGAGAGCAGGGTAAGTACGGTGTTGTTTTTCCATTCGTTTTTGTCTTTTTCCAGTTCTTCCATGATGAGAGAGTATAAAGAGGATCCCTCATTTTTCCAGATGATTTTCATGAGTATCAGTTCGGATTCGGAAATTTGCTGTGCCATGTTGTCCTCCTTTTTATATTAACGCTTTGTAGGTGTATGGTTATATTAACATGTTGTAGGTGAAAGCGCAATATGGGGAGGGAAATTTAAGAAATTTTTAAAAAGTTGTGTTTTGGCTTTTTATGCTGCGGGTAATAATGAAAACCAGGAAGTGTCAGGAAATAAGGAGGCAAGCGTCTTATTGGTGATCAGGGGTGTCTGACCGCAAAAAGTCTTGAATTAACTGTGCAAATGCTTCTGCGTTTGTTAATATGGCGGAATGTCCGCCCTGAGGGAAAATATAAATTTTTGCATCAGGGATCATATTGATCAGCTTTCATATTCCCTTTCATTTCGGTTCCACGGATGAAGATCGGGAAGTGATTCCTGCAAAGAAAAAATCAAGGGGTACTCATAGCGCTACCCTTTGATTTTAAAGTCTCCCACTGTCTGGCAGAAGCTCTCCTGGTGATGGTTTCCTATCTCTGATATCATCATACGTTTTGATAAGAAATATATCAATAAAAATGAGCAAGATATGATATAGGGATTTTAGTCCTTATGTTTCACATAACAGCCAGTCAATCAAGTACAGGGACTTGATTCCGTCATAGGAATTAATATAGCTTCTATCCATGGACAATACAATTTTCTCGTAATTATCAGGTATCAGGCGCAATGGTCTGAGTTCCCGTTCACGGGTTTCAGGTGACAGCATGCTTTCTGTTACCTGAATATACAGCTTGTCATTGGGTTTTTCGGCCACAAAGTCAACTTCTGTTTCTCCCACCTTTCCAATAGAGACACGGTAGTCACGCCGAATCAGTTCCAGGAACACGATGTTTTCGATAATATGGCCCCGATCCCCGTCTCGATAGCCCAGGAGCATGTTGCGAAATCCCATATCAATGATGTAGTTCTTTCCTAATGTTTTCAACAATTGCTTGCCTTTTACATCATATCTTCCAACAGAGTAGAAGATAAATGCGCTGTGCAGCATGGAAATGTATTTATCTATGGTTTTTCCTGCGATATTTTTGCCTTTTCCATTTTGAATGTCGCCCTCATTGGACAGAACATTGCCGATGCTGTTGGGAGAGGTAATGCTGCCAATATTGGAGCAAAGAAACAGCACGATTTTTTGCAGGATTCCCTGATCCGCCTGATTGTTTCGCTGGAGAATATCACGCAGTACAACGGTGGAGTAAATACCCTCCAGCGCCTGATTGCTTCTTGCCTCATTGAAGTGATATTCTCTCAAAATCGGCATACCGCCAAACTGGAGATACCTCTGGAACTTTTCTTCCGCCGTGACAGAGGGGGCAAATTCGTAGAAAGTCAAAAATTCCTGAAAGGACAGCGGCAGCATACGGATTTCCACGTATCTGCCGGACAGCAGCGTAGAAAACTCCGTAGAAAGCAAGTAGGCATTGGAGCCGGTAATGTAGATATCTACATCAAAATCAAGGCGAAACGATTCCACGGCCTTTTCCCAATGCTCCACAGCTTGAAGTTCATCAAAAATCAGATAGGTCTTTTGTCCTTTCGGAATGCGCTCACTGACGTAGTCATAGAAAGCAAGGTAATCAGAAAGATTCCGATAGCGCAGGGATTCCAGGTTCATATGAATGATATTGGAATCAGCCACTCCATTGTCGGACAGATACTGGTGAAACAGATCCAGCAGGGATGATTTTCCGCATCTGCGGATACCGGTGACGATTTTGACCAGATCCACATCTTTGTTTTGGATAAGCTGATTTAAATATTTAGGGCGATTTATAAGTTCAACCATGGCGCACCTCCTAAAGCTCTTATCCTTATTATACCCCAAAAACCGAAAAAAGCAATTATTTCGGACTTGAAAGTCAGAAAATTAATAAAATAATATATTTTCAGACTAGTAAGTTAGAAACTTTTAGAATAGACAAAGTTTCATACGTGAAAGTTGGAAAAGATATTCAGTATACTTGATTTAAGGGCTGACAGTCAACAATTCTGGTCCGTCTTTTTCTTTTAGAATCATACTGGATACTGTATAATGTGAAAAAAATGAACAAAAAAACAAAATTCCCACAATATTGTTCCCTATTTTGCGGCTATATATGTGAAGAAACTCAAATTTTTGAGAAAGGAGACTGCAGGTGGAGGATGAACAGATTATTAAATGGTACCTTGAACGCAATGAAAAGGCGCTAAAAGAAGCACAGAATAAGTATGGCTCCTATTGTTTCGGCATTGCGAAGAATATCCTTACTGTCCGGGAAGATGCGGAAGAGTGCGTAAATGATATCTGGCATTTATCATGGAATAAGATTCCACCGGTTATTCCGGTGTCCTTAAAGGCGTTTCTCGGAAAGCTTGTGAGAGACACGGCAATCAGCCAATACAGGGCAAATCATGCGAAAAAGAGATACAAAGGAATGGAAATGCTTTTTGATGAACTGGAAGAATGCATTCCCTCTGATTTCGATGTGGAAGAAAATTTTGCTCATCAGCAATTGGCGGAATGGATAAATAATTGGCTGGGAGAGCTTCCGAAAGAGGATCGGGTTCTGTTTGTCAAAAGGTACTATTATGGTGATGCAGTAAAGAAATTGGCAAAAGAAATTGGCTGCACGGAAAATCAAATGGCACAAAGGATGCTGAAATTAAGAAAAAAATTGAAAATGTTTTTATACAGAAAAGGGGTAAGCGTATGACGGTAGAGGATTTGTATCATGGGATATCAGAAATTCAACCAAAGTATTTAGAAGAGGCTGATACTTATAAAGCACGAAAGCCCGCCAGGTGGAAAAAATGGGCAGCTGCTGCATGCATATGTGTCTGCTTTGGCTCTGCGGTGCCGGTTTTAGCGGCTGGGGATAATAAAATTGCGTATGAGTTATTATATATGATTTCTCCATCTGCTGCTCAGAAATTAAAACCTGTCAGGATTTCCTGTGAGGATAATGGGATTAAGATGGAGGTGGCGGCGGCAAATATTGAGGGTCATAAGGCCACAATCTTAGTGTCTATGCAGGACGTAAAAGGAAACCGCCTTGATGAGACCGCAGACTTATTTGACAGTTACAGCATTCATACGCCGTATGACCAAAGGGGAGGCTGCTTTTTCGCTGGATATGATGAGGAAACTGCAACGGCCACATTTATGCTGGAGATTGAGCAGATGAATGAAGTGCTGATTCCCGGGGACAAGATTACGTTTTCAGTCGGAGAAATCCTGGTTGGAAAGAAACACAGCGATTTGAAGCTTGAGACAATAGACTTAGTGGAATTACCGGTGATAAATAATTTTAAGGCGAATCCTGATATCAGCGGATATGGCGGAATGGATCTGGATTCTTTGGAGGAAGATAAGATACGGCTTATGGAACCGGATGAGGAATCCGCAGTTGTTCTGGAAAAGGGTGTTGCCTTAACCGGATATGGAATTCTGGATAATGAGCTGCATGTACAGGTGCGATACGCTGATATTCTTGAGACAGATAACCATGGCAGAATTTATTTGAAAAATGAAAATGGGGAAGCTGTCTATGATCAGTATAGTGTCAGCTTTCGGGATGAGGATGGAAGAGATAATTATCAGGAGTATATTTTTCCCATACCTGCTGATGGTTTAGACAGCTATGAAATGTGGGGGGAATTCTGGACATGCAGCAACGGACCCATAAAGGGCAATTGGCAGGTGACTTTTCCGTTGACTGATTAGCGGCGTGCCGGGGAGCGGGAGCGCTCCCCACAATACAAAAGGATACTTTCCATAAGTTGATGCCATTCACCTAATTCTTCATTGCATAGGGGATAGACTGCTTGGAAGAATCTGTAACGATATTTTCAAATGCTTCTTGATTGGTAAAAGATTTTCTATCATGTACTGTTGCAACTATATCGCCTCTTTTATACTACTAAAAATTCATTTTCCTGCTCAATATACTTGCAGAACACAAAAATACCGCATATTATTTCTGGAGCAAAATTGTTCATAACTTCTATGTTCCAGCCTCCGACTAATCCCCGGTGGAAAATTTGAATAACTGCTTTGCTGAACTTGTCGGATAATAAATAATTTTGGTCGTTTTGCATTACCAGCAAATATTCGTTTTTATCATATATAACCCTTGCATGGTCTACTCTCGGCATACGGCATAAGGGCCAGCCAACTACAGTTGGGTCATCACCCACTGCATAGTCTGGATTTGCAACTGCACATATATTATCACTACTGTCAAACAAGATATATTGACGGTAACGGACATTTCCCATTTCATTTGGTGGAACCTCTAAGTTTGCTATATCAGTATGCATAAGTATTGAACCGTTTGCAGAATATATCTTTTTTCCCGAACCTATAAAAGCACCTTTTATTTGGGCTGACACGATATCATTGAAGTATAAAGTTCCTGCTTTCATTATGTACTTCATGCTATACCTCCTCGCATCAAACAATGGAATACAGCAATACTCCGGCTATACCTGCCCCCAACATCACATAAATGGGATTTACTTTCCAGTTCCTCAAAACCCAAAAGCCAACGGCAAAAATAATTACGGAAATTATGTTGATTCCACTCAAATCAACCGGCAGGATTCTTTCCCCGTAAAAAGACATGATTATTAAGGTAATACCAGCAGATGCAATCATGGCTGCAACAGCAGGGCGAAGACCTGCAAGTACCCCCTGTACCGTTTTTAATTCACGAAAACGGTAATAAATATAGGCAAGCGTCATTACAATCACACAAGACGGAAGAATACAGCCTACGGTGGCTATAATCGCTCCCAGAATTCCTCCAACTTGAATCCCTACAAAGGTTGCTGAATTGACAGCAATCGGTCCTGGTGTCATTTCAGCAATCGCCATAATATCTGCAAATTGGGTCATAGTCAGCCACGGGTGAACATCAACAACTTGATTTTGAATCAGCGGCATGGCAGCATAACCACCGCCTATACTAAACAACCCAATTTGGAAGAAACTCCATAACAGTTCCAAATAAATCATGTCTGCCTCCCTTACCTGCCAAGATACAAAGTATCAACTGCACCAATTACGGCACAGATTAAAATAATCAGTATAATGTTGACTTTCATGAAACGGACAGCAACAAAAGATGCAAATAAAACAATAATCGGCAGAACCCGTTTTTTTTGGAAAATACTTTTTCCCATTGTGATTACTACATCGCAAATTACAGCAGCTACTCCTGCAAGCATACCTGTCATAGCCATGTTGACAATTACATTATCACGAAATGCAGTATAGAAAAGGGAAATGACAGAAATAATGATGAGTGGCGGCAGCACCGTTCCCAATACCGTTATCAAAGCCCCAATCACTCCTGCTACATGATACCCTACAAGAATAGATGCATTGACTGCGATTGCACCAGGTGAGGATTGTGCGATTGCTGTCAAGTCCATCATTTCCTGTTTATCTATCCAGTGTAGCTCATCAACAAATTTTTTCTGCATTAAAGGAATAATTACAAATCCACCACCGAACGTACAGGCACTTAACTGAAAGGTAGATAAAAACAGCTTTAAAAATCTTTTTTGCTTCAATGTGCTTCCCTCCTTATGCACATAAGTATAACACTTGCTTTTTGATAAGGAAAATAATATAATTTTATTTGTATAATAAGAAAATACATATAATAATGGGATGAAATATGACAATACGGCACTTGAAAATTTTCTTATCGGTTTGTATAAATAATTTCAATACAACAAAGGCAGCCAAAGAACTCCACATGACACAGCCCGCAGTAAGTCTTACTATCAAAGAACTAGAACAGTATTATGGTGTGGCTCTATTTGACAGAATTGGGAAAAGGCTTAAAATCACAGAAGCGGGGCAACGATTTTGTGAGTATTCTGCCCATATCACCTCCATGTTTGACGATATGGAAAAAGGAATGAAAAATTGGGATTCTTTTGGCGTTATAAGAATCGGGGCAAGCATAACGATTGGTTCACAGTTTCTTCCTTGCTATGTGAAAGCATTTTATAATCGTTATCCCGGTACAGAGGTAAAAGTAACCATTAGTCCATCAGAGAATTTGGAACAGAAAATATTGAACAATGAACTGGATTTTATACTGATTGAGGGTATTTCTCATACATCGACTTTGGTTTCAGAGGAATATATGGAAGACGGTCTGACTGTTATCTGCCCTGCAAACAGCGGCTTTTATCCGGGACAGCTGCTTTCTGTTGATGAATTTCGCCAACAGAAATTCCTTCTTCGTGAGCATGGAAGCGGCACACGTGAAACCTTTGAACGGGTAGTTGAAGCAGCGGGATTTTCTGTTTCCCCTATCTGGGAAGCCATGAGTACCACGGCTTTAGTAAATGCTGTTATTAACGGGCTTGGAATTGCCGTACTGCCACATCGTATGGTGATCGGGCCAGTAGAACGTGGACTTGTTGTTGCTGTCCATGTAAAAGGACTTAGTTTCAAACGAAAGTTCCATATTGTCTATCATAAAGAAAAATTCCTTACTTCATCAGCTAAAGCCTTTATTGATTTGTGTCGAAATTATGAAATGGATTATCCACTGCCTAAATATAATGGATTGTATTAGGATGAAATGCAAGCTCTAATCTCAGCTTTATTTCATGCTTTCCCCAAAAATACGGAATAATGGGTAGCTGTCAATTAAATTATTGTTTATTACTTTACCGCACATGAGTATTTCCAGTGGGCTGAAGTGTATTTTGGGTAAATCGAAACATGGGAAGAATTCCAGGCAAATAATCTTTATTTTGACAAAGTTATGCAGGAATTATTTCAGACATTTCCAGGTGAAAAGGTACTTGTCCATAAATATGCTGCTGGTGAGGATAGACTTTAAGGAAGCTGCCATTACTGACAAGGGTGTGTACCCCGTTGTCAGTAATGGCAGCTTTTATTCAAATAATCCCTATCTCATACCACCATATTTATTTTTCAGTTTCCGAAGCTTAAATCCGCAATGGATAAATAAGTAAAGATACATGATCAGCAGAAGGGATATTAGAATGGTAAACATATCCGCAAAAGGATGGCTATACTCCATGCTGTTAACGAAGCAGGGGAACAGACAGCAGAAAAAAATGCATATCAGCGGAAGCATACGGGTTTTGACAATGTGGTTTACCATTTCAATGCGGGAATTGTTATCGGAAAAAATCTCCGCATCCTGCTCCGTATCTGTCTCTGACACAGGCTTGCGGAAATAGAGCCATCCTGTGCAGCGTGTAATATATTCCCAGCCATAGTCCCGGAAGATTTGAAAATAATCACTGTTTTCCGTATTATTTTTATAATCCAGACGGTAGACAACATCCTCAGGGGTACAGCTTTCAAAAATAAAGAAGCATGGCACAATCATTTTCACCAGCTTCCAGCCATTTTGATGCTGACTGCGAAGCCAGATTTCTTCCTCCTCATAATCGGAAATGGTAAAAAAGCGTATCAGGGTCTTGTGATTATTCATTTACATTCTCTCCTTTACTGTTTTTATACAGGCGTTCAATGCGGTGAAGCTCAAGAGTTAAGATTTCCTGCCCAAGCTCGGTGATCTGATAAAGCTTTCGCTTTTCTTCCTCCCGCACAAAGGCAATCAGTCCGTCCTTTTCCATTTTGGAGAGGGTCCCATACATCGTACCTGCACTGATGGTCAAAGTGCCTCCTGTCATCTGCCTGACCTGTTGGCTGATTCCATAGCCATGCTGCGACTGCTGCAGACAGAATAAGATATAAAATCCGCTTTCTGTCATAGGTACATAGATTCGTTTGATCCTGTTGTCCATAAGTACTCCTATCATACTTCGATATATCGAGATTCGAAGTATATTATATCGAACCTCGATGTATTTGTCAACATTTTTTGCCCTTGATTTGTCACTTATCATACTTATGAAAGGAAGAGATTATGGGCGGCAGCTTGCCATTGTAAATAATCAGCAATTATTTTAACCTAAAAAATATAAGCCAGAATTTGAGGTTTTGAAAGGAAAGGTGATTCTTATGGAAAAAATTATTAGAAAGCGTGAAATTCCGCCCATGCCGGAGGGCATCAAGATTCGTATGGCCAGCCGTGGAGCATTGCCCGGTCAGGAAATCAGCGACATTTCCCAGTTGGGCGTTCAGGATATAGTGAAAAAAGTCCGCACCGGAAAATACTTAAGCGTGATGATGGCTCCGGATGAGGACAACGAGGAGGGCTTTTTGATGATGGAATCCTCTTCGGACTTGATTTTTTTGCAAATTTGGGATGCTGAAACGGAGACTGCCTGGACCTGTTTTAACCCGGAATTGCTGGATTCTGATGAGAAAGCGCCCATTGAGCCGAGTGATGGGCAGTCTGTTTTCCCTTTGAAATGCACCATGGGGGATCGAGAGCTGGCGGCAAAATGTGTGGAATGGTACGCACACACATGTGAGCCGTATCCAGGTATGGACTGGCTGAAGAATACGGAGGAATAAATGTGTCAGAGTTAACATCCATGATGAATATTGGCAAAGAGATGGCAAATAAGCTCATATCGGTTGGCATTGAATCTTCCGAGGAGCTAATTGAGGCAGGCGCAAAAAACGCATTTCTTAAGCTAAAGCAGAAATATCCGAAAGTGTGTCTGGTACATTTATATACATTGGAGGGAGCAATCCATAATACGGAATACAACAGACTTTCAGAGGATACAAAAAAGGAATTAAAAGAATTCAGCGATTTTCTGAAAAAATAGCAGGGGGTGTAAAATGTTTCTATATGCATATGGAATAGGAGCCCTGGCCTTTTTAAGTGTCATTGCAATATTCACTAAAACAGAGAAAATTTCTATGGCATGGTATTTAGAACTGACGGAGCAGGAAAAGAAAAAATTCTGGGGAGTAATTGTAACTGTGGTAATTGGATCCGTGCTGATTTTGTTAGTGCCTGTAGTCTGCCATATTATTTTTTTATAAGAGAGTTGGTTCAAAAAAGCAGGGTATTGGAATGTGCCATAGAGAGCAGAGATAAAAGTTTAAAAGAGAACAACCAATTTAAAAAATAAACCAGTGAATATGCATTGCAATTATTACGGATTTATTTTAAAATCAGATATAGAATTTGAAACTATTTCAAAATCAATGCAAATATTTAGGCAAATGTATTCATATTCATTCTCACCAAAAAGGAGACAAAGATGGGACAGATTGCGAATCAGATGGCCCTTGAGCTTTACTGCAAGCTAAAGAAAAAGGCAAAGGAAGCAAGATTGCAGAAGCAGTCAGCCAAAAAACAGGATGGAATGAAATAAATTTCATTATAAATATTAAATTCAGGAGGTGGTTGCTCATGCGTGAGATTCAGGCACAGCAGATTACGGATGTTGTGGAGAAATTATGTATTGAAGCAAATCAGTATCTTCCCGAGGATGTTCAGGGTGCCATTCGGCGCTGCCGGGCATGCGAGGACTGGGAGATTGCCCAGGGGGTACTGGATAAGATTATTACAAACTTTGAGATTGCAGAACAGGAGAACGTTCCTATTTGCCAGGATACCGGAATGGCTTGTGTATTCCTGGAGATTGGACAGGATGTGCATATCGTGGGCGGCGATTTAAGAGAGGCCGTGGACGAGGGTGTGCGCCGGGGCTATGACAAGGGATATCTTCGGAAATCTGTAGTAAAAGACCCGGTGCGCCGTGGAAATACGGGAGACAATACACCGGCTATGCTCTATACGGAGATTGTTCCCGGAGAGCAGATTAAGGTGACAGCTGGGCCTAAGGGCTTTGGAAGCGAAAATATGAGCGCTATCCGTATGTTTAAGCCCTCCGCAGGAATTGAGGGAATCAAGGATTTCATTCTGGAGACCGTGGAGACGGCCGGTCCCAATCCATGTCCGCCTATGGTTGTGGGTGTGGGAATCGGCGGCACCTTTGATAAGTGCGCATTGCTTGCGAAGAAAGCTCTCATGCGCAGCACGGATGAGAGGAACCCGGACCCCTATTATGCGGATCTGGAGGCGGAGATGCTGGAAAAGATTAATAAGCTTGGCATTGGACCCCAGGGCTTTGGCGGAAAGACAACGGCACTGGCTCTTAATATTGAGACTTTGCCTACCCATATTGCTGGTATGCCCTGTGCAGTGAATATCAACTGCCATGTGACACGCCATAAGACGGAGGTGATCTAGGATGGAGAAACATATTCAATTGCCGCTTACGGAGGAAGTTGCAAAGACACTTCATGCCGGAGACAGTGTTTATCTGACCGGAACGATTTATACATCCAGAGATGCGGGACATAAAAGGATGTGTGAGGCCCTGGCAAGGGGCGAGGAGCTTCCCTTTGATCCAACGGATGCTACTATTTACTATGTAGGGCCAACTCCGGCTAAGCCGGGACAGGTGATTGGTTCCGCAGGGCCTACCACCAGCGGCCGGATGGATGCTTATGCACCTACCATGATGTCGGTTGGCGCCAGAGGCATGATTGGCAAAGGAGCCAGACTGCCGGAGGTTGTGGATGCCATGAAGAAGTATCACGGCGTTTACTTCGGAGCTATCGGCGGAGCGGGGGCGCTTCTGGCAAAGTGTATTAAAAAATGTGAGCTGATTGCCTATGAGGATCTGGGGGCGGAGGCGCTTCGGAAGCTCTATGTGGAGGATATGCCTCTGGTTGTGATTATTGACAGTGAAGGGAAGAACCTTTACGAGGATGGGAAGGCAGCTTATCTGGCTTCTAAGAAGTAAAAAATGATTTGTGAAAAATAGAGGATGCCGCAGGATAAGATAATGACTTATTTTGCGGCATTGCTTTTTCCGGCAAGTAATAATTGTAAAAAGCTTAAAAGTCCGCTATACTTAAGGCAGATGGAAAAGCGGCAGGAAAAGGAGGGACGGACTGTGGCAAGAACCATAAGCATCGGATGTCAGAACTACGAGACTATCCGAAGAGAAGGTTACTTTTATATCGATAAAACATCATTTATCCGGGAATGGTGGGAGAGCGGGGACAGTGTAACGCTGATTACACGGCCAAGGAGATTTGGAAAAACTCTTGCCATGAGTATGACAGAGCAGTTTTTTTCCGTAAATTATGCAAAGAGAAGCGAACTGTTTGAGGGGCTCTCCATCTGGGAAAGTGAGAAGTTTCAGAAGCTTCAGGGAACCTATCCGATTATCAGTCTGTCCTTTGCCAGTGTGAAGGAAAAGGGATACAAAGCCACGATTCAGAGAATCTTCCAGATATTGACAGATTTGTATAATAAGAATATATTTCTTTTGGAGGGCGATTTGCTGACAGAAGAAGAAAAAGCATATTTTCGCAGCGTGACTTATTCCATGGAGGAAGTGACGGCAACCTGGGCAGTTCATAAAATGTCGGATTTTCTGTCACGCTATTACGGAAAAAATGTAATCATTCTGCTGGACGAATACGACACTCCTATGCAGGAAGCATACGTGGACGGATACTGGGAAGAGCTGACGGCATTTACCAGAAGTCTTTTCAATGCCACCTTTAAGACAAACCCCTATCTGGAACGGGCTGTTATGACAGGGATTACCAGGGTGAGCAGAGAATCTATTTTTTCGGATTTGAATAATCTGAAGGTGGTAACTACAACTTCCGAAGAGTATAGTGACAGCTTTGGTTTTACGGAGGAAGAGGTCTTTGCGGCATTGGAAGAATTTGAACTCCCGGAGCGAAAGCAGGAGGTAAAGCGATGGTATGATGGCTTCACCTTTGGAAGCCGTACTGATATCTATAATCCTTGGTCCATTCTAAATTATCTTGATACAAAGAGATTGGGTGTCTACTGGGCGAATTCCAGTTCAAACAGTCTGGTGGGAAAGCTGATTCGGGAAGGAAATAAGGAAATCAAGCAGGAATTCGAAAATCTGCTGAAAGGCGGAACCCTTAAGGTAGAGATTGACGAGCAGATTGTGTACGGCGAGCTGAACAGCAAAAGAAATTCCATCTGGAGCCTTCTTCTTGCAAGCGGCTACCTGAAAACTCTTGAAGTGGAATTTACGGAGGAAAACGGAAGCTGGAATTACAGTCTGGTGCTGACCAATAAGGAAGTAGGCATTATGTTTGCCAATATGATCCGAGGATGGTTTTCCGATTCTGATGGCAGCTATAATGAATTCATAAAGGCTCTGCTGAAAAATGACCTGAAGGCCATGAATGCCTATATGAACCGGGTAGCCCTTACCACCTTCAGCTGCTTTGACACAGGAAAGCTTCCTTCCGGGGCAGAGCCAGAGCGTTTTTACCATGGCTTTGTACTGGGACTGATGGTGGAGCTTTCGGACCGCTATGTGCTGACCTCCAACCGGGAGAGCGGCTTTGGCCGGTACGATGTGATGCTGGAGCCGAAAAATGCAAAAGATGCAGCTATGATTCTGGAATTCAAGGTGCAGGATGAGGATGAGGAGCAGGAGCTGTCCGACACGGTACAGGCAGCCTTAAAGCAGATAGAGGAGCAGAATTATGAGGCGGCACTGGAAGGAAAGGGCATTGGAAAGGAGCGGATCAGGAAGTACGGTTTTGCGTTCTGTGGGAAAAGGGTATTGATTGGGGCAGGATGAAAGAATAAGACCTTTATTCCCACCGCTTCCCCAAATCCCTTGCCCGTCCCCCGTTCTGTTTCACCATCTGCCGCCAGCCCATCTGGGCCGCCAGTTTATATAAGAATCTGGGAAAGGCAATGGATACATAATGATTTTTCTGAGCCTCGTTTTGAAGGATGCTGTCTGCCAGTGCCCGAAGAGCCTTTGCAACCGGGGCCTTGGGACCATGGCCGTTTTTCACATGGGGCATCTGGGCAAGAGCGCCTCCGCCACCGATGCCAATCCCGCCGCTCCAGAGAAATCCGGCCTTCACACACCAATTTTCCAAGACCTTCAACGCCGGCTCCGCCTGAATAATTTCTGCATTTTCTGAAAGAGCAATTTTGAGATCCGTCAGAATAGAAGCGCTGGTACTTTGCTTTGCCTTCGGACTTTCATTGATCAGTGCAATTCTCATAAGACAATGTTCTCCAATTCTTCTGCTGTTCTGTAAAAGCAGACATTTTTAACCAGCCCGTCATAATTATCCGCATTTGCGGCCAGAATACCTCGGGCGGTTTCTTTTTCTGCCTCTGTAATATGTTCCCCATAAAAATAGGCGGACAGGGAGATAACATTGGGATATCTGCGTTTATGGTACATTTCGCCTTTGCGGATCACGAAATCAGGATGAATGTAGGAAATGGCCCTGTCCTGCACAGCCTTTACAAATGGACTTACGCTTCCATAGCAGCAACGGCTGATTAGGATAAGCTCCGTACATTTACCCATAGCGATTCCGGTGTTTTCATAACCGTCATGGATCACGCATTTTCCCGGCGTTCTGACCCAGCAGCCGAAGCAGCCCGTACAAGGATGAATGACCGTTCCCTGCGGCTTTATTATCTCATAATCGCTGTCCTTAGGGAGGGGATGAATATCTGTATCCGTGATAATTAATTTCATGTCTATTCACGCACCTTTTTGAAAAAACGATTGCATTTCTTTTGCTTTCGTTTCACAATTTATGATAAGCTGTCCCGGATGTTTGCGAAATTATTGAACCAATAATACATAGAATTCTATACCTTATCGGACGAAGTCACCAACAGTCCCGATTCAGTGAATTTTCTAAACTTTGAAAGGAAGCCGCAAAATTGGGAACAAGAAAAAGATGTCAGTCCGACAGAAGAGAAGTGGTATTTTGCTCCGACTGATAGGCCATGTATTTCAATGTAAGTATCTCCGCAATGGGAAGCATGCCGGCAGAGCTGTAGTAGAACAGGCTGTCATGCCCCACATCCACCTTTTTAGTAAAAAATGG
>NZ_JAYMNS010000028.1:0-61177 GCF_036941035.1 Candidatus Merdisoma sp. JLR.KK006 | reverse complement strand
TATTGTATGTCAAAAATCATCTCAAGCAAACCCAATTTATTCCCACTTAAAAAACAGAATGGATATTCCTATACATATAATAGTGACTGTTCCCATGGTAATCACGGGCAAGCTGATATTTTGAACCGGCAGGCCGAGGAATGCTGCTTTCATAAGCCGAATGCCTTGTGTCATTGGAAAAATGCTGATTGCTTTTTGCACGGAATCCGGCAGAAGTTCAAATGGCAGTGTTGCTCCGGAAAAAATCAGCATAGGAAAATATAATGCACAGGCAATCACACTGGCTGTTTTTGTATTCTTCGCAATACCGCCTACCATCATTCCAATGCTCAAGGTTGATGCCATTGTAAGCAGCCAGCTCCCAAGAAAGCAAGTCCACGTACCGCTTATACGAATCTTCCAAAACAACATTCCGGCAATCGCCAGCGTCAGCATGGATACCCCACAATATAATACATAGATCGTAAATTCAACGGCAAGAAGAATGACCGGACTGATTGGCGTTACCTGAAACCGTTTTAAAATCTTGCGTTCCCGGTATTCCGACACAACAAGGGGCAGCCCCATCAGCCCTCCGGCACAAATAGAAATCGTACAGAGTGCACCGAAAGACTGCTCCATAAATGTATATTCCGCTCCCTTAAACATAGGCTTCATACCATAAATCAATCCCAGAATGAGCAGAACAATCAGCGGCATAATGACTGCGAAAATTACCATGTTCATATTTCTGATATTGAGTTTACATTCATTTTTTAACAGAATCCAAAAAGCTTTCATTGTGCACCATCCTCCTCACTGGAATAGTAAAGATATGCTTCCTCAAAATTCCCACAGCCGCTTTTTTCCTTTGCCTGGGCAGTCGTTCCATAAAACACGGCCTTTCCGTTTTTCAGGATGCATATTTCATCACAAAGAGCTTCTACCTCATCCATAAAATGCGAGGTCAGGAAAATGGTTAAGCCTTTTTCTTTCAGGGCAGACAATAATCTCCATACGCTGCGGCGTGCCTTTACATCAAGCCCGGTGGTCAGTTCATCGAGAAACACTAGCTGTGGATCGGGAATCAGAGCAAGTACAATAAAAAGCCGCTGCTTCTCCCCTCCTGACAGATTTTTCACCGGAACGTTCACCTTATCCTCTATGTCAAATTGACCGCAAAGCTTTTTCCAGTCAGCAGGCGACTGATAAAGGCAGGCCGTTTCCTCACATAATTCAGAGACTTTAATCTCCGGTTGATAATCACTTTCCTGAAATTGAACACCAACCGATTGAAAAAGACTGCGCCTGTCTTTTCGCGGATCATATCCAAGCACGGAAACCGTGCCGCTGTCTGCCCGGCGTGTTCCTAAAATACATTCAATCGCAGTGCTTTTACCTGCACCATTTGCTCCAAGCAGGCCGTAAACAGTACCACGTTTTACGGACAGATTAAGCTGCTCTACCGCAGGCAGACCGCCATAAGATTTTGACAAATGTTGAACACTTATTACTTCTTGCATATTGAAACCTCCTTTTTTAAGTTGCTGCGCAACAGCACTAAAGGGTAAAGTCACTTCAGCGCACACCTTTGAGAGAAACTTTCATTCGAAAGTGCACTCATGAAAGTTCCTCTCGTGCGCTTTCGCAACTTTACGCTGCACAGCAGCACCAATTTGTGAAAAAAGAATACCACCAATCAAAACATTGGTGGTAAAGTGGAGTGTTTACAAATTATAAGTTTTCATTTTTTCCAACATGCACAGAATTTTTTCCCCATTCTTTTCTGCCTCTGACAAAGATACAATCAGCCTGTCGCAGACAGAAATAATGCTGTCTGCCTGCCGGGGCACATTTAATGCTGTGCGGATATCGGTATCCGGATTTTTTGATAACTGGTCAAGCAGGTGTAAAATTGCTTCAAGAGAATAATTTGCGCATCTCAATGAACGAATAATCTTAAGCTTCCTAATATCATCCTCCGTATAAACACGATATCCGTTTTCTTTTCGCTTAACAGTCAGCAGACCATTCATTTCCCAGTTTCGCAATGTATCCATGGAAATGCCAAGATACTCCGATACCTCTTTTCGCTTCATGGAAAGAGGATTTCTTTTTGAAGAGCCGGACATTATGTTCTGCACAATCTGAATTGCTTCTTCCGCATTTTGCTGCTCTTTTCCAAGCTGCTCCAAATACTCTCTTGTGAGCACGATTGCCTTTTCAAAGTCACCGGCCGCTGATGCTTTCACCATATCAACGATTTTCTTTCTCAATCCCCCTTGTAATATTTCAATCTGAAATGCAGTGCGGGCAATCCGGATTTGCTGTATATGCAGGTCGGTAAAAATGCGATACCCGTTTTCCTTTCGTTCCGGTTTTGGTATCAATCCCCATTTCTCATACAAACGAACCGTATTCGGATGTATTCCAATGATTGCGGCAACCTCCGCTGTTTTATAGGTATTTATCTCATATCACCTCCATTCAAAAGCATTTTATCGCCAAAACAAAGTCTGGTGGTATAATGGAGGGTTTTACTATGGCAAAAACGTGAAATACAATGAATGCTGCTTACATTCATAGATTATTTTATTCAAAATGATTTCCGCTTCTTAAAAGTATCCCGCATACAATAACTGCCCCACAAAATACCAGAAATAAATACCAGAGATTTTCAAACTGAAATCCATTGTCCAGCATCAGCTGATAGCCCCATGAAGCAGGGAAAATGCGTCCTATGGATTTAAGGAAATCCGGCAGCAGATCCATGGGAAACATAATGCCCGAAAGCATAATTGAGGGCAAAAACACAAGCTGCGCCGTCATGGTTAGCTTCGCCTGATTTTTTACAGCCAGCCCTAATATGCATCCAATACTCAAGGACACAATCATATATACGGCAAGTGCAAGAAAAAACCCCGGTAAATGCACCGGCAGCACCGCTTCAAACAGCACCGGGGCAAGCAGCAGGATCAGGATGCAGCTGCACATCAAATGGAGGAATGCGGAAAGAAACATGGCAGCCAATCCTAAGTATAAAGGTACTCCGTTTGCCCGATAAACCTTTTTGACATCACTTCCATAGGTCTCAGCCAGCGATGGCGGCAGGCCGATAAATGCTCCCATTGACACGCTCATCACCAGCATGGACTGTATAAGCGTGCTTTTCATTTCCGGCATAACAGAGGTGAAAATACCGCCCATGAGCAGGAAGAAAATAAGGGGAACTACGTAGCAGGTAATCAACAGGGATTTGCTTCTTATATCCAGTTTCCACTGCAATGCCGCACCATATAAAAAACCATTCATTTTTCCGCCCTCCCTGCCATTTCCATAAAATGCTGTTCCAGTGTGCCTCTGTCAACTTTAATGTCTGACACTCCGATTCCCCTGTGTTTTAGCTCACTGAGCAGGGAAAGCAGGGTATCTTCTATGCTGTCCGTTTCCAATGTTCTGTCTCCCTGCTGCGTTTTTACATGGATAACGTATTTTTTTCCGACTTTATCGGTAAGCTCCGAGGGGGTGCCGCAAAAGACAATTTTTCCGTCATTTAAGATTGCGATACGGTCGCACAAGGCTTCCACCTCTGCCATATCATGGCTGGCTAAAACAATTGTTTTCCCCTGTGACTTTAGCTTTCGGATCTGCTCGTGCAGCGACAGCCTGCCCGCAACGTCAAGTCCTGCCGTGGGCTCGTCAAGGAAAATGATATCCGGATTGCCGACAAGGGCCAGGGCCAGATGCAGCCGCCGTTTTTGCCCTGTTGAAAGCTGAATATACAGGCTCTTTTCCATTTCCTTTATGCAAAGAGCCTCAAGCATGGAATCGTCAGGCTTTGTTTTGTTCCATTTGGCAAAGAGCTTTACGGCCTCCATTGGCCTTATGTGTGCGGGCAGGGATGCCGACTGGAGCTGAATACCCGTTTTCCCCTTTACGGTAATTGTGCCGCTGTCATATTTCTTCAGACCCTCCATACATTCAAGGGTGGTTGTTTTTCCTGCTCCGTTTATGCCAAGAAGGGCAAATATCTCTCCTGCCCTAATCTGAAAGTCAAGTCCTTTCAGAACCATATGGCGGCCATAGCTTTTCCTTAATTCACGTACTTGTATCCCGCTGCTCATTTTTTTGCCTCCCCAAAAGGATTTACTCCAAGCTGTGTAAAATAGATTTGCAAAGCTGGCTCTAAATAATCATTGATGCTATTTTGCTTTTCCTCCCATGCATTCTCTGCCGTGCCGATATTTCCAAATTCCATCAGCTTTGGCAACAGGCTCATATCTCCCTCTGTAAACTCCATAATCAAATCCCAATACATTTTTACAATCTGCTGGCTTTTTTCGCTTTCGGGAGGTACATGATCCTTTTTAAGCCGGAGGATTTCATCGCTCAGACCGTTAAATCTGTCCATAAAGTCCAGGCCGCTTTTTTTGTCAAAATGGCTGCGTATATGATCCAGGGTGTCATCATCGAAGTGCTTAATGAGATAGTAAAATTCATTTTGCATCTGCAGGTTGACGATAATATCCGCATACTTTTTAAAGCTCACGGTCTGCATTTGCAGCACCTCTTCTTTCAGCCGCTCTATGGCCGTCAAAGAAGCTGTGAGCTGCTCTATTTTCCGGCGTATGGCATCTGCCTGCTCTGTGAGCGCAGACGCAACCTCTTGGGGTGTCTCTAAGGAACTTAGGCGCTGTTTTATATCGTCCAGCGAAAAGCCCAGTGATTTTAAGGACAGAATCTGGTGGAGCATAATTAAATCCCTGTCCGTATAAAGCCTGCGCCCGCCCTCGCTCTCTGCGGACGGGGAGAGCAGACCCTCTTTATCGTAGTACTGGAGCGTGCGGACGGTAACGCCCATTTTCTTTGCTATCTCTCCAACTGTCATAAATCCCGGCGGTATTGCCCTGTATTTTACCATAATCCTTTTACCTCCTATCTTAAGTTGCTACGCAGCGGTACTAAAGGTAAAGTCACTTCGGCACACCTGTAATGAGAGAAACTTTCATTCGAAAGGGCACTCATGAAAGCTCCTCTCGTGTGCCTTTGCGACTTTACCGTCCAGCAGAAAATATTTCTTAAAACATTTGACATTTCTTAGCCGGACTACTGATATGGAATTGAAACACTTTGTTTATCCTGTCATAAAGTATTATAAATTATTACGCAGCGTCACGAGCAATACCTTTTTGAAAATAATCTTTTCGTCCTATCCCTCCTTCATAGCTTTCAAATTTATACAATGCCATTAAGTTAAGCTTCAAAAAATGCCCGAAGCCTTCATAAGCCTTTTGGTGCTTAACTTAATGACATTGCCAAATTTACATGTACATTTTCAGCAATCCCATCGATACTTTTTCATATCCACATGGGTATCATCCTTAAATTCCACTTGTTCCTCAAGCAGCAGATTTTTCTGCTCATAAAAATGAGGCGCTATTCTTCCTGCATGATTTACAACACGGTGGCAAGGATACCTGCCGTAATATTCGGACATGCTTAAAACCTTTCCCACAAGCCTTGCATTTTTTTCCCGGCCAATGAGCCTGGCAATCTGTCCGTAGGAGGCAACCTTTCCCTCTGGTATTTCTTCTACGACAGATAGTATCTCGTATATCAAATCTTCTGTGAGAACTGCAGACATTTTATTTTCTCCTTAAACCTGCCATGACATAACATATTCCCGCTGGCCCGTGTCCTCATCTACGCTTTGAGATTGGACAAAGAATCCCTCTCTTTGATAGAACTTTACTGCCCGCTGATTCCTTTCATAGACCTTTAAGGTCAGATTTCCTTTGATTGCCTTCACGTAGTCCAGCAACTGCTTTCCGATTCCCTGTGATCGGGCATTCTCTCTTACAAAAAATCCGGCAATATAGCTGCCGGACAGGCCGATAAAGCCATCAAAAGTGGCTGTATTGTCATTTTCATATACATAGAGCTCTGCTTTTGGCAGCATTTCTTTTACCTCATCAAAATGCTGTTTCCAATATTCCTTCGATATAAAATCATGGGCTTCTGTGTTTCCATGGAGCCACAGATCCATAGCAGCTTCCAGATCGGATGGCTGAAACTTTCTTATCATACATGGTTCCTCTTTCATTTTGTCATTTAAATTTTATCTTTACTGCCCTGTTTTTATTGGATTTTTATCAGCTTTTCCAATGTATTTTCTTCCCAAATTATCCTTTCAATCCTCGTGTCTGCCTGTCCATGTCCTCCACTACGATATCATAGATCTCCCCCAGGGAAGCGCAGTATTCAAGGACTTTCCATGGTTCATTTGTATGGAAATGAATCTTTATCAGCTCTTCATCCCCAACAGCCAGCAGGCAGTCTCCTTTAAAATGACTTACAAAATATTCATTGATTGCGTCCTCGTCCAAATCGGTCCCCTCAATTAGCAGCTGCGTATCATATCGAAATTCCAGCATATTTTTCTTCCACCTTTCCCTTTTTAAGATTGTACATCTCTTTGATTTATAAATCCAGTCTCATGTAGATAGACGAATTCATTGGACTGTCGTTGTAGCTTTCTGTCTCATAAAATCCATATTTCTGATACATATGGATGGCGCTTTTCAGGAATGGAAGCGTGTCAAGAAACATATGGGAATATCCGATTTTTTTTGCGTCCTCTATGATTCTTTGGACCAGTTGATTTCCTATCTTCTTTCCCCGAAACTGCGGCCTTACATACAGGCGTTTCATCTCACAATTCCGGTCGTCTATCTTCCTTAAACCAATGCAGCCTGCCGCTTCTCCTTTTAAGTAAGCCAAATATAATCTGCCGTAAGGAAGTCCGTACTTTTTATCCAGCTCCTTTAATTCATCCTCATAATGCTGAATATCAAGATATTTCTGGAATGAGCTGTCTCCTGCAATCAGCATATTGGTATATTCGGAAAATAAGCCCGCTATCTCCTCCGGGTGATCGTATGCAGGGACTATTTCTATTTCTATCTCCATTGCCGCTTCCTCCTTAACAATAAGATCCCCTTACTGATGGTTTATCAAAAACATCTGAAAGGCATTTTTAAAGCTGATTCTCATGATATCTTCTTTCTCCCGGCTCTCTTCATGGTTGAGAGTAAACCGCATTTTAAATTCTTCCCGGCTGATAAAAAGGGGCGAATAGTTTCCTCCGCCGCACAGTATTTGTCCGCAAGACAGACAATCCAGGCTTCCTTATATCGTGGAAAAATCGGATTGAGAGGAAACATATGTCTGGCTATGATATTTTCCTCCAGCTTATTCAAATGAAAGTCTTTTTTCGCATTTTTCAGTGCGGTGCCTGCATGATATAATCCGTGGAGACGATGGCTTCGATCCTTTTCATGCCAGTCATACAAAAAATAATCATGGAGCAGAGCACCTCGAAGCAGAGACTTTCTATTTACTCTCAAATGCAGCTTTTTGGCAAGCTTAAGGCTCAGACTGGCTACACGTACGCTATGTGCAAAAACAGTCGTTGTCCCATGCTGTATGTAATTCTTTTCCTCTCCAAGACGGCCCTGCTGCTCCAGATGACGAATCATGGACTTCAGCAGCTTCGGGCCCTTAGCTTGGGAGCTTTTTTTCTTTTTCATAGCTTTATCCTTACTTAATCCATACAAAACTTTCGCCACTGATCCTCATTTCCATAAAATACATTCAAATCAATAAACTCCTCTTCCCCCGAAAATCCTTTCATCCTTCCCCGATTGGTATACTGCCAAAATGTCCAGCCCTGTCCCACTCCATCCTCCGAATCGGATTCTAAGACCGGCTCTTTCCAAATATCACGAATCCACAGGGGGTATTCGTCAAATCTTCCTTTGATGTATAATTCCCAGGCTTCCAATGTGGCATAAATCACTGGTTTTCTGTCATAAGCCTGCTCTACCCGCTTAAGGTATTCCAAAAGTTCCGTCTCTACCTTATCCGCATCTGGCGGGTGCTCCTTTTTATCTCCGTAAAATTCCACGTCTACTACTGACGGCAGCATTCCCTCAAAAGCTTCCACCGTACGGATAAAGTGCTCTGCCTGAGAACTTCCCGGACTGTCAAAGCTGAAAAAATGATATGCACCTACTTTTAGTTCTGTTTTTCTGGCCTGTGCATAATTATCAGCAAATGCATCATCCACATAAGAGCTGCCCTCCGTGGCCTTGATATAGGCAAACCGAATATTCTGATCAGACAATACTTTCCAATCAATCTCTCCCTGATAATGAGATACATCAACACCCTTTATGGGATATTTTTCCGACGCTCTTCCATTCACATGAAAATACCCATTGTAAACGGCAAATGCCGTTCCAAGTCCCAGGAGCAGTAAAGCAGATAGCAGCGCCCCTGCTGCAACTCTTTTTTTCATGAAAGGCTCTCCTTTAACTCACTTTAACGCTTCCTAGTACAACGAAAATCAAGTTTTGGATAGTTTGACGCAGAATATTTTTCTGAGAGTGCTGCTTCACAAACGCAGTCGCAGCGGTGGCTACAGCGAGGCTTGGGGAGTAGTGCTATCAGGAAAATAGGCAAGTCAAACTGCCAATAACTTAATATTCGTTGTACTAGTGTCTATGGATGATTCCCCGTCTCATAGCACCATGCTGCAATCTCTCCAATCAATTCCAGGGGAAGCGGCTTGTTATAGGGAAGCTGTATTGTTCCTTTGCTGGTCTTGTACGCTTTCAGCTGTTCGGCAAATTCCAGGACAGCCTCCGATCCCGGATACAGGCCAATGTGCTTTTTAAATCCTGCGAACTGGATAATGTTATGCTTCTTCCAAAAAGTCGGCATACTCCAGGAAATCCGTTCTTCTGCTTCCGGCAATGCGGCATGCAGCACATTTCTTACTTCTTTTAGATACTGCCGTATCTCTTCCGGCTGTGCGGCAATGTATTCATCGATTGTCTCTGGCGCTTTTCCGCAGTAATGACCCTGATTTTGCTTTTTAAAGGTACGCCCGCATTTAGGACATGTCCACATCGTTGTTATTACCATCCTTTTCTGTCAATCCATAAAGTTCATATAGTGAGAGCATATTTTCCTCTTTTACTCCCGTTCCCTGACTGTTACCAATACCGTATCTCCCGGCTGTTTTCCTATTCGGGTGCGGATGTCCTTTCGCATTCCTAAGATATAGCAGATACTTCCGTCTACATTTTTAACTCCCATATTTACAATGCTGCCATCATAGGCTACTCCGTCAAATACGACATGCACTTTCACTCTGCCTCGTCCAAATTCCTTGCGGATATCATAGGGGAAAATAGCATACGCTCCGCCGGTTGCGCCTGCACTATGAATTATGGATTCGTATTCATATATTTTTTTGTTCACTGTCTGCGTCTTCTCTCCTTATATTGATCGGCACCTGCTCGCTCAATCATACCAGAGGCTTTTAATTCTTTGCACTTGCCTTTCTGAAATTTCAAGCTCTAATCATAGAGATAACAGGTCACCGCCTGGTTCTGGCCAATCTTGTGGGTCAAGCGGTCTTTCAGGTCATATTGATAACTGCTTCTAAGCTCTTCTCCCTTTTCTGTTCTTTTTACAGTGACAGACAGAAGGTTTCCTGCTGTATTATAGGTATGGCTGGTCCTCCGGTCAATCCCGTTTTGTTTATCCAGGACCCGTTCTTGTATAAGGCGGTCGTCCCCATCATAATTTCTGAGGATCTCAAAGCCCTTCGGTGTCTTAATCCAGTCCGTCTCCCTGGTAGGCATTTGGAGCATTTTATTTGCTCATGAATAATTCGGGTTTAAGCATTTTTACAGACTTATAAATTTTGAAAGTCTTCTATTACTTCTCTCACCTCCTCATTTTCTGACTGCATACCTAATTGAAAAATTTCTTGTTTTAATTCTGGGACTATAAGTATTGTCAACTCGACTAAGCGCCTATATTCCCATTCATCAGAACAATTAGTGCATGTACTTGCAACCTCAACAAAATACTGCTTCAACCAAGTTCGATCAATTTCCTTAATTTTTCTACGACTGATTTCTATTGGCCCCAAATTTTGTCCTAAACATGCATTTTGGATTAAAATTTTTAAAACTTGCTTGGAAACCTCTAATGGATATTCATCCATCAATTATATATCTTTTTGTATCTATTTTATTTAAGTCGAACAATAACATATCTGAATCAAATAAATTTGTCATAAATATTAACCATTCTTCCTTTAAATCATACCCCAGTTCTTTCATTTCTTCTGTAAAGCGAATCGCTTCTTGAATCGAAAGTAATTGATATCCTGAGTCTTCCTCTGTATTATATAAAATTGCTCCATTAGCCATCAATAAAAAATCCATATACTCTTTTGGCAGTTTTAGATTTTTATCAAAAATTATTTTTTCCAATTCTTCTACTTCTATTGGCATATTCCAATCAAATGTACATTGAATTGTATTTCCAAGAAAATCTGTACACACTAAGGTTTTGCTTTCTTTTGATTTTACATATAATTCTTCTAATGCTTGAGAGTTGAAAGTTTTCAATAAAAGAATAACTCTTTTGTATGTTTTATGGTATCCTTATAGTCACCACAACAAAAGGATAAAAACCACCCAAAAGAGTTATTCGTGTATAAGTTTACCATACCTTTCGGTGGTTGACTATATGATTATGCTAAATTTTATTGAAAATATTTTGTTCCACTTTGAATCCTGTTTTTCCCGCAAAGCTGCCTTCCGTTGGTTTGTGGCCATCAACATAGGGCTTATGCTCCGCTCTGATAAACTTGGTGTCACTTCCATAATACGTGACCTTGCTCTTAACCCGGGCTGTTATGATTCCCTGCTTCATTTTTTTAGGGCCTCATCCTGGTCATTAGAGGATATCCGTAGGCGCTGGTTCTCCGCTGTCAGGCAGTATGCACCTTTATATAAAGAAGAAAGCCTCCATGTCCTTGTAGGTGACAATGCAATTTTATTATCTATATCTGTAGGGCTACCACCAAACTTAACTGAATGCATTTCATGAATTTGAGTCCCCTTCAAATCAGGTCTATTACGATGTATATCTGCATTTGTTTTATTTGCAAAATCTCTAGCTTTATTATATCCATCACCCTCTAACAATCTAAACGGTCCTTCTGGTTTAGGCGCATCCGGATATCCTGTCCAATCATCTATAAAAAATTCGCCTGGAGCAAGTTCTTTCTTATCTAAACTACCAACCTCATCCCCACTGCCATCACCTAATTTTCCCTATGGCGGGCAATCATCTCCCATTTTTTATATCCACTCGGATCATAATACATTATCGGATTATTCCCACAGTATGCATACAGGTTCAGCCCGTCTCCCTGGTAGACATCCTCATGCAGAAATCTTCCCAGTGCCGGGGTATAATACCTTGCCCGCAAGTAATGTAATACTGCTCTATCGCCTGGTCATACTGCTGGCCTGCATAACGGATTCGGTTGGGTAGTTTCTCTGTGTCTTCCAACAGGTTTCCAAATGCATCATAACGATAATGATTTTGGATTTCCCCATTTTGAGCAGTCATAAACGCTGTGTTTAGCTGCTCATCCCTATGGTAATAATGGATGCTCTGATTCCTCTGGACTGCTTCAATTCCTAACCCCAGATGATAGCTGCTTTCTTCCTCATCCCCTCCTTCATATCTCTCATGCAGAAGCTCCCCGTTATGGTACACGAACCTGAAAAGCTTCCCGTTCTCTTTCATTTCATGCCGCAGGCCCTCCCCGTTTTCATCCGCAGCCTTCTCATATACAAGACTTCCAAACACGTTATAGGTACGGGTGACCTGTCTTCCGTCCCGGTCGGTATGCAGGGACAGATTGCCTTCTTCATCATACTGGAAAGTTTCTTTATCTCCCGACTGTTCGATGCGTTCGCATACTTTTTCGAGACTGTTGTAGCGGTATTGAATAGAATTACCCTTCCCATCAACAGCCCTGCTTACCTGCCCGACAGGCATGTATTCGTAGCTTTCCGACACGCCGTCCGGAATATAGGCAAAAGCGGTCCGGTTTCTATAGCCGTCCCTGAATTAACTGATCGTTCTTATCACATTGTGCCTAGTGATAACACCTATGTGAATGTATCTGTTTCCATACTTAGCATCAACTACACTTCTTACCCTTGAAACTGTTTGCCGGTTAGCATTTAAAAAATATATCCCTTTAAAAACTTCCTTATGTGCATTTCATGCTCCTATAAACACTATGTAAAGGGATTCTCAATGTAAATCTTGCTTTTTATATTTTTAGCTGCTATATAAACTCCAGATTCCACAAAATCATCCATATAGATTTTAAATAAAATACTTCCTTCCTCAATTTGATAATTTTTATTGATTTCTGTAAATTCTTTCACGCTTGCTAATTCAATAAATTTTTTTGAACAATCTAAATTCCAATATAACGGACCTTGTATAAAAGTTGGCCGTTCAAAAATCACTGATATGGCATATTCATTTACAGATGAATCTATTCTTCCTGCAACCTCTACTCTAATAAAACTCATTTGACAAATTTCAAAATCCATCCATAAGCATTTCTCTAAATATTCATTAATTCTTGATATTTCTATTTCTATATTTTTATTATTCATAACTCCACTTTACAACTTTTGATTAAAAAGTGCCTTATGAGACACTTTGGTGTATAAAAGCAACTTCTTTTGCTGAGGTAGCATCCATACGATACAGGTCGTAATAATGCCTGGAATACCGCTGTGACATTTCCAAATGTTCCGGCCTGTTGGACTCATGATGCAAAATCGTGGCTTTTTCCCAAAAAGTTCGCTCTGGCGCAACCGTCAGAACATCCGTATCTCTTTCTCATAACCCAAAACACCCCAATCCAAAATCAGATCAATATCTTCTGAAAATCAGTTAATCAAATTGTAGGCTTTGGATAAACTGGTGCCACCCTTAAACGTGACTGAATCTTTCCAGGGCGAACGGTGGAATAAATAATCCAGCGTAAAACAGACCCAGAAATCCTTTTCCACAATGGCATCACTCAGCCCCATCTCGTCCACTGTGTTACGGAACAGTATTTGCTTGTCATTGTCTGATAACCGTGCGGCATTTTTCATTTCTCCTGTACCTCCCCAGCAATCTGTCGTATTATATCGTAAACCCAATCCGTAGACTGTGCCGTCTCTTTTAACATAGCAATTTTATCTCCCTCATCCAGCCGAGATTGCATCATTTGAACTGTTTTGGACGTAACATTTGTCTTTCTCAGTGTTTTCAATGCCTGAATTACAAGAATTGTCATCTAGGAAAGTCCCAACAGGTTCAGAGCCGTATCTCCGCATGGAGCAATCGTCCAGCGATAATTTCGTGCCAATGCCTTAGCAACGGCACGTGGATCTGCTGCCACTACTATTCGTTCTTGAATCTGCCTGGAATATCCGTTTGCCACTTTATTCACCGCCTTTTGTCCCGAATATTATATAGTATTCGGGACATTTTTTTCAATATACTGCAAGGAAATTACTTATATTTTTTCACCTGTTTTCCACACAGCGCAAATTTCATGCAAACATTCTAAAATTCCAATTTTTTATTTGTGCCAAAAAGGACATCCACCCAAATAAAAGATGAAATGTCCTTTGGCATATACACTATTCAATTTTATGTACAAAGCAGTTTGCCGCTGTTACGCCGCTTTCTTCTGGTGTCTCTGTGTTACATTCCTATCAGCAAAAGGATGAATAAACTCAAATTCATAATGAAAAATGCAGGATTTAATCAATGGGTGAAGCTTCGATTCTTTTTAATGACAAATAATTCCTGTATCAAATTCGGAACATAGGACTGGCTGGCCAAACCGCTTGCACAGCCCCTGATCACGCACCTTTGTCTTTTTCAGAAATTTATCAACTCCATCAACAACCTCTTTCAAATCCCGAATTCTGCATACAATTCCGTACTCTGCGGCTTCACTGTAGACTTTTTCCCTTATGCTTTGATTGTGGGGGTCCAAAGTTGATACATAGATACGCCTCTCCTCCCCATGAAATATTTTCTTATTCTGTGAGCATGTATCTTTTCATTTTCGTTGCTCCCGTTGCTAAAACTTCACCTTCAGCAATCAACAGTTTTAACAATGTCTGGGTTCTTGTTCTTCCAACACCCAACCATTCTGCCACTTCTGCTACTTTATATTCATTCCCTGGCTGCATCCTGTCCAAAATCAAAAACATCTGCTCTTTTGTTTTTTCTGCCACTTTTTTTCTGCCACTTTTTTCTGCCACTTTTTTTCTGCCACTTTTTTCTGTCACTTTTTCCGGCTCTTCTGGAACAAAGGACAATTTCAAAATGGTTCTATCCGGAGCATATTCTTCTATCACCTGAGGCTCTACCCATCCCTGGCTCTTCCAGACAGAATAAATATCCGGCACACCGCTGCCTGCACGTTCGCCAATACCAATCATATTGAACATCTTCATAAGAGCCTTATTCCTTGGATCCGAAATACCGCCTTTCAGCATCTGGCTCCTCCCGGTACGGATGTTTCCTGGATTTTCCATAATAATGCCATCCTGTTCTTTTTTAATAACGATGCCTCTTGGCAAATAGAAATCCGTATTCACAAGACAGTTGGCAAGAGCCTCTCTAATTGCTTTATGCACAGGCGTATCATCAATTCTCACAGCACCCTCCAGCTTAAAGGGTATTTTAACATCCTTAACCAGCTTACCATAGACCCGAAAAAAGAAATCAAACAAATTGCCTGTCCAGTCCCCTGAACTGGATTGCAAACGATCCGTCCATCTGATTGTCGGATCCAGCAATTCCCTGAAATCAAGAAAGTACTCCGGATATTCATACAGTATTTTATATTCATCCCCAAACATCAATAAGCCTGCAGCTGTTGGATGCAGCTTATTATCCATACGGAGTACCCTGGCCGCACCAATTCTTTCCAAATATGCTTCATCTCCCAGCTGCTCCCAAACATGTTCCCGGCGATATGCTATATGACGATTACGGTATGCATGTACCGTTTCCATATTGAATACATCCATCTGCATATCTTCCAGAATCTTCATGTCCATCGTATCCTCTGTTTGGTCACGAAGCATAGCCCTAACCTCGCTGGACGTACAGTGGTAATCTCCCTCCCAGTTACGCCGATATGTTCCTTTGAACATATCCTCTCCAATATATACGGGCTTCTGTTCCCTCTTTGCCTTTGGGACATGAATAACCATGATAGAATTATTTTCTATTTGATATATTTGTATATCTTTATCTGATAACAAATTTATATTTACCTTTTGCTGATTGTTGATGGTATTCCAAAAATCTTTCCGCAGCTTATCCGCATCCTGCAATCCGGTCGTCTGCCAGCTTCCATCCTTATCCTCTTTAACACCAAGAATAATCACCCCGCCATAACAGTTTGCAAATGCTGAATATGTGCTCCACAAAGAATCCGGCAAACCGCCTTTGGCTCTCTTAACTTCTCTCCGATTGTCTTCTCTATATTTGTCAAATTGAGATAAATCGAACATTAAATACCTCCAAAATTAACTTTTTTACAATTTATCCAGCTCTCTCCTTTACCATCCGATAATTCGTTAAATATACCCCATTTCTCATAACCTGCTGCTCTTTCACTGCTTTGTACCCTCTGTGCTCAAAAAGTTCTTTGCCGTAATCGAAGCATGTGTAACAAGCTTCTTTCCATCAACAGCCTTCTCTAATGCATCGCAAATGACAGAAGCGATTCCCTGATTTTGAAAATCACTGTGCACATACAGCCGGTCAAGATAACCGGAATTATCAATATCTCCAAATCCGACAATCCTGTCCTGCTCCACCGCAACAACCGTAAAATGCTCCAAAAAAGACTGATTCCATTCCTCCAAATCCACATCCCCGGCTACCCATGCGTCCAACTGCTCTTTGGTATAATCCCCTGCGTTTACCACATGAACCGTCTGGTAAAACAGCTCTGCTATCTCTTCACAGTCAGAGGGATGATATCTTCTGATAATCATTATCGAATTGTCACAAGCTCATACTTACGGCTGCCAAGGCCAATCCGTTCCCCATGAGCCAGACAGGTTTTGTATTCCGCATTCACCGTAGTGTTCTCAAAAGGATCATGATGATCGCAGAAATCCTCCCTTCTCATATTCTCACCCAGCACACTGTTGGGCAAAGGCTCCTGCTGCTGGCAAAGATCCGCACACGCCTGATCAAGTGCAATCGGGTCAAAAGCCGCCAGCATTCCTACATTGGGCAGGATCGGCGCATCATTTTCGCCATGGCAGTCACAGTATGGGGATACATCCACAATCAAAGACACATGGAAATTGGGACGTCCGTCCACCACAGCCTTGGCATACTCCGCCATCCGCTCATTCAGCTCTTTGGTAGCCAAATCATTTGCAAATGCAATGGCATCAAAGTTGCATGCCCCCAGGCAGCGGCCGCATCCCACGCAGTTGTCCGTATTAATCCGCATCTTCCTTGCCGCCTCATCATATACAAGACCCTGATTTGCACACTCACGCATGCATTGCTTACAGCCTCTGCACAGCGCTTTATTGATATTGGGCTTTCCGGTACTGTGCTGCTCCTTTTTTCCTGCCCGGGAGCCGCAGCCCATTCCGATATTTTTGACGGCTCCGCCAAAGCCTGCCATCTCATGGCCTTTAAAGTGGGTCAGGCTGATAAAAACATCCGCATCCATAATGGCCCTCCCGATCTTGGCTTCTTTCACATGCACGCCGCCCTCTACCGGAACCGCAACGTCATCCATTCCTTTCAAGCCGTCACCGATAATCACCGGACATCCCACAGTCATAGGCGTGAAGCCGTTTTCCCAGGCACAGTACATATGCTCAATGGCATTCTTTCTGCTTCCCGGATACAGGGTATTGCAGTCTGTCAAAAAGGGAATTCCTCCCGCCTCCTTAACCAAATCCGCCACTGCCTTTGCATAATTGGGCCGCAGATAGCTGATATTGCCCAGCTCTCCAAAATGCATTTTAATTGCCACAAACTTTCCGTCCATGTCAATACTGCCGATGCCGGCCTCTTTCATCAGACGCTTTAATTTCAGAGGCATTGCCTCCCCGTTACGGGCACGAAAATCCGCAAAATACACCTTTGATTTTTCCATTACCTTTTCTCCTCTCTAACCATTCGTAGTCCATTACATCCGGCTCCCAATCAAGCGTGGTGAAACACTTCATCTTCCGTGCCGGACAATAAGTAAAGTTTAACACTACCAGCCCTCTTCGTGCAAGCCTCATACGGCAAAATCAGTGCATTTCTAAACATACCTTTGTCCCGCATAAGAAAATGGAGCATAGAAAATCTTATGAAAAATCGGGATTATGAAGACAACTCCGGCTAATACTTCACCATTCGAATTGTTTCCATAACCCCGTACATATTTATTGCGTATAAAGATATCTTTGTGATAAATACTATTTTAAATACAATAAGACAGATGCAGAATATACTCCCCACTCTCAATGCCTTTTGTGTTCCTTATTCCAGGTCATGAAATCAATCTGATCCAACAGCTTCTGCAATTTGTGGATTTACTCCAAAAGCTCATCTCTTTGCCTGCGGAGCATCCGGATCTGTACTCCTCCCATATCCGGATCTTTTTCAAGCTCTAAATATCTTTTTGCATCCTCATGCCCAAAACCTGCTTTCAGCAATATACCGATCAGCCCTGTCTGTTCGGCATCATCCTGGTCATAGTCTTCCTGGCCTTCCGGTGTTTTTGTCACCCGAATATAGCGAATACTTATATTCTATATCTATCTATGCTTGACAGTTATATTAGTTCGATGATATACTTTTCCCCAGTCAAGGAGGGACATTTCATGGAACTTAGAGTCTTTCAATATTTTTTGGCAGTCACACGGGAACAGAGCATTTTAGGCGCCGCAGAATCGCTGCGTCTTTCACAGCCCACCCTTTCCATGAAAATCACCTGCCGGATCTCTCTTTCAGCTGTCTCTTTATTTCTTTTTTCAGCACAATGCACTGGTGTAAGCATCATCATCCACCGGCTCCAGCCACTCGTTGGCGCCTTCCTCTGCGGGCACCTCAACTGCCAGATGGGAGAACCAGCTGTCAGGGGCCGCTCCATGCCAGTGCTTTACACCTGACGGAATATTCACCACATGGCCGGGGAACAGTTCCTGAGCCTTTTTCCCCCACTCCTGATAATAGCCCCGGCCGCCGACACAGATCAGAATCTGTCCGCCGCCTCTCTTTGCATGATGGATATGCCAGTTGTTGCGGCAGCCCGGCTCAAAGGTTACGTTAAAGATCCCTACCTGTTCCACAGAAACGGGCGCAAGATAACTCCGACCGATAAAATATTGCGCAAACGCTTCATTGGGCTGTCCTACGGGGAACAGCATGGAGGCTGCATGGGCAGATTTTGCGTCGGATTCGAAAAGTTCCTCTGTCCAGACTTCCTTTGCCATGCGGAAAGCCTCCCATGCCTTGGGCCACCCGGCATAGAACGCTGCATGGGTCAGGATTTCTGCAATCTCCGTCCTGGTGATCCCGTTCTTTTTCGCACTCATCAGATGGAACCGGAAGGAAGAATCCACAAGTCCCTGAGCCATCAGGGAGACGACCGTTACCAGCGAACGGTCCCTCAGAGAGAGTTTATCCTCCCTGCTCCACACTTCTCCAAATAATACATCATCATTCAACTGTGCAAATTTCGGGGCAAATTCGCCCAAAGCATCTCTGCCTGCGGTCTGTTTTACTGCCATTTTCTTTTCCTCCTTGGAATGACCTTTTTATATGGTCTGATACATTTTTTGGATATCATTTATTTTTATTATAGGTCGCATAGATAAATATATCAAATGCTTATATTACATATTGTTCCATAGCTTAAGAGCATCATTCATTTATGGCATTGAACCCAATCCACAGCAGTCCGAAAAATTTCGGATAAAATGCATAAAAGCCAGGTACTCGCCCTGGCTTTTGCGCTGCATTCCTCTTATTTTTCTCTGATTTCAGTATTAGTCTGTTTCAAACATTTACTCAGTCACCGCCGACTCTGTTTCAACCGAGTTGCATTAGCATTCACCTTTTTCCTTCTAATTCAATGTCTTTCGCAGTTCCTTTATTCCAGCTTCTCAATTCCCGCCTGCCGCAGCCAACCCTGCAGCCTTTTGACGGGAAATCCGGTAACGGTAAACTTTTCTCCCATCCTGCTATGTATCGTTACTTTGGTGAAAAACAAATGCCTCCCCACGGTAAAGCCTTTGATTTTTGGCAATTTAAGCTCAAATTCCATATGGATGGTCATAGAAATGCGAAAGCATACCCTTTGGTTTGTGACAAAGATTGTGCCACGCCATACATCACATGCGTTTCCCAACACAGGTTCCCAGTAAGCCATCATTCCCTGTCCAATCAAGGTTTCACCCGTTTCAAGTTTGATTTCTGCCATAAGCAATACCTCCCATCATCATACCGCAGGGTATAAAATCAAAGAATATAGCCTCATAGAAAGGAGGTCGTCAAGACATCAGAAAAGCCGCCTTATTTCCCGATTTCCCTTAAGCCCCTTTTACGTCTGCCTCTAATATTTATGCGGACAAGCTCAAAGCTCCTCCAACATTTTCTGGGGATCTTCCGCTGCTTTCACCTTGTCATTTGCCTTTATGATAATCCCATCCTCATCAATCAGATAAGTGGTGCGTACTACTCCCATTGACACCTTTCCATAATTCTTCTTTTCTTTCCACACATCATAAGCCTCAATGACCTTGCGTTCCGGATCGGAAAGAATCGTAAACCCGAGATTCTGTTTTTCCTCAAAACGCTTGTGGGACGCCACCGTATCCTTGCTGACACCGAGAACCACCGCACCTTTCTCCTGAAACTTAAGATACCTCTCGGAATATCCGCATGCCTGCTTTGTACAGCCTGGTGTATTATCCTTGGGATAGAAATACAGAATAACTTTCTTCCCTTTATACTCGTTCAATGTGTGCATCTTTCCATTTTGATCCGGCAATTGAAAATCCGGCGCCTTGGTTCCTATTTCCAGCATTTCCCATCCTCCTGTACTATCGTTTTTTTAGTTGCTGCGCAACGGTACTAAAAAGTAAAGTTACTTCAGCGCACACCTATGAGAGAAACTTTCATTGGAAAGTGCACTCATGAAAGTTCCTCTCGTGCGCTTTCGTAACTTTACCGTCCAGCAGAAAATATTTCTAATAAACACTTGACATTTCTTAGCCGGACTTTTATACTTTGTGTCTGCATTTGTGTTTTCTATTATAGCCAATTGTCCCGCTTAATACAATATTAGACACAAAAAAGACGCATGGTTTACATTATTGTCCATACGCCTTTATACTGTTATATTCATATTAAATTGTTCTGATAATTATGCTAACTGCATAATCCCCCGTCAAAGCGCCCTGCCAACCAACAGCAAAATAAGCCGGCAGACTTAGTCTATATCCTCCTAGTTCTGAATCGTCTCCCCCTGCAGCCGATCCATCTCCTCCAAACACTCCTCCACCGAAGCCCCATCAAGCATCTCCCTCACCACCAAACACGTATTCCCCCACTGCTCCAACTTCATCCCGGCATTCGATCCCAACACAAAAATTCCCTCATTTACCAACTCATTCACCGGCTTCAACGCATCAATGCAATCCACCTCCACATTCTTCGAGGGCGAGATCACCCGATTCGTCTCCGTATAAACCTGAAGCGCCTCATCCGAAAGCATAATATCCAGCACAGCAAGAGTATCCTCCAAATGCTCCGCATTCACGCAAACCCCATATCCCGACATAGACGCCACCGGCATCTGCCCCCGGTGGGTAGGAAAGCCAATCACCTTAAGATTAAAATCCGGCTTCCCATAAGCCGTCTCCGCATTGGCCGCCCCCCAGTAAGCCATAACAATAGGCGTCTTCTGAGCCATAAAATCCGGCCCCTCTCCCTCAATGGCCTCATACGTAAAGGCTTTCTCGGCATCCACATACCCCAAATCAATCAGTGTTTTCACAAACTCAAAGCCCTCACGCATATAATCACTGTACTTGGCCTCCCCGCTGTTAAGAGCCGCAATCTCCGCTTCCGTATTACCCCCATTATACAGATCCGCATAAGCCAAAGCAAACACAAAATTCTCCAGCCACCAGCGGTTGGCCCCTACCGGCGTCTCAACTCCATTTTCCTTAAAAACCCGGCAACACTCCAAAAACTCCTCCGGCGTATTGGGAAGCTCAAGCTCATATTGATCAAACATATCCTGATTCACAAAAAGCCCGTAAACCACAACCTCCTGGGGAATCGCCACCAGCTTTCCGTCTACCGTATTGGACACCTTCACCACCTCACGCAGATTGGCAGCACTCTCAAGGCAGGACAGATCCACAAGCTTCCCCTCCCCGCCGAGAATCTGAATCGTATCCGGATTCAGAAGATACATATCATCCATATCACTGCGGGCCCGGGCAAGGGTCACATCATCATAGGTCTTATCCTGGTAATTCTCCGCCGTATAAGTCCGGTACTCCACCGTAAGCCCCAGCTCCTCCTCCGCCATCATCACCGTCAGATCATGGGCGCTTCTGGCAATATTGTCCGCATCCGGATTGGACTTTTCCATGGGACCAAAAAGGTTCACCACCTTTTTATCCTCTTCCGCATTCTCAGCCAGATTCACCATATCATTCCCTTTGCTTTTGCAGGACGTTCCCCCCGCAAGGAGAGCTCCTGCCATGAAAATGACGAAACCCTTTTTTAAATACCCTCTCATAACACTAGCCTCTTCTCTTCAACTCTTTGATTGTTCTCTTTAACACTTCCATATCCACCGGCTTCGCCACATGAGCGTTCATACCGGCAGTCATAGCCTCTTTTACATCCTCCGCAAAAGCATTGGCAGTCATGGCAATAATGGAAATCGTCGCCGCATCCTCCCGGTCAAGAGCACGGATGCGCCGTGTAGCCTCATAGCCATTCATCACCGGCATCTGCACATCCATAAGAATGGCATCAAACTCACCGGGCTTCGCCCTGGCAAACCGCTCCACCACAAGCTCCCCATTTTCCATAATCTCACAGTCAGCTCCCTCAATGTCCAGAAGCTCTTCTAAGATCTCCGCATTGATCTCATTGTCCTCCGCTACCAGGAAATGCGCTCCCTCCAGGCCGGAAGCCGCATCCTCCGCCTGGATCCTCTGTGCTTCTCTTGCCGTAAACTCCAGAATCTTTTCCTTAAGAGCAGACACAAAGAACGGTTTGGGAAGAAATCCGTCAACTCCCGCCTCCTGTGCCTCCGTCTCAATCTCATCCCAGTCATAGGCAGTCAACAACAATATAGGAATATCCTCCCGGACCTCCTTTCGAATCCGTCTGGCCGTCTCAATCCCGTTGATACCCGGCATCTTCCAGTCCAGAAGAATCATATGGTAGGGCTTCTGTTCCTCACAGGATCTCCTGACAATCTCCGCAGCCGCCTCGCCGTTCTCCAGAACATCCGTCCTGACACCTGTATCCTCCATAAGCACCTGAATGCTTTCACGCACATCCCCGTCATCATCCACCACCAGAATCCGGGTTACTCCATGGTTCTCCCAGAACAGGGGATCATCCTCCTGCTCTGCAATGCGAAGCTCAAGCTCCACCGTAAAGATGGTCCCCTTATCCACCTCACTGGTTACCTCAATGGTTCCGCCCATAAGCTCCACAATATTCTTCGTAATGGCCATTCCAAGACCCGTACCCTGAACCTTGTTGGTCGTACTGTTTTCCGCCCTGGTAAATGCGTCAAAAAGTATCTGCAGATACTCCTGGGTCATGCCGTAGCCATTATCTTCCACCTCAATGCGGATATGCTCATACTGATTGGAACGCTGCTCCAGGCCGATAATGCGGAACCAGATGCTGCCGCCCTCCTGAGTATACTTCACCGCATTGGAAAGGAGATTAATCAGGATTTGATTCAGCCTTGTCTCATCGCCTGCCAGGTATTCATGGCGTATTCCCGTTACCTGAATGTCAAAGCTCTGACCTTTGTTCTTTGCGGCCGGCCGGATAATGGCATCCACAGAGGAAATCACATCATTTAACCTGAACTCTCCGATGGTGAGCACTGCCTTTCCGCTCTCAATCTTGGACACGTCAAGAACATCATTAATTAAGCTCAAAAGATGCTGTCCCGAGGCCGTCAGCTTCCTGGTATACTCCCGTACCTTGACCGGATTGTCCGCATCCTTGGCAAGCAGGGTGGTAAAGCCTAAAATGGCATTCATAGGCGTACGGATATCGTGGGACATATTGGAGAGAAATGTCGTTTTGGAGTTGTTGGCTGCCTGAGCCGCCTGAAGCGCCTGCCCCATCTGCTGATTGTGAAGCTCTCTCTCCTCCTCCCGCTCCCTGCGGAACTTATTCTGCTGCCGTTCATAGAGGAAAAATACAATACAGCAGGTGAAAAAGGTTGCCAGCATAAATATAACCACCATCAGAATATTCTGATTTACGGCATCGCCCTCTCTCTGAATGGCCTCCACCGGAACATAGCCGATAAGGTACACGGAGCCGCCGTTTACGGCCCACATGTAAATCAGGGAATCCTTGTTCCGGATTTTGTGGTAGAACATCATATTGCCGTTATTGGCTATGCTCTCGGCCACATTTTGCTGAATGCTCTCTTCCAGGATATCATTGGCCCGGTAAAAATCCTGCAGATTCAGATGGCCCGCATCACGCTCTCCCACGCCCTTTGGCTTTAAAAGAAACCGTTCGGTCTGCCGGTCCATAATATAGAGGGTAGCGCTCCCGTTGTACAGCCGGTCCGGGAGAGCCTCTTCAAAAGAATCATAGATATATTCCACATAGAGATCGGCAATCTCCCGGTCATCCCTGATGACCGGACATTTCATGGTATAAGCCCAGGTTCCCATATCATTGATATAGGAGACGGAAACAGGCAGATCCTCTATGGTCTCCTGGTTGGAAAAATCCAGTTCCTCCGGATAAAAGACCTCTCCAGTATTGGAAATGCCCTCTGTTTCTCCACGAAATACAACGGACATCTTGACCAGGGTACTGTTCCGATCATAGGATTGGATAAATTCTTCCGGATCTTCCATAATGGAAAGCTCCTTTGCCATCAGCTTCTGATACTGGGCCTCTCTCTGAAACAGCACTTCAATGGTGCCCTTTAAAAGCTCAAGGCTCTCACTTAAGTTCCCGATGGCGGACTGGGACATTTCCTGTGATATTCTTGCAGCTATAAAAAATACAAAGCTGCCCGGAATTATAAATATTGTCAAAATCAGGGCTATTAAAACTTTCCTGCCGATTTTTTTCTCTTTATTCTCTTTTTTATCCATATTTTATCATTGACCTTTATTCAAAACTTTATTTTGAAACCTTGAAACGAGTAATGTCCTTTCCTTGCAACAGTTTGCTTTTACTCTGAAAGATCCTTTTCTGCGCAGCAGAAAACTAAGTTCAGGGATGCACCATGCACCACTACCGACTTTCATTTATGGTGGTGTGCCATTTCAATTTTGATTTATGGTGTGTACCAATGGTGTCCATGAGGGTTTGCTATGGAAAGAACTGTTATTACTATTATAGCAGTCTTATAGAGTTAGGTCAAAATGTTTATTTGCAAAGAGAGTTTGAGAATATATTTATAAAACCAACAGGAATGCCGCAAAAAGGGGCTGTCGCAAATCTCCATCACTAGCAGACCGTATTTGAAGTTCCTGTGCAATCGGAAAAATAGACCGAAATATTTGCACAAGAGTTTTCGATACGGATTATTACCATGACACATATCTCAATTTATAAGTCCGTCTTTTGCGCCTTTCTTTCCCGCCTTATGCTCCGAAAGGAATAATCCTGCCAAAGTCAGAATTGTTCCTGTTCCTGTAAGGAGAGTCAGCGGTTCACTTAAAATCAACGCAGACGTAAGGACTGTTATCACAGGAACCATATAAATATATGCGCTCGTCTTTACCGGCCCCAATTCCTTTACCGCAAAATTCCATGTAACAAAGCAAAGTGCGGATGCCCCCAATCCCAGATAGAAAATATTAAACAGATACGTCATATTGGCAAACCGTGAGAAATCCGGCCGAAAATCAAAGAAAAATAAGGCGGGTATCATAAACAGAATTCCGTAAAAGAATGTCCTGCGGGTGGCGGGAATCACGGGATAGCCAAAGCTGCTGATTTTCTTTGTCAATATGGAATAGCAGGCCCACACAAGAGCAGCGGCAGCGGCAAGTAGATCTCCCCCAGGGTTAAGCTCCAATTTGGAACCGTTAAAGCTGATTAAGCTTATTCCGGCCATTGCAACGGCAAATCCAACAAAGAACTGCACCCCCAGTTTTTCTTCCGGCTTCATAAACAGACGGACCAATACGGCCGTAAAGAACGGGGCAACGGATATAATCACGCCCACATTGGAGGCCAGGGTAAAGGTCAAAGCAATATTTTCCAGCAGGTAATACAGGCATATTCCGCACAGCCCTGCAGCAGCAAAGGTCAGCTCCTGCCCGGAATCCTTGGTCTTTAATTTTTTCGGACACGCCATAAGCAGGGTCAGAAATCCCATCACAAAACGGTAAAACAAAATTTCCACAGGCTGAAAATCCGCTAACAGGATTTTGGTGGAGATAAATGTGGTTCCCCATATCACAATCGTTAATACCGCCGCCAAACGCCCAATAAAGCGGGGCGCACCATGTCCTGCTGTCTGTTTTTGTTCCACGGCACCCTTCGCCGCACCTGATTCTTTCTTCATGTATCTTTGCTCCTATTATTAAGCTGCTACCGGGCAGTACTAAAGAGTAAAGTCACTTCAGCGCACACCTATGAGAGAAACTTTCATTCAAAAGTGCACTCATGAAAGTTCCTCTCGTGCGCTTTCGTAACTTTACCGTCCAGCAGAAAATATTTCGAATAAACGCCTGACATTTCTTAGCCGGACTTTTTACACTCATTGTACTGCCGAAGCAGGGGAAAGTCTTGTAAAATATCTTCATTTTTTTCGATGGTTCTTTTCGCAAATGTCGGCACGGACAGAAAAATACAACAAACATTAACAAACACGGCTTTTTTCCGATATGCATATAAACATAATAAAAAGCGGGCTGACAGCATGGAAAAAGAAACTGCTCCCAGTCAGAGCGAGTGGCTGATTATGGAAGGTGTCCCATTAAACCGTTTGTGGCAAAAAGGCGTATTCTCCATTACAGCAGAATCACGCCTTTTTCAAATTCCATTTGTTCTTAGAGGCTTTTATTTGAACACTCCCATTTTATAGGACTATTCGCTCTCCACTTCCCGCATCAGCCACCGCATCCCATAAGCCGGAAGCACCACATTCCGGGCCTCCATCCGCTCTCCGGTCAGAAGCTCCGCATACATCCCCTCCTCCTGAATCCAGGCAGTACGTTCCTCTCCGCTGAAATTAAAGAGCGCCGTCAGCTTCTCGTCCTCAAAGGCCCTGTTCACGCAAAGCACCGCCGAATCATGGGTATCCACGGTCCAGACTGCCGCCTGATTCAAAAATACCCGATGGGCCGCCCGCAAGTCCTCCATCTTCCGAATGCAGTCAAAAATCTCTTTTTGGTAGCTTCCCTCCACTTTCCGAAGTCCTGCTTTCTCCCAGGAAAAGCTTCCTCGGTGAAGATAACGGGAATCCTCCGCTTTCTTTGGATCCTTATGGTATTCATTGTCATTAAACTGCCCAATCTCATCCCCGCTGTAAATCACAGGAATTCCCGACTGCACCAGCATATACCCATGAAGCATCTCAATAAAACACAAGGCATTTTCTCTATCCTTCTCATCTCCATCCTCAACGGCTTTCTCCAGGCCGCACAGAGAAGCCGTAGTTCCGCAGAGACGTGCGTCTCCGGAGGTGGGATCATCATTATAAAGCTCGCCCTTAGCCATGGATCCCGGCCATTTTCCCGTTAGATAATCATTGAGGTACTTCTTATGGGGAACCTCCTCCATTTCCTTCGCTTCTTTCAGCCAGTCATAATCCAGCCCCCAGCCAATATCATCATGACACCGGAGATAATTCAGGAACACATATTCCTTGGGCAGAGTGTTCACAATATCCATCTGCCGCTTTAAGAGAGCCACATCCCCCGTAGCCACCGTATGCCAGGTGGTTGCCATGGTCGTCACATTGTAGAGCATATGACACTCCGGCTTCTCCACCGTACCGAAATAGGGTACCACTTTCACCGGCTCCATAACCACCTCGCCCAGAAGCAGCACGCTCGGGCAGACAATCTCGCAGATCATCCGCAGCATCCGCACAATATTATGCACCTGGGGAAGATTCCGGCAGGTAGTTCCAAGCTCTTTCCAGATGTAAGGAACCGCATCAATCCGGATAATGTCCACTCCCTGATTGGTCAGATTTAAAAGGCAGTCCGTCATATCATGAAATACAACGGGATTTCTGTAATTCAAATCCCACTGGTAAGGATAAAATGTGGTCATCACGTACTTCTTCGCATCCTCAAGCCAGGTAAAATTCCCCGGCGCCGTTGTGGGAAATACCTGGGGGCAGGTCTTTTCGTACTGTCCCGGAATCTCAAAGCTGTCAAAGAAGAAATACCGATCCTGATATTCCTGCTCTCCTGCCCTGGCCCGCTTTGCCCACTCATGCTCCTCCGAGGTATGGTTCATAACAAAATCAAGGCATACGCTTAAGCCTTTCTTATGGCAGGTGTCCGTAAGCTTTGCCAGATCCTCCATAGTTCCCAAATCCGGACGCACCTTTGCAAAATCTGACACCGCATAGCCGCCGTCGCTCTTTCCCTCCGGAGAATCCAGAAGCGGCATCAGATGAAGATAATTCACTCCGCATTCCTGGATATATGGCAGCTTCTTTTTCACGCCTTTCAGATCTCCCGCAAAGGCATCCGTATACATCATCATTCCTGCCATATCGTTGCGTTTATACCAGTCCGGATCTGCTTCACGAACCCGATCCAGCTTTTTTAGAGCATCCTTGCGTTCTTTATAACGCTCTTCCAATCTGCTGCATAAATATGAGAATCCGTCCTCCGGGTACAACTCACAGTACAGCCATTTCAATTCTTCATAATGCCGTTCTTTCCGCTTCTGAAATTCCACCATATCTTTCATTGTCGTTCTCCTACTTCCCATTCAAATAAATTTCAGTTTTATTTAACAATAAATCTTTCCATGTGTCAATCCTGTTGAAACGAACAAGGCAGGTGACCACAGCCGCTCTGCCTGAAGCCGAACGCTGCACCATGGCCGCCTGCCTTTGGAGCAATCATTCTTTATGCTAAATCGCCCTCTCGCACCTCATATGGAACAACTGTTGAACGTGCTATTTCGTGTGCCTAATTTTTCATTTTTGTTGTTCCGGTAAAATTCTTAATGAGCAATCGCTTTCTCTGTCTCTTTGTCAAATACGTGAATCTTATCCGTATCCAGAACAAAGTCAACTACATCATTCTCTCTTGCTGTTGTGCTGGAATTTACTCTTGCAGTCATCTGGGTTCCGCACATATCAAAATACAGATAAACCTCTGCTCCAAGGAGTTCATATACATTTACTGTTCCCTTTACCACCGCCTGGTTCTTTGCTCTTGTGGATGCCGGATCGCTTACGTCCTCCGGACGGATGCCCATAATCACTTCTTTTCCCTTATAACCGCCGTCAATCAGCTTCTTGCCCTTTTCCGGAGAAAGGGGAACACGGTAGTCGCCGGCCTTTAAGTATACATCCTGTCCCTCTGCCTCGCAAACCGCATCAACAAAGTTCATCTGAGGAGATCCGATAAATCCTGCCACAAACAGATTATCCGGCTCGTTATACAGGGTCTGAGGGCTTGCAATCTGCTGAACCACGCCGTCTTTCATAACAACGATTCTCGTTCCCAGAGTCATGGCTTCCGTCTGGTCATGGGTTACATAGATAATGGTTGCACCCAGTCTCTGATGCAGCTTGGAGATCTCCGTACGCATCTGCACGCGCAGCTTGGCATCCAGATTGGAAAGAGGCTCATCCATCAGGAATACCTTGGGATTGCGCACAATGGCGCGGCCCATGGCAACACGCTGGCGCTGTCCGCCGGAAAGAGCTCTGGGCTTCCGGTCAAGAAGCTTCTCCAGATCCAGAATCTTAGCCGCCTCCCGGACTTTCTTGTCAATCTCATCCTTGGGTGTCTTCTTGATCTTCAGTCCAAATGCCATGTTGTCATACACTGTCATATGGGGATACAGTGCGTAGCTCTGGAATACCATTGCAATGTCTCTGTCTTTCGGCTCCACATCATTCATAAGCTGGCCGTCAATCTTAAACTCACCATCTGAAATGCTCTCCAGACCTGCAACCATACGCAGAGTGGTAGACTTTCCGCATCCGGACGGGCCTACGAAAATAATAAACTCCTTATCCTCAATCTCCAGATTAAAATCCTTTACTGCCTCATATCCGTTGGGATATCTCTTCCAGATATTTTTAAGTGATAAACTTGCCATCAGTCTCTCCTCCTATTTTGAGTTCCGCAAAATTCGCTCCAGCACCCTTTGTCTAGAACAATTCCCAGCCACAAAATGACGTGTCTGTAAATTGTTCTGGTGCTGTCGGAATTTTGCTGTTTTTGAGTTCCGCAAAATTCGCTCCAGCACCCTTTGTCTAGAACAATTCCCAGCCACAAAATGATGTGTCTGTAAATTGTTCTGGTGCTGTCGGAATTTTGCTGTTTTTAAGTTTAGCAAAATTCCATAATTATATCTTTACATATCTTACTCTAGTTTTTCTCTAATCCCACACAAGATCCTGTTTCACAGTGCTTTCACTGCAATTTTCGGTGAAGCCTCATTTCCTCCAGGAATTCTTCGTTAGGCTCCATGTAAATCAGGTCATTTCCCACTTTCATGGTATAGACCCGGCCCTTTTCCCATCCGGAGGTAAAATCACGAACCTTACAGCCGGCCACATTTTTCCGTCCCTCTGCCACATACTCCATGTCCTTGCGGTCGCAGCGGTAAAGATCCTTTCGCTTCTCCTTGCGGATGATTTTCGATACTTCAAAATCTCCATTTACGTACACATACTCATATTCATATCGCCAGCTTCGAAGCAGCAGAATGCCTATGACCACAAAGGCCAGCACCGGCAGAAACAGCACCGGATATATAATTGTGTCCACTACAAGCACCACCATAGCTGCCATAAGCACTGCTTTCAGCAGGCGCTTTCCTTTCGGCATTACATAGGGGATAAACCATTCCAGTACAACATCTTTCATTTTGCCGCCTCCTATTTTAGTTCCGCACCCTTTTCCAGTACACTCTTACCTAGAAGCATTTCCGGCCGCAAAAGCATGTGTCCGTAATTGCTTCTGTGTACTGTTCAAAGGCTGCTGTTTTTATATCGCTCGAATATGATATTGAATTGCCTCATACTGCAAAAGGCCGTTTGGAACGGGAAGACCGGCACTCATGAGAACCTGGCCGGAAAAATGCCCCTCCATCTCCTCCACCTGGTAATACATTCCGGGATTCAGGCCCTTTGCCTTTACGCACCGCTGCGCATCGTTGGCCTCCTTTTCCATAATTACCAGGGATATCAAGGCTTCTTTCTGATCCCGGGATACATGCTCCCAGGCCACATACTCCATAAAGGTATAAGGATTGGTAAGCCTGAAATAATCGCCCTCTGCAATCAATGCATAATCCTTTTTATAGCTCTGTATCTGCTCCCTGCAGATCTGTTTCTCTTCCTGTATCATTTTGGTGGAATCCAGCTCATAGCCCAGAATTCCGTCCATAGCCGTTACCCCTCTTGTCTTTATGGGCACCGTCCGCCCTGTCTGATGGTTGGGGCAGACCGACACGTGGGATTCCATGGCGGAAACCGGATATACGAACGTGGTCCCGTATTGAATCTTTAAGCGGCACACCGCATCCGTGTTGTCACTGCACCAAATCTGGGGCTGGTAGTAAAGCATTCCCGGGTCAAAGCGTCCGCCCCCTCCGCTGCACCCGCAGAACAGAACCTCCGGATGCGTCAGGATAATGCGGTTCATAATGTCGTACAGACCCAGGATATAACGGTGATAAATCTCGCCCTGTTTCTCTTTCTCGGCAATGGCTGACCAGGCATCCGTGATAAACCGGTTCATATCCCATTTTACATACTCAATCCTGGCACTGCCCAGCACGCCGTTGATGGATGTGACAATATAGTCCCGCACATCCTCTCTGGACAGGTCAAGCACAAGCTGATATCTTCCTCTGGAGGGCTGACGTCTCGGCATCTGCAGGCACCAGTCCGGATGTTTCCGGTAAAGCTCGCTGTCCTCGGACACCATCTCCGGCTCAATCCAAATGCCGAACTTTAAGCCCATGGCATGGATTTCATCCGAAAGCCCCTTTAAGCCGCGGGGCAGCTTTGCCGTGTTCACATCCCAGTCTCCCAATGCCGCATTGTCATTATTCCGGTTGCCGAACCAGCCGTCATCCAGAACAAAAAGCTCAACCCCCATGTCCACGGCATCACCTGCAATCTTTAAAAGCTTTTCCTCGTCGAAGTCAAAATACGCCGCCTCCCAACTGTTTATCAGGATAGGCCGTTCTTTCTTTGCATAAGGGCTTTTACACAGGTTTTCACGGTATACATTGTGATACAAATGGGTCAGATGGGTAAGTCCCTGCCCTGAGTAAGCCAGCACCACCTCCGGTGCCGTAAAGCTCTCCCCCGGCTTCATCTGCCAGGAAAAATGCTTGGGATGGATGCCCATGACAATCCGTGTCTGATCATACTGGTCCTTTTCCACCTTGCACATAAAGTTGCCGCTGTATACAAAGGAAAATCCATAGCAGCGTCCGTAATCCTCATTTGCGGCGCTCTCGCAGAGAACCGCAAAGGGATTGTGCTGATGACTTGAGGCCCCCCGAAAGCTTCCTACGGTCTGAATCCCGCAGGCAAGGGGGTTCCTGCTCCATTCCCGCTCCATGGTGTGGCGTCCGTCAAAATGAATGAAATCATAATCGGAATCCATAAAATCCATGGTCATTGACATAATGCGGTTTAAATAAATGGTATCCTCACTCTGGTTGATGACCCGAACAGACCGGGTAATAATATCCTTTTCTTCCAATACACAATAGCAGAGCACCACCGTAAGCTGTGTCACGGCATCCGTAAGCCAAATCTCCAGGGTGTCCGCCGTGTCTTTTTCTGTTGTCCAAAGGGAGGGAAGACCTGCCAAATGGTACTTGCCGGAATAAATCTGATGCTTTGCCACCTTTCCCACAAAGGCATAGCTTCCGTCCCCGTTTTTTATTTCAATACTGCTTAATCGATAATCAGAGCTTCCGTCACTTGAGAACTCCTGCGGTAGGAAGTCTAAAGAAAATGTACGGTCATTTCCCGCCTCATAGGGGTTGGGAGAAAAGCCACGGTCCTGCAGCTGTATCAAATAACTCAAATCCTCGTCTTCCAGCCGTTCTCCATAATATAAATGCAAAAGATATCCATAATCACTTATCTTCATCTGATAAGTGCTGCTCTTTGTCTGTAACAGAAATGTTTTTTTGCTTTCTATATATCTGACTGACATCTATGTAGCCCTCCAACGTAGGTAAAGTGATAGAACTATTTTATTACTTGCCGCCCGTCATTGCAACACCCTCGATGAACTGCTTCTGGAAGAACAGATACAGAACCACCATGGGGATCATAGCTAAGAGGGAACCGGCCATCATAACCGGGAAGTTGGTGTTAAACTGACCCCGGAGGGTTGCAAGACCGGAGGACAGCGTCATCATCTTCAAATCTGTGTTGGCAATCAGGGGCCACATCAGGTCTCCGTAAGCGAACACTGCGGTAAATACGGCCAGTGCCGCCATGGACGAGGTGGTCAATGGAACCATTACCTTAACAAAGGTTTGCCACTGGTTACAACCGTCCAGATAGGCCGCTTCGGAAATCTCATCGGGGATTCCCATGTAAGCCTGCCGTAAGAAGAATGTACCGAAAGCACTTACAAGACCCGGAAATACCAGGGCAAAAATCGTATTGGTCAGTCCCAGCTTCGCCAGCATCTGATACTGGGGCGTGATGAAGATCTGGGAGGGAAGCATCATCTGTACCAGAACCAGGGAGAAGAGGAGATTCTTTCCCTTAAAGTTCAGCTTTGCAAATGCATAACCCGCCATGGAACTGAATGCCACCGCACAAACCACACGCCAGAAAATCAACAGGATGGTATTCTTGTAAAGGGCCCCAAAGGGAAGACTTGCCATAGCGTCCTTAAAGTTATCAATAATCCACTGTGCCGGGAAGAAATCCGGTGGAATCTGCATACTCTCGGCTACCGTCTTAAAGCTGGTCAGAAGCATCCAGATAAAGGGGAAGATCATAATGATGGACCCAATGATGAAAAACAAATACGTGCCTGCTGTCCGAAGCTTTTGATTTCTCTCTAATGAATTGGATTTCATACTTCTTCACCTCCTATACTTCGTAATTCACCCATTTCTTCTGTCCCCAGAACTGGAATGCCGTTACAATACCGATAAGAAGAACGGTCCAGATTACCACTGCGGATCCATAGCCTTTATTGCCGGCCACGAAAGACTCACGGTAGAACAGGAACATCAGAGACTGGGCACTTGTCAATGCCGGGTTTGATTCCTCTACAATCATGTAAATCAGGTCATATACTTTCAAAGAGGACATCAGACGCATAATCATAACTACAAACAAGGTTGGAGAAACCATAGGCAGCGTAATGTGAAAAAACTGCTGAATCTTAGTCGCTCCGTCAAGGCTTGCCGCCTCATAGTAGGACTTGGAGATATTCTGAAGTCCTGACAGAAGAAGCACCGCATCGTAACCGATGGCACTCCAGATTGCCACGATGGCACAGGTCACCATAACCACGTTAGGATTGGTAATCCAGTTTACGTTATGTCCCAGGAGGGTATTGATGATACCATACTCGGTGTTGAACATCCACTTCCACACCATGGCAACCGCTGCCGGAGCTACAACCATAGGCAGAAAGAAGATGGCACGGAAAGCCGTTCTTCCCTTAATCTTTGTGTTCAGCATAACCGCAACCACCAATGCCAGGAAAATACCAAGGGGCACGGTCAGGAGACAGAAATAAATGGTATTTAAGTTCGCTCTCCAGAAGTCTGCGTTGGTGAACATGTTGATATAGTTGGTCAAACCGTTAAATTCATAAAAGCCAAAGGGCTTTGTCTTTGTAAAGCTCAATTTTAAGGTGTCAATAAACGGGTAAAGATTCAGCACAATCAAGCCGATGATGGTGGGTGCCACCATGATATAGCCCCACATACCCTCGGTCTTGGCGAACTTGCCCGCCTTGCTGTTATTTGCCATGTATAAGCCTCCCCTCTACTCTGCTTCCGCCGTATCGATGTAGCTCTGAATATTATTAAGTCCATCCTCTAATGTAGATTTGCCGGAGTAAATACGAAGAAGCTCATCAGAAACTTTTGGCTTCCATACGGAACGGGAAGCATTGTTCACGCTCTGCACACCGTAATCAAACATATCTACACATTTCTGGACATCCAATTTATAGTCAAACTGGTCAAATACCCCAACCCAGGTATCCTCAAGGCCGATGTAAGCCGGGATCGCTGCTCCGGACTCACCCTGGATACGCTGTCCCTCCTCGGAACCGAAGAACTTGAGCACATCCTTTACAATCTCCAGGTTCTTGCCCTTTGCCGCAGTTGCATAACACAGACCATTGGAAATGGTGGCTCTTCCGTCACCCTCCGCAGGATTCGGACACTTGGGAAGCACTGCCACGTCCCATTTTCCCTGCATCTCCGGATAATTCTGCATGGATGCAAGAAGATTCCAGTTTCCCTCCAGATACATGGAGCCCTGCTCTGAGAAGAACGCCGTTCCGGGAGAAGTCTCCGCAAAATAATTTTGATCCGGGCACCAGTCCTCTTTCTGAAGATTGATGTAAAACTCCATAGCTTCCCGGGTAGCCGGATTGTCAAAGCCGCCTTTTGACTTATCCTCAGTTAATATGTAGCCGCCGTTCTGGTATACGAAGTTCCAGTATCCAAGCTGATCGTCTCCGTAGGCCATGTAGCCGTATTTGCCGGTGGCATCATACACCTTTTGGGATACTTCCGTCAGGTCGTCCCAGGTCCAGGTATCATCGGGATAATCTACCTTTGCAGCATCAAACATCTCCTTGTTGTAAACCAGACAGACCGTATCCTTATCCTTGGGGATGCCGTAATATCTGCCGTCGCTTCCCTGGATATTTGCCAGAGAGATTTCTGAAAAATGATTCTTGTAATAGTCGGGATCTTCGTCATTATAAAGATCCGTCAGATCTGCAATCATGCCGTAATCCGCATACTTTAAGATCTCATTGGTATGCATCCAGAACACATCTGGCATCTGATTGCTGATTGCCGCTGCCTCCAGCTTGGTCCAGTACTCGCTCCAGCTCGTAACCTGAACCTCAATTACCACATCCGGGTTCTTTGCGGTGTAGGCATCACACATTTCCTGCATACCATCTCTCTGGTTCACATCCCAGATCTGGAATGTCAGATGGGTCTTGCCGTCGGAAGCCTTTCCGCACGCAGCTAATCCAAAAGCCAAAACCACGACCAGAAGAGCTGCAAGTAATTTCTTCATGTTCTTCACAAGTTTCCCTCCTTAATATGGACATATTCAACCGAATTTGTGGATTTTTTCTATACAAATCACACAATATCCGGTTTAGAAATAGTGAATAAAACAATTCCACCCTGGCCAGGTGTTGGAACAAAATTGGGTATATTAGATAATTACACCCTAAATATCGTAAAAATTATAACATTTCCACGGAAGTATGGTAAATATACTGTCTGCAATTTCTATATGCCAAAATGCTAGATCTATACAAAAAATGTATAATCCATTAAAATTTTGATATATATGAAGAAAGCGGAGTTAAGCCGTAAAAAGGAAAGACAGGGGATTATGCCCTGCATAATCCTCTGTCTTTCTTCTATAAATATTCCATATCAAAGGGTTTCTTAATTATGTAACAAATATACTCTTAAGCATTCTTATCCTTTATTGTAGAGAAAATAACCGCAAGTACAATAATGGCACCTTTCAACATCATCTGAGGATAAGAAGAAACATTCAACAGATCCAACAGATTATTAATAATCCCCAGAATAAACACACCAATAATAACACCACTGATATTTCCCTTGCCGCCTGTAAAGCTTGCTCCGCCAATTACAACAGCAGCGATACAGTCATTTGCCAGCTCCTCCCCATTCGTAGGCGCTCCAAGTCCCAGCCTTGCCGTCATTAGCACTCCGCCGATGGCACAGCAAAATCCAGAAAAAATATAAGGGAACATTTTCCATGCAAGGGTATTAATCCCCGAGAGCTTTACCGCTTCTTCATTTCCGCCGATGGCATAGGTAATACGCCCAATAATTGTTTCACGCATAATAAACATTGTCCCAAGAATCATAACAATCATAATGATTGTCAGCATGGGAATTCCTGCGATTTTACCTTTTCCGATAAAAGTCATTACCGCCGCGCCATTTGCCTGCTTCCAAGATACTGGTGAGGAACCAGTATACCAATAGGCGATACCTCTGGCAAATTCCATCATGCCAAGGGTAACAATGAAAGGCGCAATTTGCAATGCAGAAACAATAAATCCATTCACAAGTCCGATTACCATACATATCAAAAGTGTTCCCAAAAGGGCAGTTCCAAAATTACTATGATTCAAAAATGAAGCCATGAACACACTTGCAACAGCCAAATTAGAACCCACACTCAGATCAATACCGCCTGAAAGAATGCAGGTGAACATCCCCAGGCTAACAACCATAACTGATGCCTGCTGAATCAATAAATTCTGCATATTGATTTTTGTAAAAAACACATCAGAAAGAACGGATGCAATCAAAATCATCAATGCAAGTACTCCAATAGGAATTGCCTGTGTCTTAAAATACCCCTTTACTTTTGCACTCATATTCATATCTGTTTCTCCTTATACATACACTGCAGAATTAATTCCGTACACTCCAGTTCCTCTTTTCCTACTTCTCCCACCACATAGCCGCCGCGCATAACAATGGTCCGATCACACACTCCCTGTATCTCTTCAATCTCTGAGGAAATCACAAGAATAGATTTTCCCTGTTTCCTGAGTCTTTCCAAAAGATTGTAAATCTCCGCCTTTGCCCCTACATCAATTCCCTGGGTAGGTTCATCAAAAATCAAAATATCCGGATCTGCGGTAAATGCCTTTGCAATCACTATTTTCTGCTGATTACCTCCGCTCAGTTCCTGTACCGGGCTTTCTATGGAAGCCATTTTCACCTTCAAATCTCTGCATAATTGCTGTATCCTTGTAAACTCTTTCTTTTTATCACAGATTCCATGTGCAGCAATGGAGTCAAGTCGTGAAAGGGATATATTTTCCCGAATAGGCCGACACAAAACCATAGCCTGCTTTTTTCGATCCTCCGGTGCAAGAAAAATTCCTGCTTTTGCCGCATCAGCCGGAAATCGAAACCTTACCTCTTTACCTTTCACACGCATTTTTCCGCTTTTTATTTTATCCACACCCAAAACAGCCATTGCTGTCTCTGTTCTTCCGCTTCCCACCAGGCCGGCAATTCCAAGGATTTCTCCTTCCTTCAAAGAAAAACTTACATCATGAATCTTATGGGTTGATACCTGCTCCAGTTCCAGCACTGCCTTGTCACTAAGAGGATGCCCCTTTTCCTGACAATACATAGCTCCAAGATTCTTTCCCAACATATGTGCAATCAAATCGTCCTTTGTAAGATCTGTATTTTCAAGAACAGCTACTAAGCTGCCATCTCTCATAATTGATATGCGATCACTTAACTGGAACACTTCTTCCAACCTGTGGGAAATGTAAATCATCGTAATCTGTTCTTTTTTCAAAGACTCAATAATTTCAAAAAGAATCGTTACTTCACTGTCTGACAAAACCGCTGTAGGCTCATCAAAAATAATGAGCTTCGGCTTCCGAAACAATACCTTCGCAATAGCCACAAACTGTTTCATGGCACTGCTCAATTCCTTTACCGGTGTGACAGCATGAATCGGCATATGATAATGTTCCAGTAATTCCTCTACCGCCTTATACATCTGTTTCCAGGGTACTAGTCCTTTTGGCGCATGGGCTTTCTCACCAAGGCAGATATTCTCCGCAACAGTCAGTTCCTCTACCAGCTCCGCCTGCTGATACACCTGTGCAATCCCATGCTTTTTAGCAGCTGCCGTTGTATTTTTCTTAATCTCCTCACCATCCAGAATAATTTTTCCTGTATCCCTTTGATATGCGCCAGTCAGAATCTTCATCAGGGTACTTTTCCCTGCTCCATTCTCTCCAACCAGCGCCATGGTCTCCCCTTTTTGCACCTCCAAAGTCACACCCTTGAGAGCATGTACGACACCAAACGACTTATTGATATCTTTCATTTCAAGCATGGTCTGCATGCACATACCTCCCTGTCTCTTTTACAAGCTATTGATATACGAGGGGCTGTCTCGGACAGCCCCTCTCACAGTTGTTCCAATACCTATTCTTTTTTCACTTCTACCAAGCTGCTTCTGGATCGTAGTAATCATCTACAATATCCGGTGTAACCAGAGTGGGCTCCATCTGAAGGGTTTTTGTAGGAGGAAGTGTTCCATCGTTCAAATAACCCAGAATGGTTCTTGCCGCCGCTTCACCTACCTGATAAGGACTGTTCAGACCAAGGGCAACAATGGGACCTCCATCCTTCATAATTTCAAGGGCGCCTTTGGAACCGTCTACTGCTCCCATAATCAGATTGTCTGCCAGATCCAGCTGCTCTGCAGCGCTGGTTGCACCTACAATATGTGCATCACAGGTACCAATAATGCACTTTAGATTCTGATTTGCTGATAACATATTCTGCGCCGTCTCCAGTCCAGACTCTTCAGAATATGCCCCTGCATAAAGGAATACAGCCTCCACAATCCGTCCCTCTGTATCTACTGCCGCAATTGCGTCTCTGGCACCCTGATTTCTCAGTGCTGCGATGGAGTTGCCGTCTGTACCGCCGATCAGACCATACTCAATCTCTCCTTCTGGATACATCTCCAGTAATCTCGCTGCCAGTTCTTCTCCAACCATATAGCCAAGCTGATAAGCATCTGTTACGCAGGCCGTTAAGTATGCTGCGCCTTCTTCTGGAGGAACGTCAACCGCAACCACCGGAATTCCTGCCTCACAGGTATCCTCCAGCACAGAAGTCACCGTTTCTTGTGGATTGGCCGGATTGATAATAATCGCATCTACCTTCTGAGCAATAAAGTTCTCAACCTGATTTACCTGCTCATTTGCATCGTCATTGCACTCCACAAGCAGTACGTTAATCCCTGCTTCATCCAATAATATTTTCAGATTGTCATAAAGACCCTTAAACCATCCTGTAGATACATTTGTCATGGCACATCCAATGGTATATTTACCATCTGCTTTTAATTCTGGAAGCGTATCTAATTCGATATGCTCCGGATCCGTAGGAATCGAATCATACAAGGCCAGAAGTTCATTGCTCGCAGCATCCTCCTGAGGCTGTTCGCTGTCCTATTGAACGTTTTCATCCGCAGCTGGTGCCGGATTCTGCTCTTCCTGCCCGGACGAGCAAGCTCCAAATAAGGATATCATCATCACTGCTGACATCACAACGGCCAGTTTCTTCCATAGTTTCTTTCTCATACCTTCATCCTCCTTAAATTTATATTTCTCACATTACTCTACTCAATAATTGCAATCGGACGAATAGGTGAACCCGATCCATGTTTAATCCTGAGAGGTAATGCCATGAAATAGCTTCTTGTTGGCAGTTCACTTAAGTTCATTAACATTTCCATAATAAAAATCTGATTAGGCAGCCAGGAATTTCTGTGTCCATAGGAATGCAGCTCTTCCCCGTCAATGACTGGTGTATCACAGGCTACCGTATCCGAACCAACTGCCTTAACACCTCTGTCAGCAAAGAGCTGACAGGCTTCCTCTGACAGGCCCGGCTCATTTAATGCGTAATACTTCCAAGAAGCATCCGTCTTCCAATACTTCTGCCACCCGAAATCCATCAGAACAATATCTCCCTTCTCTGCCTGATCGCCCATTTCCTTTTCCAAGGCCAGAATCTGCTCCTTTGTAATCCGATCCCCCGGCTTTGCCTTCAGCTTATACACCTCATACTTGATGGCTGGACCGAATATCATGTTTGCCGGATACGTATCAACAGTACAGTCCATCATAGCTTCTATAATATGTGCCGGACAGTCTACATGAGCACCTGTATGCTCTCCCATAACCAGACTCTGACAGTAATAGCCGTCATGTGCATGTGTAATTGTAGGATCCACAACAATCTGAGGATGTGTGGGCCATTTCGGCATTCCTTTTTCAATTACCGGGGACAGATCCACAACTTTGGCATTCCTTAAAATCTGATCCAGGCTTTCCCATATACTCATTTTCTTTTCCCCTTTCTATTGTTATTTTATTGTTATGAATTTACCACAAATTTCACAATTTATCAAGATAAATTTGTTGAAATATTATTAACTTTATATTATTTTATTGTTTATACACAAAGTTAATTTATTACTTTTTACAATTCAAACAACTTCGCATACTGATTCCTCCGAAATTTCTTTCAGGTTTTTTCCCTTCCGGAGTTCTTCTAATATTCCGCAGATACATTGGATTTCTCTCTCATTTGTCTGAGGATTCAGCACCCGGAACAGACTGATTGCATCTGGATACTCCTTATTCTGATACTTCAAATCCTCGTTTCTTTCCAGATAGAGCAAAGCTGCGGCCGCAACCAGACGCAATACAAAGGTGTCCTCGCCCTCCTGCTCCATCAATCTCATTGGTCCCATAATCCGTTCTGTAGGCGCAAGCTTTCTCACTGCTGATCGCGCATTTTTCTGAATCGTATCTGAAATATTGGGATTGGAAAATTTCTTCAAAGCCCTTTTGGAAAATTCCGTCTGCTCTTTGGGCTCCACATCCATATATCTGCACAGCGTACGATTCAAGCCTGTCAAAAGCAGCGTGCAATACTGACGGATCAACCCATCATTGGCCGCATCCGAATAAATATCATATTTTAAATATGCACCCAGATAGGAAATACATGCGCTAAGACAGTTATATGTATAAATTTTCCGCTGCAACAGTCTGTCCAGACGAGGTGTTGCCGGGAAATGAGCAAAAGGCAAACGGAACAGCTCCTCATCAATATCATAGGGCAGTTCGGGGTAATCTTCGGAAATAATATCAAGGCTCCCTTCCTTCTCCGGAATACTGGTACAGAAAATCACTCCCTGCGTAATCATGCTGTCCTGTGCTTTACTTCCTTCCAATGCTCTGCGAAATACTACCTTCGGCGCAATTCCATTTTCGCATGCCACAATCCGTACAGGCTCCCCCTTTTTTACAGTTACCTTCTCTAAAAAAGGCATCAGCTCCTTTAAATGCTCCTCCCCCACTGCAGTAAAAATCCAGTCTGCCTGTGCCGCTCTTGTCACTGCTTTCTCATCATCAGGAACAAACGCCTCGTAATTGCGAATCACTGTCTTCGAAGCTTTTGCACCCACCCGGATACCATACTGTCCCCTCTTATTCAATGCTTCCACCAGCTCCACATTCTGATCTACAAAACAAAGCTTTACATTCTCCTCCTGAAGCAGTCTGGCAATAAATCCCCGTCCGCTGCCGCCGGCACCTATAATCACCACATGTTCAGCCATCTAACCACTCCTTTTCTCTAAGGAATTTCACCTGCCGCTTCACCAGTTCTGCTATCGGCTCCCGGGGCGATATCCCACAGATCTTTTCAAGAATCGCATCTATCCCCTGCTCTTTTCGCAGCTTCTCAAGCTGCAGGGCCGTCGGGTCTTCCCGATTCACAACCGGATAATGCAGTGCTGCGGCCAGTGTAATTGCCAGGGCATCACAGGGAATCCCATACTTTTCCACAAGGCGCAAAGTACCTACAATCCGATCAGAGGGACCTAATTTCCGGATTGGATCACGCCCATGCCGTTCTGTAAAATCTGTTACACTCATATCCTGATATTTTTTCAATGCTTTCTGTGCAAAGGCACACTGTTCAGCAAGAGGAATCCCCATCTCCTTTGCAATCGCAGGATTGATCTCTTCATGTACTCTATGTACGATCTCCGCAATCTCCGGATCATTTGCTGCATCTGACAAAAGCTGCATTCCACGCAGACATCCAAGATAAGCGATAGTTGCGTTTGTAGTATTAAAAGTAAAGAGCTTCTGCTGCAGAAAGCCTGCAAAATTTTCTTTGTAAATCACCCCTTCAAAGGGAAGCAATCTCCCTTTCATCCCGGCCTTATCAATAGGCAGCTCCCAGAAATCAGTAACTGATACAGCATTGTTATCTATCTGCTTTACTTCTTCTGTTGCCTCCACACCCGAACGCATAATTACCGCCTCCGAAATACCTATCCGGGCTTCAAACGCTTCTCTTCGATTCGAACCCTCAAGGGCTTTTAGAATGCTGCTTTTCAGCTGCCTTCCCGGCTCCTTCCAGTTCTCACAGGTGACAATCGTGAATTCATGCTGCAAAGCTTCCTCATCCATAAACTGATAGGCCTTTCCAATAATTCCTGCCAGATCATTCAGATTTTTTCCTCCTACAGAAGTAAATGCAATGTCTGCCTTCTCAAGAGCCCCGGCAATTCCCGCAATATCCTGAAGCCAAATGCAGGTAAAATCTGTTACCCACTGGCTCTTTTGCGGATTTCCCATAACATTTACATAATATCTGCCTTCCTCATTCAATGCTTTCACCAGATCCTCATTCACTTCTACAAAGGTAATATGAAAACCGCTCCGGCTCAAAAGATGGGCAATAAAACCGCGGGCAATCTTTCCTCCTCCAAAAATAACTGCATTCATTACAACTCCTCCTCATTATGGCATTGCTGTTTTCCAAACAACGGCTCCAGATTGTGATAGAGCCTCAAAAAACTTTGATACTTCTTTTCATAAATTAGATGTCTTTTTTGATCCGGCCAATAGACCTTTGCAGGACGGAAAAGTCCACCTGCAAGCTCTTCCACTGTTTTTTTCGGGTGAAGCGCTGCAATCGCCAAAATAGCAGCCCCAGTACAACCAGCTTCTGAAGTTTCCAAGCGAACAAAGGGTACATTCATCACATCTGCCTTCATCTGGTTCCATACTTCATTAAAGCTGGCGCCGCCTGAGATCACCACCTTTTCCGGAAGCTGAGGAAGCCTGTCATAAATAGTTCTCAAAGCGAAGCAGACACCTTCCAGTACAGATAGGGCCAGCTCCGGCTGTCTGTGACTGCGATTTAAACCAAAAAATACGCCCCGTGCATCCCGGTTATTCCAAGGATTGCGTTCTCCTTCCAGATAAGGAAGAAAAATCGGTCCCTGCTCCTCTGCCAAAGGCAGTCCCTTTGGCCGCTCAAACAAACGTTCAAAATAGGCTTTTACATCCGGCTCTCCAAGCATATCCTTCACAAACCATTCCACCGCCTGTCCGCCAGAAGAGGTTACACCATAGAAAACCTCCCGCCCATCCAAAAACGGTACACGGTTCAATCCCTCATAAGCCTTTTGTTCTATTCTTTTTCGCAGAGTTACGCATCCCAGATGTTCTGACGTCCCTGTCAAATCCATTCCAATACAGCTTCCCGTTAAGGCACCCATGCCCAGAAAGGCCGCATTCATATCATTCCAACCAACAATTACAGGAATCCCCGCAGGTAACTGTTCAAAGCCCCTTACTCCCTTTTTCAGATATCCTGCAATTTCATATGGCTTTTTCACCTTTGGAAGAAGCTCTGGCGATTCCCCAATAAACGTCATGATCTCCGGCACAGCCTTCCCGGTTTCTGCATGCACCAGTCCTTTTAAGCTTGCAGCATCAGAAACCCAGCAGCCAGTCAGATGATAAATTACATAATCCTTAATCTGTACAAATCGGGCCGCCATCTCCAACAGACCTCTTTCATGGTTGTGAAGCCACCGAAGCTTTGCAATGCTATAGGCGGGTGTCACTACCATATCCACTCCTGTCAGGTATTCTGTTTCCTCCTTGGAAAACTTCTGTGTAAATTCCAGCGCCTCATCCCATGCACGCATATCCATCCAGGAAATCAGATTAGTAACCGCCTTTCCTCTGGAATCAACCAAACACTGAGCTGCGATCTGAGCACTAAAGGAAATCGCCTGAATCTCAGAAAGCTCTATTCCCTGCCTTTCCAGATGGCACACTGCCTCACACACTCCCTGATAAATCTCATCCGGCTTCTGTTCTGCATACCCTTCCTTGGGAAACAAAAGCGAGTACCTTCCTTTTCCCAAAGCAAGCATATCTCCCTTTAAAGAAAAAACTGCCGCTTTACAGGAGGATGTCCCAATATCTATTGCCAAAATACCCGGAATCATAACAATACCTCACATAAAAATAACAAAGAACTATTAACATGCCACTTATTAATTATGATAATAGCATGCTTATAGTTCTTTGTCAATAATTTATTGTTATTTTATTGTGATTTTGTTGTTAATTTAGCGTTTTATAGTTGTTATTTAAATGTTTCATTAGAAGAAGTGACAAGACGAACCTGCATCATTTCTGCCAAATATTCTGCCTTTTTTGTTGACTCATCACTTATCCAGATCTGAAACGCACTAAGATGTGCAAAATTTATCACTGCTGGATGTCCTATCTTTTCTGCTTCGGCCATAAGGAACCGCTCCTGGGCATTTTCTATAATGGTTGCTTTAATCTTTCCATCAATCTGAGAGGCCAATGACAGATCTCCCTTATCAGAAATTCCCCTTGTCCCCAAAAATGCTTTCTGAATATTAAAGGAGCTCAGACTCTCAATCGTTTCATAACTGGCAAAGGAATTCAGCCATCGGTCTACCTTCCCTGGCAGCGCATAGATATTGTAATTTGTTTTCTGGAAGCAGCGGTTAATCACAGGCAGGCTGTTTGTTATAATTGTCAGATGCTCCGGAAGCAGCGTTGGCTCACAGAACAGCATGGAAGCCGTTGTTCCCGAATCCACATATATAACATCCTCCTCTTCCAGAAAGGAAGCTGCCAAAGCGCCTATCCGGCGCTTTGACTCTACGCTCATAACCTCTCGCTCTTCATAAGAGGTAGGAACCGGATAGGATTTACAGGATATCCCTCCATACTTTTTCTCTACTATCCCTTTTCCTGCCAGCTCATTGATATCTGAGCGTACCGTATTCTTATGAATTGAAAATTTTTCGCTCAATTCCTCTACCGTTACAAACTCCCGTTTGGAAATATATTCCTCCATTTGCTTCAGCCGCTCTGCTTTCATCCTCGTTCTCATACCGTACAATTTTCCTTCCTGTGTTCCATCTGTATTTCTCTTGAAATTCACAATTATATTGTAATATAACAATATACTAACACAATTTTACAATAATGTAACTATTATTTTGGAATATTTTTATAAATACAGAATTTATGAAAAACTGCTTCCTCTTGACAATAGACTATGAATATTGTACAAAAAATGTATACCATTCAGGTTGGACAGACTTTGATCAGCAGAGTCTAATAAGAAAATGACATGCGAGCAAGACAGACAGCCTCCAGAAAGGAGATGCACTATGAGTAATCACTTGTTTAACATCTTCCCTAACGAACGCTACATGGATCTAACGCTTTACCAATATGGCTGGGAACAGTGTCTTCCTGCCCATTCTTATGGTCCTGCTTCACGGAACCATTACCTGTTTCACTACATAATCAAAGGCAAAGGTGTCCTGCATCATACAGACAGCCTTGGCCAGACTCACATCTATAACCTAAAGCACCACCAGGGCTTTCTTATTACTCCACAGCAGGTAAATACCTACATTGCAGATAAAGAAGACCCCTGGGAATATGCCTGGGTTGAATTTGACGGACTCCGGGTAAAGGAATTTCTGGAAACTGCAGGGCTTACGGAGCATTCTCCCATCTACCGGAGCTCTAACCGGGAGCTGCGGGGCAGTATGAAAGAAGAGCTTCTCTCCATTATTCAAGGTAAGGAGCATTCCTCCCTTTATCTGATCGGCCACCTTTACCTGTTTTTAGATCTGCTGATTCAATCTTCCTTTAACCGTAAGGAATTTTCTGCCGGAAGGCTGAAGGACTTCTATATCCGGGAAGCCATCAGCTTTATTGAGCAGAATTACAGTCATCCCATTACCGTAGAAGATATTGCCATCTTCTGCAACCTGAATCGGAGCTATCTGGGCAAGATCTTCCGGGATGAATTAAATAAGACGCCCCAACAGTTTCTCATCTACTACCGGATGAACCGGGCGGCGGAGCTTTTAAAATTCTCCGAGACAACCGTGGGGGAGATCGGCAAGCTGGTAGGCTACCCCAACCAGCTTCATTTCTCCAGAGCCTTTAAAAATGTGTTCGGGATTCCTCCTACGGAATGGCGGAGGGAGAATCGGCTTTATCAGCCTGTGAAAGAAGCCTAAAAGCGAGCCGCAGTATTTGGCAGATAATCACCTTATACTGCGGCTCTAAAAGAGATTTATAATATCATCACTCTTATTACTCACCGAGATCAGCACTGTCTCTGTCCTGCATCAACAGTTTTGTAAGTTCCGTCAGCTTTACAAGCTCCGAAACCTCCGTATATTCCTGGCAGGAATGCACCAATTCCATAGCGCTTGAAAGAACCAGCCCCGGAATGCCATGGTGGTACAGATTGCTCTGGTCGCTTCCGCCAAAGGTTTTTACCAGTGTGCACGGCAGTCCCAGCTTTTCGCAAGCCCTCCGAAACCGCCTGACGCAAATGTGTTCCTTTGGTGTACGGTAGGCACGGATCCGAATCTGATAATCCATCCTGCTGCTTCCTCCGGCTTTCTCTGCCTCTTCCCTAAAAAGCTCATCTATCTTCCGGGTCTGCTCCATGGCCTGCTCATGAGAATAACTCCGCACTTCTCCCACCAGCTGACAAAGCTCCGGAACAATATTGCTGCTGTTTTCCCCTCCATGAATTGCTCCGATATTTACGGTCATGTCTTCACCCACACGGCCTAGCTCCATCCGGGCCACGGCCTTTGCTGCTATGGCAATGGCATGGATTCCCGTCTCCGGAGAAAGGCCCGCATGGGCAGCCCTGCCTTTGACTTCAATCCGGAACTGAATCAGCGTAGGTGCCTGAAAGGCTGCAGTCCCCACCGGTCCTGTCAGATCCAGTATGTAAGATTCCTTCGACTTCACCCTGGTATAGTCAAAAACTTCACTTCCCCGAAGATGCTTTTCCTCTCCGATGAAAAAGATAACCTCCAGATCCCTGCATTCACCGCCCTCTTCCTCAATCTCCTGCAATGCCTCCAGAATAGCCGCTGTACCGGACATACAGTCTGCACCGAGAACGGTTGTGCCGTCACTGGTAATCCGGCCGTCCGTTCCAAGGAGCGCCTTCTTTCCCCTTGCAGGCTCTACCGTATCCATATGGGTGGAAAATAAAATGGGCGGCCCTGCAAGAGTTCCTTTGCGAAAGCCATACACATTTCCGGCTGTTCCCCCGTAAAGACTTCCCGCTTTGTCCTCCTCCACGGCAAATCCCAGCCGGGTAAGCCTCTCTTTCAGAGCATCTGCCATCTGACGCTCCTGAAAGCTGGGGGCATCAATTGCTGCCAGTTGCTGAAATGTTTCTGTCAATCGTTCCCTGTTAATCTGCTTTCCTCTCTCTTCCATATTTATACAAGCCTCTTTTCTTATCATTTTAATCTGTTCATAAAATCTCATTTACCGTTTTTATCATGTGATAATTTTATTGTGTTCGCTTTTGAGCCAAATGTCAATACCTCAGCAGATAAGAAACCGCCTGAACCGTTACAAAATAATTCTTAATTTTCTCCAATTTCCTTGACATTCTCTTTCTTTTGTGCTATTTTTCAATTAGATATTTAGAAGCTTATCTAAATATCTAATTTAGAAGGGAGGAAAATCAATGGAATGAATAACGCATTTAAAGCCCTGTCCGATCCCACCCGGCGCAGAATCTTAAAGCTTCTCTCCGACCGGGACATGACAGCCGGAGAAATCGCAGAATGCTTTGATATTTCCAAGCCTTCTATCAGCCACCACCTGAATACTTTGAAGACGGCCGGGCTGGTATTGGACGAACGAAAAGGGCAGAATATTATTTACAGCTTGAATATGACTGTTTTTCAGGATCTGATCAAATGGTTTTTTGACTTTCAGCAATAGCTGCTTTAATACTATTGTGCAATTATAAAGGAGGTAGCATATCATGAAAAAACAAACCATCTTTTTATTTATACTCTGTGCCCTGTCATTTATCGGCCATCTGTTTGTTCTTCCCTTACTGCCTGATAAGATACCCATTCATTGGAATATCTATGGGGAAGCGGATAACTGGACAGGTAAATTTTCCGCCTTATTTTTAGCTCTGCTGCCTGCTCTGATGCTGATTTTATTCCATGTGATTCCCCGTCTGGATCCCAGAGGGAAGAACTATGAGAAGCACCAAAAGGCTTATGAGGTTTTTATCACGGTTATGATTGTCTTTCTCAATATCATACCCTGGATCACCATCACTGCCGCCTTAGGCTATCCGGTTCCCGTAGAGCGTCTGGTTCCCATAGGCTGCGGTATTATCCTGATCGCCGTTGGGAACTATATGCCTCAGCTCCGCACCAACTATACCATGGGAATCAAGAACCCCTGGACGCTGGAAAGTGAATGGGTATGGAAAAAAACCCACGCCATGGGCGGTATTGTCTTTTGCGTTATGGGCTTTGTCATGATATTAAACGGCTTCCTTTCTACCCGGTGGATGGCCTATATTTCCCTTGCCGTCATTCTTCTGGGCGTATTGGGACTGGAAATCTACTCCTACCTAATGTTCCGCAAATGGAAAGCGAACATGTAGAACGCCTGCTTTGCTTCTATTATGACATTACCAGGTGACTGCTGCTATGAATATCGGAAGGTTGAATGGACATGTAAGCATCTCCGCCCGGCTCGCCGCCTGCAGGAATAAAGCTCCCGGTGGTTTTGGATAACAAAACCCATGGGAGCTGTTTTGACGCAATGTAATAATTAACAAAGGTAAATTCCCCTTTCAAAACGGGTTCATAAACTATATAGGATGTTTATGGACAAATATCATATTTTATTATATATTATTACATGAGGGCCTCTATGATAAAGCCACACAAAACATTCTACTTTAAGGGGGAACAATATGTTAGAGACACTAAGAAAAAAGGCACGAAAATCAAACATTTGGCGGATTGCTTTATCCATTGTGGGTGTTGCGATACTGCTGGCTATTACAAAATTCGCCATCTTTGATGTCATTACGGGACCCACTCGTATGGACATCACCGAAGACCCGGCAACCTACGAGGGCAAATACGTAACCATTGATGCAGACTTTTTCCTGTACGATTACATAGAGCACACCACTACCACCAAAAAGAAATACGGCGGCAGCAGCACTTCCACAGACGGCTACAGCTACATAGCCTTCCAATGGGTAGATGATTATGAAAACAATTCTTCCGTCTGGTATTTTTACAGCATTTTCCTGAAAACTGACAGACAGCAGGAAATGAGTTCCAAAATCGATCAGACTTTTGATTATCTCATTGACGAGACAGGAAGCACGGCTCCTCCAGAGCCGGTTACGGTCACCGGTGTCTGGAATAAGATGGATTCCCAGACAGAACGGTATTTCCGGGATTCCCTGGCTGAATTAGATATTACGGAAACAGATTACGATGTGTTCTATTTCTATGAACTGGATACGAAAAACATCGGCGGCGTGAATGCCCTGTTATTCTGGGTTATGATGGCGGGTGCCGTCTTACTCATTGTATTTGCCGTTCTCAGCGCCGTTGGCCTTTTCAATGATTCCTATTCCAGGTCCATCCAGCAGTATCTCCAGAGAGACAGTTCCGTCTCCATGGCTACCATCGAGGAGGACTTTAACCAGGCACGGCTGATTGGGTCAGATGTATGGGTCGGAAAAAGATGGACCATCTACATGCAGGGCAACAAGGCTAAGATTCTGGCCAATAAGGATCTGGTCTGGGGATATTACTTTAGGCGTACCGGAAGGAACAGCGTAAGCGAAATGCGTCTCTTTACCAGAGAAAAAAATATGTTCGGCATCAGCTTGTCTGAGGGAAACACCCAGGAAGCTTTAAAGATCTACTCGGCCGAACAGCCTCACATGGTGATTGGATACAGTAAGGATCTGGAAAAGATGTATAACAAAGATTTCAATGCATTTTTGGGATTACAGTACAATTCCGCTCCAAGAGACACCGAATTCTAAAAAAGGGACGGAGCGGGCCATATACCGGCCTGCTCTGTCCCTTTTTTTCAAAAGCTGTAACTGTTCCGTACCAAAAGCTTTGCAGCTGCCTTAGTATTCAATTATTTCATTCACGCACCCGTCTGCGCCATAAGAAAAGTGTATAATCTGGCTTTCCCTGTATTCCTCTGCCAGTTCTTCATATTCCTCTTCGCTTGAATCCATTTCCTTTCCGTCCGTTACAGAAGTATAATGCTCATTTCCATCCTCATCATACGCCACATATGCAGCTTTTTTCAGATAGAGCTGATTATCCCTTTCAGAAATGGCATATTTCTCTATGCCGTGTCCGGATGCCGCAAAAATGCCGTCCCCTGAAAAGGAGATAGGATAAGCCGTTCCATCGCTCATAATGGTTCCAAGGTTTACGGCCCCATCCTTTCCGTAATAATAGACCGTACAATAAATAGCCCCCTGACTTTCCGTCCCTGTATCATACAATCCGTCTGAGGTTACCATAACATAATTTTTATAATCCATATCAAGAAATGCGTAGGCATCCTCATCACCCAATTTTTCAACTACAGGACCATAAGGGTTCTCTTTTTGCTTATGAGCACATGCCGCCAAACACATTGCCATTATCAAAAGGCCTGCGATTGCTGTTTTCGTTTTATTTTTAAGATTCATTTCCCTTTTTCTCCCTCCATCTTTCTATTACATAAGCCACGCTCAATATAACTCCGATTGCAATCAGCAAAATTGCAGGAGCCATAAGCCTCCCGTAGTTGACCGGCGCACTTGTATACTGGCCAACCGCTATGTACCGGTACAGCATGTATTTGATACTGTCGGCGGCATTTTCAAGCGCCACGATAAATAATGATGCTAACGCTCCAATCATAAGAAAAAACAAACCGCTGAGCAATAAAATTGTAAGCTTCTGATTCCGCCGGTTTATTTTTATCATATCCTGCAGTGATATTTTTTCTTCTTTCACAGATCGCCCTCCTTTCAGAAAATCGTCCAAAGAAATCTCGAATAGTTCACATAAAATAATTGCGCTTTCCAAATCCGGAGATGAAATTTCTTTTTCCCATTTTGAAATGGTTTGTCTTGACACATTCATTTTTTCGGCAAGCTCCTCCTGTGTCATTCCTGCCATTTTTCTGATTGTCTTAATTTTTTCGCCTACATTCATCAAAAAACCTCCTTGGGTTCACCTTACAAAAAACCATTGTTATTTTCAAGCAATTGCTTTTAACATTTATGATAAAAAGCTTAACATGGGGTATTTTCCTGCCCCCAACATCATGGCATCGGCACCGAATAATTGACGAGCTTTCTTAATAAGAAATGCGTCCATAAAATTCCATGGACGCAAAAGGTATTTCAGTAATTATAATAGCCGCTCCCCCGTATACTCACTTTCATTCGTTCCCAATCTTTCCTCCTTCATGGGCCCTTCTTATATTCCAATCCCGGTTCCCGTCAAGGGATCCTCTTCTTCTCTTACATCCCTCTTAAGCAGACTGATTCCAAAGAAAAATGCCCCAATGCCAATAAACAGGCAGCTAACATTGAAAACTAAGGAATTCATTGCTTCCAGCTTCTCAAGAATAACGGTTCCAAAGGTGGAATAAGCGTTAAAGCACAGATGAAAAAGCATAGATGCCATAAGGGTCTTATATTTCAATGCAAGATATCCGCAAATCAGCCCCACCAGAAATGCATAAACTCCCTGAACCAGATTCAGATGCATAATCCCGAAAAGCACGGCCTGCACCACATTGATCACCCAGAAGCCTGCACCGGCCCGTTTCAGACACTCCACCGTAAGGCCCCGGCACACAAGCTCTTCCCCAAGAGGCGCCATAATTACCGTTGCAATGGCGCTAAATATGGTCAGCTCACCGATTCCGGCCGTCTCCATCAAATCATTATAGGATTCAATCTGCTCGGGGCTTATATACTGCCATGCCACAAGAAGCAGTCCGATTAAGCACTGAGCGCCGATTGCAAGGCAAAGGATAATCCCGGCAGACCGCAGGGAAAAGCGGGGCTTCCTCTCCTTTTCCCTTTGCTTTCTCCCCCGGACAATCCATAAATAGTACCAGAGGGCCGAAATCAAAAGCGTCAGCACTTGCGTGACAACCGTAATGCCCATAATATTATCAAAAACCATCTGTGCTCCTGCCGTCACACCGTAACGTATCATATACCATGCCGTAATTACAATACTTGCAATAAATTGAACTCCGATCATCATAAGTACCGGCAGGATACTCATCAGATACCATCCTACTTTTTTCATCATGCTCCTCCAAAATAATTCCCGTTTTTTGAATTTCTTCTTATATCTTATCAGATTTTACTCCAAATCACTACCCCATTTTTACGGACCTTTCCCTCTCCCTGAATACCTTAAAGCCGCCTTGCTATATTACCCCGAAAATTTTAGAGGATAATTAGATAAATCCGTGTTATATTTTCCCGGAAAGGACATGAAACATGAAGCTGATGATACATTTTAGGAGAATACTGGCTATCCGCCTGGCAAAGCTTGCCGCTATCCTTATTCGTTTTTTCCATCTGGGAAATGGAGCCTCGTTTCCCGGATACCTTGCCCGGACCATTGACCCGGAGATTCTGCCTGCCCTGTCTTCTATGGTTCGTAAAAAAATCATAGCCGTCATGGGAACCAATGGAAAAACCACCACAAACAGCATTTTGTACCATGCCCTAAAGGGAGAGGGAAAAAGGGTTATCAGCAACCGGACCGGAGCAAATATGCTGGACGGCATTGTCTCTGCCTTTGTCCTTGGGACAGACAGATACGGAAAGCTTGACGCCGACTATGCCTGTTTAGAGGTTGATGAAAATGCTTCTCTCTATATTCTTCCCAAGCTGCGCCCTGACTGCGTGCTTCTCACCAACATTTCCAGGGACCAGCTGGATCGCTTCGGAGAAATCGATCTGACACGCAAGCGAATCCGGACCGCTCTCTCAAAGCTGCCAAAGGCCAGACTTGTGATTAACTGTGATGATGTCCTGTCCGCTTCCCTTATGGCCTCCTGCCCCAATCCGGCAGTTACCTACGGCATCAACGAGCCGATTTTTGACGACTGTTCCCGTTCCGGGATTCGGGAAAGTATTTTCTGCTGCTCCTGCGGGCAGAAGCTTTCCTATGAATTCTTTCATTATGGACAGCTTGGCATCTACCGATGCCCCGGCTGCGGACAGAAGCGCCCGGAACCGGACTATACCATCTCCCCTGCGGCAGTTCAAAATGGCGCCTATTCCTTTGCTCTTGGCTCCTCCCGCCTGTTCTGCAAAGTGCAGGCTCCCTATAACATTTACAATACTCTTGCTGCTTATGCCGCCTTGTGTGCCTTGAATGCTCCAATGGAACATTTTGAAAAAACCATGACACATTTTGATTTCGGCAATCATCGGGAGCTCACTTTTTTTATTCATGGGGCCAGGGTACAGCTTCATCTGGCCAAAAATCCTGTCAGCTTCCAGCAGAAGATCTCGCTTATCCGAAAGGACCCCAGCCCAAAGGATTTGATTATTCAAATTCATGACAATGCCCCGGACGGAAAGGATGTCTCTTATCTGTGGGATGTGGATTTTCAATATTTGGCAGATTCCAATTGCTCTACCATTACGACTACAGGCAGACGCCGTCATGATATGGAACTTCGGCTGAAATATGAAGACATTCCCTGCAGGACTGACGGGCATATAGGGCGTCTTATCCGAGACCTTACCAGACACGGAACGGGGAATCTGTATATTCTCGTCAACTATTCCGGATTATATCGGATGAAACGCCTTTTACAGAGAATGGAGAAGTAATGTGTAAATTAGTGAAAGGAGCATATGTCATATGAAATTAACAATCGGCCATCTATATCCGGATTTACTGAATCTATACGGAGATCAAGGCAACATCCGCTGTCTTCAAAAACGCCTCCAATGGAGAGGTATAGAAGCACAGGTACAATCTCTTACCTCTGACAGCGCCATTGATTTTACAAAGCTTGATCTGGTACTCTTAGGCGGCGGCTCTGACCGTGAGCAGGAGCTTGCCTGCCGCTTTCTGTCCGGACAAAAGGAAGCTTTTCGTGACTATGCGGAGCACGGCGGCACCGTTCTGGCTGTCTGCGGCGGCTATCAGCTTCTTGGAAATTATTATCAGACCGGAGATATGCTTCTTGAGGGACTTGGAATTTTAGATATTTACACCAAATGGGAATCAAAACGTTTGGTCGGAAATATTATTTTGAACAGCTCCCTGACTTTTTCTTCCCGCCCTGTTGTGGGTTTTGAAAATCATGGAGGACGCACCTATATCGGAAATCACACGCCTTTTGGGCAGGTTATTTCCGGCTGCGGCAATACGGAAGCCTCCGGCTATGAGGGCGTCGTCTGCAAAAATATCATCGGCACCTACCTCCACGGCCCTCTCCTGCCAAAAAATCCGGAAATCTGTGACTATCTCTTAGAACGATCCTTAAAACAGAAATATGGCGCTTCCCAAACCCTCGGAACCCTCCCCGACCGGCTGGAGCATCTTGCCAACAGCGATATCGTTAAACGCTTTACCCCACGGAAATTTTTCTTCTTTCCATCCTTATCAAAAAGTAAAAGGGAAAAATCTTAAAGCGATAAATCATTCAGACTAATAATCCTACTTCCTTTACTTTCATAATAGCGCAGCATTTCATCAATTTTCTTTTTATCATAACTGGTTATGCAATCTGATAATACATGAACTCCATAATTTGCTTTACACAGGTTGTAACAGGTAGATTTAACACAAGCAGCTGCGTCCGCTCCGCTTATGTAAAACTCACTTATTTCATTCTGCCGAATAAATTCCATAAATGCTTCACTGGTTAATGCGTTTCCCTTGTATTTTGTAAAAATGTTTTCTGACACTATTTTCAAATCGGAAGCAAATTCAGATCCGGGTGTATTGGGCTTAAATGTTCTTGTGCCAGCCGACAAATTTTCATGTCTGATATAAACAACATGAATCTCCTTATTAACGGCCCAATCAATGGCTTTGTTGATATTGCCAATAATATCTTTGTAATTCTTTGTTATGTCTTTTTGAATATCTATTACTACTAAGGCTTTTTTCTGCATACTGTTTCCTCCTAACGGGCTGGACTGATTTAGTTACTGTGAACAGTAACCTGATTTATTTTGACTTCATTTATTATAACCCGCAATTATTGACAGCTATATGGCAACAATCTATAATTAGAAAAAGAAATTTTGAAAGGCAAATGTCAAATGAAAATAGACAGACTTGTCAGCATTATTATGATTCTCCTTGATAAAAAGCGGATAGGCGCACAAGAATTAGCAGATATGTTTGAAGTCTCCCCCCGTACAATTTACCGTGACATAGACGTTATCAATATGGCTGGCATTCCGATTCGTTCAACGCCAGGTGTGGGCGGCGGCTTTGAAATTATGCAAGAGTACAAGATTGATAATAAGTTCTTCTCTGCGGATGACCTTTCTGCGCTTTTAATGGGGCTTTCCAGTCTTTCAAGTATGGTACGGGGTGATGAAATAGTACATGCGCTTGCAAAAGTCAAGAGCTTTATTCCCGCCGAAAGAGCAAAGGATATTGAATCAAAAGCAAATCAAATAAACATAGATTTGAGCCACTGGACAGGAAGCAGTAACATACGGACATATTTGGAAATAATCAAATCCGCTTTACAGAAAAACCGGCTGCTTTTGTTTGAATATGTGGCTCACTATGGAAATAAAACAGTACGGACAGCAGAGCCGTATCAGCTTGTATTAAAAGGCAGTCACTGGTATTTGCAAGGATATTGCTATATAAGAAATGATTTCCGTCTATTCCGAATATCCCGTATGTCAAATCTAAAAATACTGAATGAGAATTTCACACCGCGAAAATATCAAAAGCCAATTTTAGACTTCTCGGAAATTTTGGAAACCATGCAAATAAAAATCAAACTCCGTATTCATAAATCCATAGTGGACAGGGTGCTTGATTATTGTACCTATGAGAATTTTTTGCCAGACGGCGACGAGTATTATATTGTAGATTTTCCTTTCGTAGAAAACGACTATTACTACGATATTCTTCTGGGTTTTGGGAATAAATGTGAATGTTTGGAGCCGCCCCATATCCGCCAAAATATGAAGGGTAAAATACATGATATTGCTGTCATATATGAAAAGTAACCCTTAACTGCGCAATGTCATTAAGTTAAGCTCTGGAAAATGACCGGCGTAGGGGAGGAGGGCCGCCCCGCTAAGGGGTGGCGGTTCTTGCCCGAAGCCTTCACAAGCTTTTAGAGCTTAACTTAATGACATTGCTTAACTGCACCGTTTCCGAAAATGTTTCTAATACTGTCTTATGAGTGCATCCTAATGCAAAGAGCTCTATTTTATTCCCAGAATTCCGGCCTGCATATAGGAACACCAGAAAATTTCCGCATGCTCAAATCCACATTTGTGCAATATATGGATCTGTTCCCGGATAGTGATTGGGAAATACTCCCTGTTGTATCGAAGCACATGATTTTCACATTCCTCCCGGCTCCTCCCGTTCTTATACTGATAGTCTTTCCATCGCTCCAGATACAGAGTTTTCATTCTGTCATTATTCGGTGCAAAATTTTCTATCGTAAAAAACAGGCCATCCTTTGCTTTTTACTCAAACTCATTTAAATAATTCCGAAGCTTTTCGGCAAGCTTTCCGATATGAATACCGTCAGCAAATGAATGATGCACTTGCACGGAGAAGGGCATCCATATCCTTTCGCCCTTTTCGTAAAATTTTCCCCAGTCAAACAACGGCACCGCATTGTCTTTTTCCCGGAATCCGTATGGGAAATATGGGTATATGACACCCAGGGGAAAGGCGAAAACTGGTAAATGTCGTTTGCCATAGGCCCAGTAAAATACGCTGTCTGATTTTCCTCTGTTCTTTTGGCTAACGCAACATAATCTTCTATTTTTTTCCTGCATGGGAACATTCACTGCCTTAAAAAACTCTGTTTCTTTGTTTAGATATGTAAATGATGTATTGATTGTATCAAAAATCGCAGGCTTCCCCTCTACAAAGCGGAAGCGGAACTCCTCAATCTCATTTGCGCATTTCGTTACCGCATAAACAAAGGAGAATGTAAAAGAATAGTTTTTCTTTTTTATCTGTGAAAGAAAGTTTGTAACGTCTACATCAAAGGTTACACGGTACTGTGGCTGAGCGCTGTTTCGGAATACCTCACATCACTCTTCCAAGCAGTATCCCCGAAATCACCGCACATCCATAGAGAAGAACCAGAATCTTTACATTCTCCGCCAATGGATGATTCGATCGAAACAGTACCGCTGCGCCCACACCTGCCCCGGCGCACAGTCCGGCGATGGCAGAGCCAAAGCTTAATCCCCCGGATAGATAGAGCTCCGTAATCAGTACCGAGGAAGCACAGTTGGGAATCAGCCCCAGAAGTGCCGCCAGAAATGGCTGAAACAGAGTATCTTTTCCTAAAATCCTGGAAAGCTGCTCTATCCCCACAAGCTCCAGAACAAGATTCAGGCAAAAGGTAAATACCAGAAGATATGCCCCCAGCCGCACCGTATGGAGAATTGCCGGACGAAAGATCCCGCTGGTATCGCTGCATCCGCAGTTTTTGCACATTTCCTCTATGTGCTTTTCCTCTTTCCGCTTCCGAAACAGCGCATCCATAAGGCAGCCCATTCCAATCCCGATAACCACTTTCCAGATCAACAGAGAGCCAATCACCTTACCGCTCCCCGGGTGGGCCAGAAGAATCAGAACCGCTTCATCGGAGGTGGAAAGAAACACCGCAAGAAGCGTCCCCAGGGTAATCAGCCCTCCTGAGTAGAGATTGGCCGCCGCCACCGAAAAACCGCACTGGGGGATACATCCGAGAACCGCCCCCAGAAAAGGCCCGGCCTTTCCCACCCTCGCCAGCACCTTGCTGCTGTATTGATTGGAATAATGCTCCATGGCCTCAATGACCAAAAAAGCCGCAAATAAAAAGGGCAGGGTCCTCAAGGTATCAAGGACCGCATCCAGAAAAGCATCCGAAATCATAATTCTACCTCATATTCTCAAAAAGCCCGTTCCCAATACAGTCTTACATGGTCAGGCACACAATACTTCGATATTTATGCAATATTGTATCCCTGCACTAACATTCTTCCCAGCTTTGGAACGGACATCTGCACATATCATCCTGTCTCAACGCCTTGCAATCATTCTTAAGGTATACCATTTTTCCGGAAAATTGGCAAGTTCTATTTCTTACAAGCAGGAGTAAAAGCCGGAATCCAAAAGAGCTGATAGTGTACAAATCTTCGAATTACACTTATCAGCTCTTTTAACTTTCCTTATATTTTTATTCATACGCTAACCCGCATATAAAAACCGCAGTTATTTTTTATCCCTGCAAGTCACCAATCGTCTTGGCCTCCTGTACACTCTCCCAGTCTGAGCGGAAATCATCAATGGCTTTCTGAACGGAAGCCATCTGGAAAGTGGAATGGAGAAGCTGCGGCGGAACGGTCACCGTATGGGCGCCTGCCAGAAGCGCTTTATTTACCTGGGCAATGTTCTTGAAGCTGGCTGCCAGGATCTTGCAGTTTGCATGGTTCTCCTCGATTCCATTGCGAAATGCCGAGATTGCCTCCGCAAAATTCACATCCAAGTTCTCCATCCGGTTCCGGTAAGGCGCTATGTAGTCCGCTCCTGCCATGATTGCCATAAAGCCCTGGATCTTAGAATAAATGGCGGTAGCCGTTACGCCCACGCCCTGGCTTTTCAGCTTCATAATGGCCTGCAGGCCCGCCTCTGTGGTAGGAATCTTAATAAAAACACGGGAATCCACATTTTTCAGAATAGCGTCCGCATCTCTTAAAATACCGTCCAAATCCTCCGCAATGGTCTGAATGTGGAGGGTTTTCTCCATTCCAATGATGGAACGAATCTCACGCATATGGGCGAAGAATTCAATCTTTCCCTCTGCCTTCAAAATGCTGGGGTTGGATGTAACGCCCGTAAAGGGGTAAATCTGGCTGTATTTTTGAATACTCTCCAAATTGGCAGTGTCAAATAAAATTTCCATAGGTAACCTCCTATTCTAAGTTCCGCAGCATTTCTCACAGTACACCCTGCTCTAATTCAATTTCCAGTCACCGATACATGTGCCTGTAAATTGATTTGTGCTCTGTGGGATTGCTGCTGTTTTAAGTTCCATGCCATTTTCTTGTGAAATGTTTGAGCTGAATTTCTGTTTACAGGCTATCAAATTCTCTAACTATTGTCAATAAAATTCCTGGTTTTACAAGCAATACATCCGGTAATCACAAATATTCACTCCCTATTCCCAATCCTCTGACCTTATGCCGCCAAAACTTTGTTAAAAAATTATCTTTTCCTATTGCATTTCCGTAAATACCTGTTATAATGGGTTTCATAAATAATAGCGAAGTAGGATTCTATGCGTCAAGTGTTCGATGGATGGGGAGTCGCCTCGAAACGAAAAGTGAGCGTATGTATACGTTCGTCTTACGATATATTATCCGCACCCGTTGCTACAGATGAGTACATCTCATGTGTGAAGGGACTATTATTTACTTTAGCAATGAGCAGGGCGTGTCAGAAAATTTGAATCTGGAATGGGGTGTTTGCACACCAGGCCAGATTCAGATTTTCTGACACATGCGGCGAATGCCGCATAGGTGTGAAAATGCAAGCATTTTCACACCTACGCCCGTACCGTTACCATTCATTTAACCTACCACACAACAGGAGGTGTATTTTTTATGCAATTATGTTCCAAACATGCGTTCCGTTTCAGGGAACAGCTAAAAAACATCCACAGCGTACAGGGCATATGCTTAGGCGGACTCTTTGTGTCCCTCTACGTTGTATTGTCACTCTTCAACATCCGGTTTTCCGAAATTCTGGAATTCCGCCTTGCATTTCTGGCTCTGGCAGCGGCGGCTTTTTACGGCGGCCCCCTTATGGGTATGACCGTGGGAATCGCCGGTGATGTAATAAGCTTCTTTGTTACTCCCCAGTCTGCACCATTTTTTCCGGGCTTTACACTGACCTATGCCCTTATGGGTTTTCTCTTCGGCATGTTCCTCTACCGTACCAGGATCACACCGGGGCGGGCTCTTCTGGGCGGCCTTACGGAATTTGTTATTTCCTGTACCCTGTCAACCTTTTGGCTTCATCTGATGTACGGGATGGAGTGGCAGTATCTTCTGACGATACGTCTGGTGAAGAATACCATTGCTCTGGGAGTTTATACGGTTTTGCTTTATGTATTTTTGAATGCGTTTTCCAGGATTCTGGGCGTTGCCGGGACTGCTGCGAAGCCGGTGCGTTCTTAGATTTTTTGTAAATAGTATCTTGAGGGAAATTTCCGTTTTATTCTTTGAATTATAAAATAAATAAAAAAGTTCTGTAGATTTTATTTTCTACAGAGCTTTTTTATTTTGTCGTTAAATGCCTTGTCCCAGGCTTCTTCCATATATCCCCTATCTCTCCAAAAAACCAATAAAATTAAGGCTTCCAAGGCATGGTTTCAAATGGAAAATTCACATCCAGCCCTCTTGCTTGATTAATTCTTTAGGCCCGTTGCTCCTTCTCCAACTGTGCAATTCGAAAGAGCGCCCGTTTTAACTCTTCTTTGCTTTGTGTTAATTCCTCTTTGCTTTGTGC